>CALCTH010000270.1 GCA_937893795.1 uncultured Myxococcales bacterium | reverse complement strand
CCCGACGGTAGGCCGCGCCGCGAGGGGCAGAATCGAGTGCGGCGAACGCACCTCGCTCTTCGGCCGCATGAAGTCGCAGGCGGAGCTCTTCGAGGTGAGCTGGCCCGGCGGGCGGACACTGGTTCCGCGTGACCCCCGGCGCTTCTGGGACCCGGCCCAGGCGGCACGGGACGACCCTTCGGTGATCCTCGAGCTCGTTGGGCCGCCGTTCTACGCGCCGGTCGCCGACGAGACCGACGCCAGCGACCTGCGCGTGGT
Organism: uncultured Myxococcales bacterium; assembly: GCA_937893795.1. Taxonomy (GTDB): domain Bacteria; phylum Myxococcota_A; class Polyangia; order Polyangiales; family Houyiibacteriaceae; genus CALCTH01. Next base: position 13,757 of record CALCTH010000270.1, on the reverse strand, counting down.
CGCGCTCTACCCGGACGGGTCGAGGCAGCCCGTCGAGGCGCGCGGACCGCTTCGTTGGCCACCGCCGCTGGCGGCCGCGCCCACGTCGGAGCCCCTGCAGAACGTCGCCCTGGTCCTGGTGCTCGCGGGCATCTCCGGCGCGTTCTGGGCGGGAGCTCGTCTCTCGCGCCGCCGGTGATCGGCTTGCGGCCGCCCCTCAATCGTCCTCGGGCGCCGGGAAGCCCGGCAGCGTGGGCTCCTGGTAGACGACGCCGCTCACCTTGCCGCGCTTGAAGAGCGAGAAGCCCTTGCCGGCGCGGCTCACGAGCTCGTACTTGCGGCGGGTCACGCGGTATTCGCTGCCGCCGTCGCGCTGCACGATGAGCGCGTCGGAGTCGCTGCCGAGCACCTGGGCCGCGACGACCTGGTCGTTGCCCTGGAGCTTGATGAGGTAGACGCCCTTCCCGGCCCCGCTCAGGAGCGAGACCTCCTCGGCGTCGCAGAGCAGCGCGCGGCCTTCGAAGGTCGCGCAGGCGATGGCGTCGCCTTCCTCGACCGGCGCGACGTACACCACCTCGTCGCCCTTCGGCGGCCGCGCGTATTTGCGGCCGCTCCGCGTCGAGGGCTCGCGGTGCGAGCGGAGCGAGAAGCGGAGCGCGAAGCCGCGGCGCGTGACCGCGATGGCCAAGGGGGTTTCGGGCTCGGCGGCGTCCTCGCTCGGCGGCGGCACGTCGCGGAAGCGCGGGTCCATGCCGACCATGGCGACGATGCGCTCGCCGTCGCTCAGCTTGAAGAGCGACTGCACCGGCGCGCCGTAGCCGGTGGTGGGCGGGATGTCGACGACGCGCGTCACGTAGCAGGCGCCGGCCGAGCTGAAGAGCGCCACGGTGGAGCGCGTCGAGCCCGCGACGACCTCGAGGACCTGGTCGCCATCGCGCACGCGGGTGGTGGAGACGTCCTTCACCCGCTGCTGGCGCTTGATCCAGCCCTGCTGGGTGAGGACGACCATCACGTCCTCGTCGACGATGAAGGCCTCGGCGTCGAAGGCCGGCTCGTCCATGTCCTTGACGATGAGGGTCTGCCGCTCGGACCCGTGCTCCTTGGCGATGGCCTCGAGCTCGTCCTTGATGATGGCCCAGCGCGCCTTGGGGCTCTTCAGGAGCTTCTCGATGCGCTTGGCCTCGGCCTGCTTCTGCTTCAGCTCCTCGCGGAGCTCGAGGATGGAGAGCTTGGCCAGCCGGTGAAGGCGGAGGTCGAGAATGGCGTCCGTCTGCACCTCGTCAAGACCGAAGCGCTTCATGAGCTTGGCGCGCGCGTCGCCGCGGTCGTCCGAGCGGCGGATGATGCGGATGGTCTCGTCGAGCGCATCGAAGATGGTGATGAAGCCCTCGAGCAGGTGAATGCGCTCGCGGAGCTTCTTCAGCTGGAACTCGAGGCGCTTGACCACGACCTCCATGCGGAAATCGAGGAAGTGCCGGAGCATCTCCTTGAGGTCGAGGCGCCGGGGCGCGGCTACGTCGGCCTTGGCCGTGGGCACGAGGCAGGTGAGGTCGACGCTTACCGTGGTCTGCAGCGGCGTGTGCTTGAAGAGGTAGGCCATGACCAGCTGCGGGTCGGCGCCCTTCTTGATTTCGCAGACGATGCGCGTGTCGTCGGTGGACTCGTCGCGCACGTCGAGGAGCGGCGGCAGCGTCCGCTTGATGATGACTTCGGCGATCTTCTCGACGGCGGTGCCGCGTTTCACGTCGTAGGGAATCGAGTCGATGACGATGAGGGGGTTGCCCTTGGCGCCGCGTCCCGCGCGCTGCTCGACGTCGAAGGTGCCGCGCAGCTTCAGCGTGCCGCGCCCCTCGGTGTAGACCTGTTCGATCTCGGCCTTGTCGCTGATGAGCTGTCCGCCGGTCGGAAAGTCGGGCCCCTTGATGGTGCGAAGCAGCTGCTTGACGGAGAGCTCCGGGTCGTCGACGAGGCGAATGGCGGCGCGCACGACCTCGCCCAGGTGATGGGGAGGAATCGAGGTCGCCATGCCGACGGCGATCCCCTGCACCCCGTTGACCAAGAGGTTCGGGTATCGCGCCGGCAACACCACGGGCTCGAAGCGCGTCCCGTCGTAGTTGGGCCGGAAGGTGACGGTCTGCTGGTCGAGCTCCCCGAGCAGCTCCCCGGCGACGCGCTGCAGCCGGGCCTCCGTGTAGCGCATGGCGGCGGGCGAATCGCCGTCCGGCGACCCGAAGTTGCCGCGGCCATCCACGAGCGGCAGGCGCATGGTGAAGCTCTGCGCCTGCCGTACGAGCGCGTCGTAGATGGCGGTATCGCCGTGCGGATGGAACTTGCCCATCACGTCACCGACGATGGCGGCCGACTTCCGATGCTTCTGGTCGTGCCGCAGCCGCAGCTCGTTCCACATCGTGTAGAGAATCCGCCGCTGCACGGGCTTGAGCCCGTCGCGCACGTCGGGCAGCGCCCGACTCGAGATGACGCTCAGCGCGTAGTTGAGGTACCGGCGCTGGAGCTCATCCGCGAGCGAGGCGTCCTCGAAGGCCTCGGAGAAGAGGGAGCCCGTGGTGTCGGGAGCGGGAGTGCGTTTGCGGGTGGCAGCCACGGGGAATGGCTAGCAGGGGTAGGTGACGTAGAGCCAGGTCCGCTCGGGGTGGCGAGGCCCACGTGGCGACCTGGGTCTACACGCAGGTTCCTCGAGCCGCGCCGCCCGCCGATGAGCGGGGCGGCGACGTGTCGGTCACCCTCCGCCGTCGCCCGGCCCCCCTCCGTTTCGCGTGCGCCTGGTTCTGCTGCTGAGCGGTCGCAGCGGGTGGTTCCACGCGCGACGCTACGTCCTCCCCTAAGCCGGCGTCCGCCGCTCAGATGGGCGTCTCGTTGTACTCGACGTTTACCCGCACGCAGGTGCCCGCCTCGAAGCCGCCGTCGGCCGAGAAGGCCTCGATCTCGCCCGAGATGTTGCTCCCGTTCGTGAACGTGATGATGCGGTTGTTCATGTCGTCGACCGTCGTCGTCGGACTGAAGCCCGCAAAGACCGTGTCGCGATACTCGTTGAGCACGGCCTCGGCCTGGTCGGTGGCGCCGCCCAGGTTGTAGCGGGTCATGATGATCGAGGCGTTGCCGAGAACGTGCGCGTCCGGGATCTCGTGCGGCCAGTCCGCCGGCTCCGCGATCTGCCCGTCCGGGAACATGAAGCAGGGCAGCCCCGTTCCGAAGCCCACGCTGCTGTCGGGTCCCCCGCCGCCGGTATCGGCCGCGGCATCGGGACCGCCGTCCGTGGTTCCCGTGGTGCCCTCGCTGTCGTCACCGCAGCCGGCGACGCCGACCATCAGCCCGAACAGCACGCAGAGTCCTACGTTCTTCATCCTCACCCTCCCAGGCAAGTACCGCTATCAAGGGCAGAATCGGCGAACAAGTGAACGGATCACTCCAGCGACTCGGCCGCGGCGTCCTCGCCGTGCTCACGCTCGTGGGCGCGCTCGCCTGTCGAGGCCGCCGGAGCGACCGAGACGCGCCGCCCGCGGCCTCTCCTTCGTCGCCCGCTGCGGCCCGCCTCGTCTTCGGCCTGACGGACGTACGCCTCGCCATCGTCGATCAGCCCCTCGACGCGCGCCTGGCCCTCCCCGCGGGAGCGCTCGCTGCCTTCAACGGCGGTTTCTTCGACGCGGAGGGCGAAGCCGAGGGCTACGCGGTGAGCCGAGGCCGCGTGCTCGCCGCCTATGACCCTGCGCTCGGAGGCGGCGTGCTCGTCGTGCGGGGCCCGCGAGCCGAGCTCTACGACGGCGAGACCTTCGCGCCTCCGGCCGATCCACCCGATTTCGCGCTGCAGGCCCGCCCGCGCCTCGTCGTCGACGGCGCCGTCAACATCCAGAGCGAAACGGGCCGCCGCGCGGCACGCACGGCGCTCTGTCTCCGCGACGACGGTCGCTCGCTCGAGGTCGTCGTCCGGCCCGCGCCGCCCGATGCCGGGCCCACGCTCCTCGAGCTCGCCCGTGAGCTCGCCGCAGCCGGATGCGAGGACGCGCTGAACCTCGACGGCGGTCCCAGCACGGGCGTCGTCACGCCCACTCGCACGAGCCAGCCGCGCGGGCCGATTCGCCACGTGGTCGTGGTCCGCCCGCGCGACGCCCGCTGACCGCCCCTACTCGTACGCGAACACCGGGAAGTCCGAGCTCACCGCCCCGCGGTCGACCACCAGGTGCTGGAAGGCGCCGGCGAGGTTCACGTCTCGGACGTGCGTGCCGAACTGGTTGAACATGTAGTGGGCGAGCTCGCCGGCCGTGAGCACGCTGTCGCGCGGGGCCGCATCCGCTTCGCCGCTCATGCCGACGCGCAGGAAGTGGCTCAGGAAGCCGCCGGCCTGGAACTGCGAGGCGACCGAGCTGAGCACGTCCTCTTCCGAGCTGAAGAGGCCGATGCGGCCCGGCCGCGTGATGACGTCCTTGGCGAAGCCGCCGCTGTAGCAGGCGTCGAGGGCCAGCACCGAGAGCCGGCCGTTCAGTCCGTCGAAGAGGCGGCCCATCTCGTCGTCCAGGAGCGTGCCGTCGTAGAGCACCAGCGTCTCGTCCTGTCCGTCGATCTCGAGCGCCTGCTGGGAGCCGCCCTCACGACCGCCGTGGCCGGAGTAGAAGAACACGAACGTATCGCGCGGGCCGAGGCGACGCGCCACCTGCTGGAAGGCCTGGCGCACGTTGCCCGTCGTCGCCTGCGCGTCCGTCAGCACGATCTGGTTCGGCTGCCCCATCAGCCCGCGCTCGCGCAGCGTCTCCGCGAGCTTGATGGCGTCGTTCGCGCACTCCGGCAGGTCGCTGCCCATGCCCGGGTAGTCGCTGATGCCCACGAAGATGCCGTAGGTCTGGCCGCCCGCCGGAATCAGCGGCGTGCCTCCCACCGGACTCGGCCCGGGCAGCGTCCCTCCCGGTCCCGCGAGCAGCTGATACGCCCCGGTCTCGCCGTCGCCGTAGCTCGTCACGGTGACGCGGTACACGCCGGCCTCCGCCGCGGGGATGTCCACCCCCGAGTTGTACGTGCCGCTCGCGAGGTCGTCGTTCTCGAAGTGCCGGCCGCTCGGGGACTCCACCAGAAGATACGTGTCGAAGGCGTCGCTCGTGAGGCGAATCGAAGCCGGCGCGCCCGCTTCGAGGCTCAGCTGGTGCCGGTCCGAGAAGTGGCCGTTCGCGAGCCGCGCGTCCGACGCCTCGAGCGCGCCTTCGAAGGTCTGGATACCGCTCGGAGCCGGCGGCGCCGTCGTCGGCGCCGGCGCGGTACCGCCGGTCGCTGCAATACCACCCGTCGCCGCAGTGCCACCGGTCGCCGCGTCGCCGCCGCGCGTGAGCAGCTCGTACGCGCCCGTATCGCCGGGCCGGTAGCTCGACACGATGAGCCGGTAGGTCCCGGCTTCCGCCAGGAAGTCGAGCGCCGAGTTCAGGTCCCCCGGATGCGCGTCGTCGTTTTCGAGCGTCTCGCCGCTCGGCGACCGCACGTAGAGCAACGTGTCGCAGTCACAGCACCGCGCCTCCACGAGCACCCGCGCCCCCGGCGAGAACTGCCGCTCCACGCTGTCCGAGAACGCCCCCGTCGGGAGCTGCGCGTCACCGCGCGTCAGCGTGCCCGTCGTCCGATCCCAGCCGGCGCCCGCCGCACCCCCGCTCGCCGATCCGCTGCCCGCCGCAGTGGGCGCCACCGCAGCGCCGTTCACCTCGAGCACGTACGCGCCGCTCTCCCCGGGCTGGTAGCTCGTCACCAGCACGCGGTGCGGTCCCGAGTGATGCACCGACCACGAGAGCCCCGCGCTCAGATCGCCGCTGCCCGGATTCGCGTCGTCGTTGTCGAGCTGGTTGCCGCCCGGCTCCTGCACGATGAGGTAGGGGTCGAAGTCCGTGGACCGAAGCGCCAAGCTCACCCGCTGCCCCGCCTCGAAGGCGAGGTCGAACTCGTCGTAAAACTCGCCGCTACCGAGCTGCCGGTCCCCCTGCTGGAGCTCGCCGCGCAGCTCGCCGCCGGCCGGGCCACCGCTCGGCGTGGCGACCGCCGGGCCCGGCCCCGGCTCGAAGACCTTGAGCCGGTAGGCTCCGCTCATGTCGCCGCGGTAGCTCGTGGCCACCAGGTGGTAGGTGCCCGCGAGCGGCAAGCGCACGTCGAGCGCCGAGTCGAGGCCGCCGCCGTGATCGTCGTTTTCCCAGAGCTCTCCTTCGGGACCGAAGAGCATCACGTAGCTGTCGAGCGCGTCGCTCTCCATCTCCACCATGAGCTCCCGCCCAGCCTCGGCCTCGAAGCGGTACACGTCGGCGAGCTCGCCGCTCGGCAGGCGGAGGTCGCCTTCCTGCAGCGTCGCCTGCTGCTGCTGGCCGAGCGCCAGCTCCGTCGACGGCGCGCTCGCCGCCGGCGGCCGATGGTGGGGCCGCGAGAGGCTCGGGAAGCGGAAGCCGTCGGTACGCGCGTCTTCCCGGAGCTCTGCGCGGTAGGCCAGGGTCGCGCCCTGCGGCGCGATGATCTGCACCTGGTAGCGCCCCGCATGCGCGAGCTGCGCCTGGCCGTTCGGCGCGTTCAGGTAGCGCCCGCTCGGATCGCGCAGCACGACCTCCGCGCCTCCGCTCACCCGCAGCGTCATCGCCTGGTTCTCGGGCACGTCGACGACCACGAGCTCGTAGCGGCGTCCGTCCGGCAGCGCGCGGTCCGCGCCATCGACCACGCCGGCACTGGTGCCGCCGGGAACGAGCACGTTCGTCATCGGCGTCGCGCTCGGTCCGCGGGCTGCGGCCTCGCTCGGAGCGGCGCGCTGGGCCGACACGCGGTAGCTCCCGGACGCGCCCGGTCCGTAGCTCGTCACGCGAATCTTCAGCGTGCCCGTCTCGCGCGCCACCAGCTCCACGCGGCTCCGCGTCCGGTCGCCCTCGTGGTCGTCGTTCACGATGGCATCGGCGCCGGGCGCCGTGACCTCGAGCATCGGGTCGAAGGCGTCGGTCGCCACCTCCACGGCCACGGCGTCGCCGGCGAGCACGCTGACCTCGTAGCTGTCCGACCACGCCTGCCCGATGCGCATGTCGCCCTCGCCGAGCTGCCCGTTCGCGTCGAGGAGCACGCCGGGCGCCAGGGTCGTCACCACCGTCGTCGGCGTGGTTCGGCAGGCCAGCGCCAGCAGCACGAAAGGGAGAACGCGAAGTCGCATGAGGCCACCGTTATCACGCAAGGGGTTTCGCCAAGGCAACGACCCACGCGCCCTCGCGTTGAACCGTGATACGGCGCCGCGGCCCGGATTCCCCGCGCGGCTACTCGGGCTCGCGTCGCGTGCGCTCGACGGCGAAGCGAAACACGTCGGGACGGTGGTAGTGGCCCGCGACGTCCAGGGTCATCGCTTCGGCATCCACGCGCGTCAGGTCGAGCTCGGCCATGACCGTGGTGTCCTGCTCGAAGACCGGCTCGACCACCGGCTGACCATCCGGCGCGTAGATGGCGCTCCCGCCGCACAGCACGAAGTCGCCCCCTGGTCGGTCCGGGCGGAGCCCTTCGGGCAGGTCGCGGACACGGCCGAGCTGCCCCGCCGCCAACACGAAGCAGCGCCCCTCGAAGGCGTAGTGGCGGCTCGCGATCTGATGCCGCTCGTGCACCGTCGGCCATACGGCCACGTGCACGTCCTCGCCAGCCTCGTGCAGCGCCTGCCGCGCGAGCGGCATCCAATGCTCCCAGCACACGAGGCTCGAGACGCGCACGCCCTCGTGCTCGACGGCGCGGAGCCCGTCGCCGTCGCCGGGACCCCAGACGAGGCGCTCCGTATAGGTCGGCACGAGCTTCCGGTGGTGGTTCGCGAGGCGGCCGTCCGGCGTGAAGGTGAGCAGCGTGTTGTAGAGCGTGTGCGCGCCCGGTCCGCTCCGCACGCGCTCCTGCACGCCGACGACCAGCGTCGTGCGCGTCTCCCGCGCGAGCGATCCCAGCCGCTCGGTCGACGCGCTCCCGACCACCACGGCGTTGCGGCGCATGCGCGCGAACGCCTCCTTCACCGGCGGGTGATCCCAGAGCGCCGCAGCGGGGCTCGTGTCGAGCCACACCGGATAGCCGGGCAGAAACGTCTCCCCCATCGTCACCAGCTCGCAGCCGGCCGCCGCGGCGTCGCGCACCCGTTCCTCGACGATGCCGAGCCCCGCCTCGAGGTCGCCAAAGGCCGGCGTCGTCTGCACGATGCCCACGCTGCTCCGGTCCTTGGCCATGGCTCGCTCCTCGGACCGCTGTCCGAGGGCGAACCATGCCATGGCCGGCGCTCATGCCTCAGCGCGGCGCCCTCAAAGGTCGGGACAACGGCGCTCGAGGGCCGCGCAGGATTCGGGTAGCTCGCCGATGTCGATGTCCGGTGTGGCCTCCGGGTCCGACACGCTATCGCAGGAGAGCGGCTCGAGGACGTCGGAGAAAAGCGCATTGAGATCGGCCAGGCAAGAACGGATCTCCGCTACGGTGACGTCACAGCCTTCGCGCGATCCGAGGTCGGCCTCATCGCATCCGAGCGCCGAGAACTCGCTGTCGGCCGGCGGATCGGCGAGGCACGCCGTGCGCGCGGACTCGCAGGCCGCGGGGTCGCCGCCGGCCAGCGCACCGGCGAAGATCCCTTCGAGCAAACATCCGATTTCCTGGGGAGATCCCACGGCCGCGGTGAGGTCGGCCTGCGCCTCCTCACAGAGCCCCACGAAGTCCTCGTCGCTAATCTCGGCCACCGTGAGGTTCCCGTCGAGGCCGTCCCCGTCGCCGTCGTCTCCGCAGCCGATCCATGCGGCGGCACACAGGAGACTCGCCACCCAAACGACCTTCGAATCCCCCATGATCATCTTGTGACTCATTCCTCTTCTCCTTTCATGCCCTTCGGCACTCAGTGGGCGGAGATTGCAGACGGCGTGCCAAGCCCAGGCGTCGACGCTTCGCCGGCTCGCGGGATGAAGGACCGGTCACACCTGTGACCGTGACGAACGGTGGGAGCGACGGCGCGGAAGGCGGTGGCGGGCGGCGGGCCGACGGGTGAGTCTAGGGCCGTGAGGTGGAGCATGTCGGTCGCCCTGGCGATGTCGCTGGGCTGCTACCAGAGCGTGGTGGTGGGCGAGCTCGACCCGCCCGCGCCCCAGGACGCCGGCGTTCCGTCCCCCGATGCGGCGCCGGACCTGCCCGAAGACCTCGGGACGCCCGAAGGCGGGGTGCCCGTCGGCGTCTCCACCGGCGTGTTCCACTCGTGCCTGCTCTTCAGCACGGGCCAGCTCGCGTGCTGGGGCGACGAGCTCCGCCCGCGCCGCATCGCGCTACCCCGGGGCCCGACGGAGCTTCTCGACGGCAGCTGCGTGAACCTCGAAGGGCGCGGCTACGTGTGCGGGAGCGCCGTCGGCTTCGGTGACGGCGGCGTGGGCGACGTGGGCCTCGTCGAGGGCCAATTGCTCGCGGCCACCAGCATTCGGCTGAGCGGCGGCAACTGCTTCGTCTTCGACGACGGGTCGGCACGATGTGGCCGCGGCATTCGCACGCTGGCGTCGAGCGGCGTCGTCGACATCGCGACGGGCTTCGCCCACATCTGCCTCCTCGATGAGGCAGGCGTCGTCCGCTGCATCGGCAGCAACGAGGCGAGCCAGGGGGGCCAGCCGCCCTCCGAGGAGCTCCTGAGCCTGACCGTCGTGCGCGGGCTCCCGCCGGCCCAGGCCATCGCGGCGGGCGGCGAGCACACCTGCGCGCTCGCCTCGGGCGCGGTCTACTGCTGGGGCCGCGGAGCCGAGGGGCAGCTCGGCGACGGCGAGGCCGACCACGGCCGGATCTGCGTCACGCCGGAGCGGACCATCGACTGCACCGAGAACCCCGTCCGCGTGCTCGGCATCGACGACGCCGTGGAGGTCGCTGGCACCGCCGTCACCACCTGCGTCCGGCGCGAAGGCGGCGAGATCCTCTGCTTCGGGAGCGACGACTTCGGGGCGCTCGGCTCCGACATGCCCACGACGCGCCTCTGCGACGACGTGGGCTGTAGCCTCGCCCCCGTTCCCGTGTCTGGCATCGACGGCGCCATCGGCCTCAGCGGGGGCGACGCGCATTTTTGCGCCGCGAGCCAGCGCCAGGTCCGCTGCTGGGGCCTCGACCGGCTCGACCAGCTCTTCAACGGCAGCGTCGACGCGCTCCGCGACGCCGCTGGCCTCTGAGCACGCCGCGGATATCTCGTCGCTTCCGTGCTCACCCCTCGGGCGCATCGAAGCGTAGCCAGGCGGCGACGGACCGCACGGAGCATCGCCAAGCGGCTTCCTTCGCGTCGCAGCCGGCTGGTAAGCACGGCCGCAGGTGGAAGGCACGGGCAAGCAAGCGGTGCTGCTGATTCACGGGATCGGCGAGCAACACCCCATGGACAGCCTTCCGGGCTTCGTGGAGGCCGTCTGGACGAGCGACGCGTCCGTGCATCACCCGCACGCGAAGCCCGGGGTCTGGAGCAAGCCCGACACCATCTCCGGCAACTTCGAGCTCCGTCGCCTGACGACGAGCGCGAACGCCGACGGCGTCCGCACCGACTTCTACGAGTTCTACTGGCAGCACCTCATGCAGGGGAACTCGCTCGGCCACGTGAGCGCCTGGGCCCGCGTGCTCTTGCTCCGCTGGCCCTGGAAGGTGCCCCGGCGGCTCTTGCTGGCCTGGCTCCTGCTGGTGGCCTGCGGCGTTCTGGTGCTCGCGTTCCTGGGGCTGACGGTCGTGCCCGCGGCCCACTGGCCTGCGTGGGTGCCACCCTGGCTCTCCCCCTGGGTGAGCGGCGGCGCCGCGGCGCTCGTGGCCGGGCTGGCCATCCCGACGCTCCGCAACGTGGTCGGCGACGCGGCGCGCTACCTCCACCCGGCGCCCGCCAACATCGAGCGGCGCCAGGAGATCCGCGCCAAGGGCGTGGCCCTCATCGGCAAGCTCCACGACGCCGGCTACGAGCGCATCGTCGTCGTGGGCCACAGCCTCGGGAGCGTCATCGGCTACGACGTGCTCACCTACGCCTGGGCGACCTACCACGCGAGCGGCAAGGGCGTCGGCCGGAGCACGGGCTCGGCCTCGGAGCGCGTCGGGGCTCTCGGTCAGCTCGAGGAAGCCATCGCGGCCGGCGACCCGGAGGCCTACCGCGGGCTCCAGCGCGCGCTGCACCGTGAGCTGCGCGAGGCCGAGCACGGCTGGCGGGTGACCGATTTCGTGACGCTCGGGAGCCCGCTCGCGCACGCGGACGTGCTCTTGGCCCCCGACGCCGCGCGGCTCGCGAAGCGGCAAGCCATCCGCGAGTTCCCCACCTGCCCGCCGACGACCGAGGACGGGCTCATCTCCTTCCCGAAGGACCGGGTGAAGCGCACGCTGCACCACGGCGCCGTCTTCGGGCCCTGCCGCTGGACGAACCTCTACTTCCCGGTGCGGCTGCTCCTGCACGGCGACGTCATCGGCGGGCCGCTCGCGGGCCTCTTCGGCTGGGGCGTCCGCGACCTTCCGGTGCGGACGCGCCGGCGCCTGGGGTTCTTGAGCCACACGCTCTACTGGAAGCCCGGCCTCGGCACGCACGTCGAAACGCTGCGCGCCGCCGTGAACCTGCTCGACCGCGACGCCGGCTGATCAGAGAAACATGCCGCCCGAGGCTTCGATGCGCTGGCCCGTGATCCACCGGCCGGCAGGCGAAGCGAGCATGGCCACCACCGCGCCGATGTCTTCGGCGACGCCCATGCGGCCGAGCGCGGTCACGCCCTCGATGAAGGGGCGCATGCCCGGGTTCGCCTCGAGCGCCGCGGCATTGAAGTCCGTGTCGAGGGCGCCGGGCGCGACGGCGTTGGCGCGAATGCCGCGCGGGCCGAGCTCGACGGCGAGGTAGGCCATGTAGCGCTCGAGCGCCGCCTTGAGCGAGCCGTAGATGCCCATGCCCGCGAGGGAGAAGCGCGTGAGCCCCGTGCCGATGGCCACGATGGACCCCCCCTCGCGGAGCGTCGGCAGTAGCGCCTCGGTGAGGAAGACGACGCTCTTGTAGTTGGTGGCGAAGACCCGATCGACCTCGGCTTCGGTGACGCTGCCGACGGCCTGGTGCGAGCCGACGCCCGCGTTGTGCACGAGCACGTCGAGGCCCGGCGCGTCCCAGCCCTCGAGGGTGGCGCTCACCTCGGCGGCGAGGCGCGCGACGTCGCCGGTGCCCGTGAGATCGGCCTGTACGGCGACGGCCCGGCGGCCGAGGGCATGAATCGAGGCCACGACCTCCTCCGCGGCGTCGGCGCGGCTCCGGTAGGTGAACATGACGTCGGCGCCGGCCTCGGCGAGGCGCGTGGCGATGTCGCGGCCGACGCCGCGGCTTCCGCCGGTGACGAGGGCCGTGCGCCCCTGGAGGTCGACGAGGGAGGAAGAGATGTCGGTGGTCATGAGGGGTCCTTTCGGGCGGGGTCCGCCCTGCGATGGACTCATCCTGGTTCATGCGATCAAGGCACGGAAGACCGGCTTTCTGCAGCTTGTACATGCGTATTCCGCACGCACAGGCTAACCTCGCGCCGTGAATCGGGTAGCTGCCGACTCCGACGAGCGCCTTTTTCTCCGCATCGTCGAGGGGGGCAGCCTGAAGGCTGCGGCGGCGCAGCTCGGCGTCGACCCCTCCGCCGTCAGCCGGCGCCTCTCCGCCCTCGAGCAGCGCCTCGGCCTGCAGCTCCTCGAGCGCTCGACGCGGGGCTCGGTCCCGACGGAGCTCGGGGCACGCTATTACGAAGGCCTGGCCGCCATCGTGGCGCAGGAGGACGCGCTCGAGGCGAGCCTCTCGGGCGGCGACGAGCCCACGGGGCATCTCCGCGTGAGCGCCCCGCCAGAGTTCGGGGTGCGCTTCGTCGTGCCCGTGCTCGAGGCGCTGGAGCAGCGCCACGCGGGGCTCTCCGTCGAGCTCTCGCTCGGCACGGGCTTCGCGGACCTCGGCGCCGCGGACCTCGACGCCGCCGTGCGCATCGGCACGCTCACGGATTCGAGCCTGAGGCTCCGGGGCATCGGCTCGGTGCCCCGGACCCTCGTCGCCGCGCCGAGGTACCTGCAGGGGTGCGACCCGCCCACGTCCCTCGAGGACCTCGAGGGGCACGCCTTCCTCGGCTACCTCAGCCGGCGCGGGAGCTTTCCCATCGCCGTGGTGAGCGAAGGCGCGGCGCGCCGACAGATCCGGGTACGCGCGCGCTTCACCGTCAACAGCATCTCGACGCTGGTGCGCCTCGTCGAAGCGGGGCGAGGCCTCTTCCACGGGCCGCTCTGGGCCATGGAGGAGGCGCTCGACGCCGGCCGCGTCGTGCGGGTGCTCCCGGCGCTACGCTTCCCGGCGCTGCCGGTGCAGGTCGTCTACCGCGGCCAGCGCTACCTGCCCGCCAAGACCCGCGCCTTCGTCGACGCGATGGCCGAGGCGCTCGGCCGCGAAGCCTCCATCTCGAGCTAGCGCGACGCCCAGACGAAGACGTTGTCGCGACCCAGGCCGCCCACGGTGGCCAGGTGAATCCAGAGCACCGCCGCGTGCTCGAGCAGCGCGGCGTTGCGGAGCGGGCCCGCAGCGAGGGCCGCGAAGCCCGCCTCCGTCGCGAGCGCCAGGACCGCCGCCTTGGCCTCGGCGTCGTCGCCGGCCACGGGCACGGCCGCCGCGCCACCGCGGCGCGCGGGGTCGGCGTGCCATTCGGCGCCGAAGGTGTTGAAGCGGACCTGGGCCCGGAAGTTGGTCGCCTCATCGAGCGAACCGAGAGGGGTGGTCTCGCGCGGGGCGCCCGGGAAGGTGCGAGCGGCCAGGGCGGCAAAGGCGGGCTGGGGCGCGGCGGTTTGGG
>CALCTH010000269.1 GCA_937893795.1 uncultured Myxococcales bacterium | reverse complement strand
CCGTGCGTTCTGGGTTCTCGGGCGGCATCTCCCCGCGCGGCACGTCCGCCCGCCCGACGTCCTCTCGGCGCACGTTGGTGGTGGGCGACGTCCACGGCTGCCGCGCGGAGCTGGAGGCGCTGCTCGCGCACGCCCGCTTCGTTCCGGGGACGGACCGGCTGGTGCTGGTGGGCGACCTCGTGGCGAAGGGCCCCGATTCCCTCGGCGCGGTCCGTCTCGCCCTCCGCGTCGGCGCCGAGGCGGTGCGCGGAAACCACGACGCCCGGTGCCTCGGCTGGTGGCACGCGACGCGCGACGGAGCGCCGCCGCCCGCCCTCGGGCGAAGCCACCGCGCCGCCTGCGAGGCCCTCGGCCCGGAAGAATGGGCCTACCTCGACGCTCAGCCCGTGCTCCGTCGCTATGACGACGTGCTCGCCCAGCGGACGCTCCTCGTCGTGCATGGCGGCCTCGACCCCCTCGTGGATCCGGACGAGCTCGCCACGGAGAACCCCGACCTCGTGATGAACGCCCGGAGCCTCGACGCGGAGGGGCAGCTCTCGACGAAGGCCCTCGGCCGCCCCTGGGGGGCCGCCTGGGCAGGACCCGAGCTCGTGGTCTATGGCCACGACGCACTCCGGGGCCTCCAGCAGCACCCCCACGCGCTCGGCCTGGACACGGGCTGCGTCTACGGCGGCGCCCTCACCGGCGCGCTCTTCACCGACGACCCGGAGCCGGAGCTTCTGCGCGTGGCTGCGGAGCGTGTGTACTGCCAGCCGAAGGGACCGCCCGGTGGCTGAGCCCGTGACCTACGAGGCCGGCGCCCGCGAGACGCTCGCGCCCGGCGAGGTGCGCGTGGTGCCCCTGGGCATCGACGCGCACGGGCTCCCGCGCGAGGCGCTGGTGCTCCTCGACGCGGGGGGCGCGCTGCGCGTCTGGGTGAACCTCTGCCAGCACATCCCCATCCCGCTCGACTCCGGCAGCCGGGAGTTCTGGGACGGCGAGCGACGGCACCTCATCTGCCTCACCCACGGCGCAACCTACCGGCCTCGGGACGGGGTCTGCACGGCGGGCCCTTGCGAGGGGGAGCGGCTCCAGGCCGTGCCCCACGAGGTGCGGGACGGAGTGATCCTCCTCTTCGAGCCGCCCGATCCCGAGGACTGAGTGGCCGGGCCTTCGCTCAGCTCGCGGCAGCGCTGCGGGCGGCCCACGCAGCGGGCGCGGAGAGCGGACCGACGTCGGCCCAGGCCACGTCCTCGCAGTGGCGCACGACCTCGGGCCGAGCCGTCAGCACCTCGCAGCCGTCGCGCGTGACGGCGATGGAGTGCTCGAACTGAGCCGTGAGTGACCGGTCGGCCGTCAGTACGGTCCACTCGTCGTCCTGGAGCTCGGTCTCCTTCGCGCCCAGATTGATCATCGGCTCGATGGTGAAGACCATGCCCTCGCGGATGCGCTTGCCGGTGCCGCGCTTCCCGTAGTGCGGGATCTGCGGCTTCATGTGGAACTCGCGGCCGACGCCGTGGCCCACGTAGTCCTCGACGACGCTGCAGCCCCGGGCGTGGGCGTACTCCTGGATGGCCGCGCCGATGTCGCCGATGCGCGCGCCATGGCGCACCTCGGCGATGCCGAGCTCGAGGCAGCGACGCGCGGTCTCGACGACGTGCTTCGCCTCGTCGCTGGGCTCGCCGACGTAGAAGGTGACGCTCGTGTCCCCGTGAAACCCGTTCTTCGTCGGAAAGTAGGTCGTCACGTCGACGTTCAGGATATCGCCGTTCTCGAGCACCTCGTCGCCAGGGATGCCGTGACAGACGACGGCGTTGCGCGAGGTGCAGACGCTCTTCGGGAAGCCCTTGTAGTCGAGGGGCGCCGGGTACGCGTCGTGGGACACGATGAACTCGTGCACCAGCGTGTTGAGTTGCTCGGTGGTCATCCCCGGCTGGAGGTGCTCGCCGACCATCACCAGGGTGCGCGCCGCGAGCTGACAGCTCTCGCGCATCGCCGCGAGCATGCGGCCGTTCATCACCTCGACGCCCATCGCCTCGTTCGTAGGACGTTCGCACTTCCGCGGCAACGCGCGCGCCGCGGCTCGCGTCCCCCTAGAGGTCCTTCGAAAGGAAGCTTCCGCGCTGGTAGTAGACGCCGTAGGCGAGCATGCCGGCGACGTTGCCGAAGGCGATGACGACCCAGAGCCAATGCCGCGGGAGCTCCGCCACCTGCACGATGACGTAGGCGGCCGGTACCACCAGGAAGCCGAGCACGGCGGCATCCACGAGCAGGCTCTGGAGCGTCGCGCCGGCGCCGGTCATGGCCTGGCTGAGCACGATCATCACGCCGAAGGCCACGTAGGTGAAGACCACGGTGCCGATGTACTCCGTCGCGATCTCGACCACGACGGGGTCTGCGTCGAAGAACGCGACCACGGGGACGGCGTGGCGGAGATAGAGCGCCGCGAGCACGACCATCATCAGGGCGTTGAAGCCCGCCGCGTACCAGCCCGCGGCCTTGGCCCGCGCCGGGTTCTGCGCGCCAAGGTTGGTGCCGACGAAGCTCGAGGCCGCCCCGCCCCATCCGATCCCGATGAAGATGACCATGGTCTCGAGGCGCAGGCACACGCTGAACGCCGTGAGCGCGGACTGGTCGCTCTCGGTCGTGTAGGCGACGTTGAGGAGCGCGATGTAGACCAGCGTGGCGACCACGCGCACCACGAGCTGAGCGCTCGAGGGCCAGCCGAGCTGCCAGAGCTGGCGGAGCTCCTTCCGGAAGGGCCGGAGGTAGACGGGGTGGAAGCGGGGACCGCTCCGGCGCCGGAGGATGAGGACCATGCCGACGAGCACGGGCACCGTGCGCGCCATGAGCGTCGCCCAGGCCGCGCCCAGGACCCCGAGGCGCGGGATGCCGAGGGCTTCGGCGATGGGCGGGCCGAAGCTCAGGATCTCGGGAGCGTCGCCAGGCCCGTAGATGAAGAGGACGTTGAGGAAGATGTTGAGTGCGTTGCCCCCGATGAGCAGTGACGCCGCGGTCTTCGCGTGGCCCAGGGCGCGCAGGATGGACGTGACCTGGAGCAGGAAGAAGATGGAGTAGCAACCCCCGACGGTGATCTGGAGGTAGCCCGCGCCGAGGTCCGCGGCGACGCCCTTCACGCTCATGACGTCGCGGATGAGCCAGTCGGCGCCGAAGAGGCCCACGGCGCCGAAGGCCACGCTCATGGCGGCGACGAGAAGGAGGGACTGCCAGGCGACACGCCGGACGCCGCGCAGGTTGCTGGCGCCGAGGTGCCGGCTGATGAGCGCGACGCTCGCCATGCTGACGCCGTTGGCCATGATGGTCGCGACGGCCGCGAGCATGTCGCTCACGCCGATGGCCGCGATGGCCTCGGAGCCTTCCTCGAGGCGACTGATCATGAAGAGGTCGACGAGATTGAAGGCCGTGTGCAGGACCATGCCCACCACGAGCGGCGCGCCGAAGCGGAGCACGCCCAGGCCCAGCGACCCCGCGAGGAGGCGCCGCCGGTTCCTGTCGTTCTTCGTCTCGGCCCGCGCGGGCGGGACGGTCTCGGCCGAGGCCTCCATCGACGGGCGCAGCCTACGACATCCCCGCGGGCCGCACCGGCCGACGCCACGCCGCCCCCGAGAGGCCGCAGACCCGCCCCCGCCGCGCCGTTGACGGATCCGCCCCCTGTCGCTAGAAGGCCACGGCGAGGCAGCCATGGCGGAGCACTACAACAACGTCACGATGAGCGAGAAGTCGGCCGCGAACGTCAAGCGCGACGACGCCACGTGGACGGGACCGAAGCTCATCGCTCTCTGCGCCGTGACGTTGGGCGCCGCGCTCGTCCTGCTCTGGGCGATGGCCAACGGCTACGTCGGCCCGACGTTCAACGAGTAGCGCGCGCGACGCGCAGGCACGCGAATAAAAAGAGCCCGACGGGGGCGACCGTCGGGCTCGCGCTGATCGATGTTGGCGGGGCGACGCCTCGCGCAGCGCGCGTCCCCGGGAGGGAGGACGCCGAGCCGGCCCGAGAGCCGGCATCGCTTTGCTTGCTGGACGGTGGGCTCCTCGACCCATCGCCGCGCCGTGCTCAGTCGAAGTCGAAGTCGAGCTCTTTGGGCTCGTCTTCGTCGAGGCTGTTGTCACGGCCGGGGTTGTAGGTTGCGTCCGCGTAGAGGTCGTCGAGGCTCCAGCCGGCCTTCATGTGGGGCGCGATCTCCTCGCGCGTAAAGTCTGCCAACGATCGGTAGTGCTTCGGACCCAGCCGCTTCATCACACGCTCCTAACTCGGTGAGGTGACGCCGCGGATGTCTTCCCTACACCCACTTTGTCCTACATCCGCCGACACCCTAGGGAGGGCCTCTCCCGGGAGCAAAAAAGGCGCGCGCGATCTTTCCACAGGCTGACCGCGAGGGTGTGGATAGCCCGTGAATTGCGAGGGATCCGCGTGATCACGATGCGTCGTGGCCCTGGCGAGCGTCGCCCCCAGGTGGTATGCCCGACCTCCCATGGGCAGGGTGGTCGCGATCGCAAACCAGAAGGGCGGCGTCGGCAAGACGACGACGGCCGTCAACCTCGGGGCGAGCCTCGCGGTGGCCGAGCAGCGCGTGCTGCTCATCGACCTCGACCCGCAGGGCAACGCCTCGACGGGTCTGGGCACGGCCCCGAACACGGTGAGCTTCGGTAGCTACGAAGTACTGCTCGGCGAAAAGCGGTTGAGCGCGGCGGCGCGCGGGACCGAGATGCCGGCGCTCGACCTCGTCCCCTCGACGCAGGACCTCGTGGCCATAGAGCGTGATCTACTGGACGCCGAGGACGGGCCGCAGCGACTTCGGAAGGCTCTGGGCGCGCTGCGCGAGAGCTACGACTTCATCCTCATCGACTGCCCGCCAAGTCTGGGCATGTTGACCATCAACGCTCTGACGGCCGCGGACCTGGTGCTCGTGCCGCTCCAGTGCGAGTACTACGCGCTCGAAGGACTGAGTCAGCTCGTCGGCACCGTCGAGCGGGTGCGGGGCTCGCTGAACCCCTCGCTGGCCATCTGCGGTGTGCTGCTGACGATGTTCGACGCGCGGAACAACCTCGCCAACGAGGTGGCCGACGAGGTGCGCCGCCACTTCCACGTCTTCCGCACGGTGATCCCCCGGAACGTCCGGCTGGCCGAGGCGCCCTCGCACGGCAAGCCCGTGATTCTCTACGATGCCGCGAGCCGCGGATCCTACGGCTACCTGAACCTCGCCCGGGAGATCCTCGACGACCTCCCCGAGGCGGCCGCCTGAAGCGAGGTCCATGGCGGCGAAGAAGGCGAAGCCCCGGCTCGGGCGTGGCCTCGACGGTCTCCTTCCGCCCGCGCCCTCCCCGGCCGCGGCCCGAACGACGTCCGGCGTGGCGACGGCGCGCATCGAGGAGCTGCACCCCAACAGGGAGCAGCCACGGCGCTACTTCGACGAACGAGCCCTCGAGGAGCTGAGTCGCAGCATCGCCGAGCACGGCGTGCTCGAGCCCATTCTGGTGCGCGAGCGCGGCCGCCCGGGCGGCTACGAGATCATCGCGGGCGAGCGCCGCTGGCGCGCGGCGCAGCGGGCAGGGCTCAAGGAGCTCCCCATCTTCGTGCGGGAGCTCGGCGACGAAGCGGCCTTCGAGGCAGCCCTCGTCGAGAACCTGCAGCGCGAAGACCTGAACCCGCTGGAAACGGCGCGCGCCTTTCAGCGGCTCTCCGAGGAGTTCGGGCATACGCAGGAGCAGATCGCGCAGCGGGTTGGCAAGGACCGCTCGACCATCGCCAACGCCCTACGGCTCCTGAAGCTCCCGCCGCAGGTGCTCGAGATCCTTGCCGCGGGCGAGCTGAGCGAGGGCCACGGCCGGGCGCTCCTGACGGCGCCGGATACGCCCGCGATGGTGCGCCTGGCCCGCGAGGCCATTCAAAGGCGCTGGTCCGTGCGCGAGCTCGAACGCCGCGCCCGCGCCACGGCCCGCGGCGACGCACCGGAGGAGAAGAAGACCAAAAGCTCGAACGTCCGCGACCTCGAACGCCGCCTCTCCCACCGCCTCGGCCAGCCCGTCGCGATCCAAGAGCAACGCGGCCAGCGCGGGAAAATCGTGATCACCTACGCGAGCTACGACGAGCTGGATGGGCTGATCTCGCGGTTGAAGTAGGCCGCTCGGCCCACGCCGAGTCACCTGCCCGTGCCCCTGCCCTTGCCCGCGTCGGGAACGACGGGGAAGACCTGCCGTTGCGGGGCGCTTCGTCGCCACGACTCACGTGGACGTGGACGACTCACGTGGACGTGGACGTGGACGCCTCCTACCCACTCACGGGCAGGGGCACGGGCACGGGCAGGGGCACGGGCAGGGGGTTCGCGCCTTGGCGCTCACACCTGAATCTGAATCCCCAGCGCCTCCCGCAGCCGGAAGTAGGGCTCGCTCACGCTGAAGAGCACGAGGTCCTTGAGCTTGTCCTCCGGCGGCAAGTCCACGCTGCCCTCGGGAGGGAGCTGCTGGATCATGCGCCGGGCCGTGTCGAGGTCGTTGCAGACGAGGAAGCCGGCGCGGACCGCCGTCAGCTCGCTCGTGCGCATCCACTCCTTGATGTCCGTGGAGCCGCCGGCGTCGACGAACTTCCGGCTCACCGCGCGGATCGCGTCCTGCTGCGCGGCCTGCATGTTCGGCGCGAGCTGCTCGACCCACTGGTCGACGCCGGGGTCCGCGGGGCTGATTCCCGCCATGCGTAGCGCCGCGAGGAGCAGCATGCGCAGCTCCGTGTGCGACTTGAAGATCGTCCGAACGAAGTGCTCGCTGAGGTAGTACGTCAGGAAGCGCCCGAGCACGAAGGTCAGGTCCTGCGGCGTGTACCCGCTCAGCAGCGTGGAGCCCGCGATCACCGCCGGCGGGTTCGATCCTGGCAGGTGCGAAATGCCGCCCGGCGACTGCTGCTGCAGGTAGAGCCGCGGCACGTTCGGCACGCTGAGCACCTGCGTCACGAAGCCGAAGGTCCGCGCGAAGGTCACCGTGCTGTTCGCCGGATCGACGGGCTTCAGCTTCGTGAGGTTGAGCTGCTTGTCCGTCGTCTGCTTCACCGCCAGCACCGCCGGCGCCATCAGCTCCATGATCTTGGCGACGTAGCGGTCCTCTTCCGGGTGCATCAGCTCCGTGAACCAGAGCTGGCGTTCGACGCGCCCGCGCGGCCGAATGGGCCCCTGCGGCTTGTACTGCGAGTAGAACTGCTGCTGCTCCTTGTCGGCCTTCTGCAGGAACGTCAGCGTCGCCGCGAGGCACCACGCCTTGTCGTACGCGCGCGCGTCGAAGTAGAGCTTGTAGAGCGCGCGATAGGACCCGACGCGGTAGGGATCGCGCTGGAGCAGCCACTGGTGCTCGGCGATCGCCTCGTTCGTCTTGTCCGGCATCGTCGCGTAGAGCTCGGCCAGGATCTGATGCTGCTTCGGGTCGTCCGGCTTCAGCGACGTCGCCGTCCGGAAAGCCTCCGCCGCGGCTTCGAAATTCCGCTGCCGGTCCCGGTAGATGATCCCGAGCGTGTAGAAGAGGTTGTGCTTGAGGTCCTCGCGGCCCTCCTCGCCGATGATCCGGTGGATCATCTTCCGGTAGGCCCGCTCGAGCGCCTTCCAGTCCTTCTTCGCGTTCAGGATCTTGTTGATCGCCTCGAAGGCCTTCAGCTGGTCCGGGTCGAGGTCCAGGGCCTCGTTGAAGCGCTGGAGCGCGAGATCGATGTCCTTCAGCTCGTCCCGCGTGATGACCGCGACCGTGTAGGCGTACTTCGCCTTCACCGCCGTCCGCTCGTCCAGGGCCGAGATCTGCTGGATGATCCCGATGGCGGGCTCCCACTGGCGCGTCTCCTGATGCGCCCCGAGGAGCTTGTGCAGGATGCGGTGGTCGTTCGGCTGTAGCTCCGCCGCCTGGTTCCAGGACGCGACGGCCTGCTGCGGCTGGTCGAGCTTCTCCTTCCAGAGCTCGCCGATCTCGTCGAGGAGCGTGAAGCGCCCTTCGTCGTCCGGTGCCACCTCGAGGAGCTGCTTCTTGAAGTGGATGACCTGCTGCCAGTCTTCCTGGTCGCCGTGAAGACCCACGACGGCCTCGAGCGTCGGCACGTGAAAGCCGTCCTCCTCGAGAGCCTTGTCGAACATGTTGAGGGCCTTCCGCCGCTCACCCTGCTCGCGCTTGATGACGCCCAGCCGATAAAAGAGGTCGACGGTCTCCTCGGGGGAGAGCGCATCGCGGTGATGCACCAGCAGCTGCTGGTACATGCCGAAGGCCTCGGTCCACTCCGCGGCGTCGTA
Source organism: uncultured Myxococcales bacterium (assembly GCA_937893795.1). GTDB lineage: Bacteria > Myxococcota_A > Polyangia > Polyangiales > Houyiibacteriaceae > CALCTH01. The sequence goes on along the minus strand of CALCTH010000269.1, from coordinate 22,196 downwards.
GTAGGCGCCGGCGAAGCCGAGCATCGTGGGCAGGTCCTCGCCCTTCAGCTCGTTGGCGCGCTCGAAGGCGCGGATCGCGTCCTCCTTCTCGCCCACGCGGCTCGCCACGCTGCCGAGCTCGAAGGCCAGCCGGTGCTGCTCCTCTTCGTCGCGCTTCCCGGAGCGCTTCACGAGCATGTCGAGGAGCGGGAAGGCGTCGGACCACCGCTCGGCCTTCTGGTACTCCTCCGCGAGCGGCAGGGCGGCGTCTTCGTTGTCCGGATCCTGCTGACGCGCGCGCTCCCAGACCTCGACGGCCTGCTCGTGCTCGTCGAGGCGCTCTTCGTACACGCGCCCGAGCTCGACGAGCAGCTCGCTCACGAGCCGCGGGTTCGACTGGTAGCTCGCCTCCTGCTCGAGGAGCTTGCAGGCCGCCAACCAGTCGCCCTCCTCCATGTGGAGCGTCCGCATCGCCGAGAGCGAGGGCAGGTGCCCGGGCTCCAGGTCGAGCGCCATCTGGTAGCGGTCCAGGGCCCCGGAGCGGTCGCTGAGCTCCGTCTCCAGGATGCGCCCGCTCCGGTAGAGCAGGTCGACCTGCTTCGCCGCGTCCTGCTCGAGGCGCGCGAGCTGCTCCATCATCTCGAGCGCCGCCGCGTGCTCCTCGCGCTTTTCGTAGATGTGCGCGAGCGCGCCCATGGCCTCGGTCTCCTGCTCGTCGATGTCGAGCACGGCGAGGTAGGCGTCGACGGCGCGGTCTGCGTCGTCCCGGTCGCGGGCGTAAGTCTCGCCCATGGCCTTGTAGAGCTGCACCTTCGTCGACCGGTCCGGCGTCGCCGAGATGTGTCGTTCGTAGGTGTCGATGACCCGGTCCCACTCCTGAAGCTGCCGGTAGAGGCGCGCTGCGCCGGCAAGCGCCGCTTCGTGCATCGGGTCGATATCGATGATCTTCTCGAAGCACTCCGCGGCCTTGTCGAGCTTCCGGAACTCCTCCTCCCACATGCCCGCGAGCTGCGTGAGGATCTCGATGCGCTCCTTCTCCGTCGAGACGACCTCGAACTGGAGCTCGAGCACGTCCCGGAGCTCGGGCCAGCGCTCCGTCCGGGCGTAGAGTCGCTCGAGGCCCTTCAGCGCCTCCAGGTTCTGTCCATCGAGCTCGTGGACGCCGCGGAAGGTCGCGATGGCCTGCTCGACGTCGCCGGAGTGGTCCTCCAGCGCTTCGGCCAGGGCGAGGCGTGTATGGATGACCACGGCCGGGTCGTCCACCGCGTCCGCCTTGCGCCGGAGCACGTCGATGAGCGCGTCCCATTGGCCGTCCTGCCGGTGAATGCGCTCGAGCGCCTCGAGGGCCGGCACGTTCACGGCGTCGACGTCGAGGGCCTTTTGGTAGTAGCCGCCGGCCTGCTCGGGGATGTTGAGTCGCGTCGACGCCAAGTCGCCCATGCGCACGTAGGTGGTCGCCTGGATCTCCGGGTCGCTCGTCATCGTGACGACCTGCCCGAGGGTCTGCGCGAGCGCGTCCCACTGCTGCGTAGCCTCGTAGAGGTCCGCCATGGAGACCATCGCCGGGACGTTCCCCGGGTCGAGCTGACGGATCTGCTCGAAGTAGGGGATGGCGTACTCCGGGTGCCCGAGCTCCTGGCCGTACCATCGCGCGCACTGCAGGCAGAGCGCGATCCGCACCTCCGGGTCTTCCTCCGCCTGGAGCGCCGCGTTGGCCGCGTTCAGCAGCTCGTTCCACTGCTGCGTGTCCCGCGCGATGCGTTCGAGGTGCTCCGCGGTCGCCTCGTTCGTGTAGTCGAGGGACCAGGCCATGGTCAGCGCGGCGTAGGCCTCGACCTTGTCGTCGAGCTCGTGCTCGTAGACGTTCGCGGTCTTGACCAGGAGCCCGATGCGCTCGTCCCGGGAGTCCGTGGCCTCGACGCGCACGACGTAGAGCTCGATGAGCTCACCCCAGCGCTCGGCCTCGCGATGCAGCGCCTCGAGGCGCCCGAAGGCCGTGTCGTTGAGGGGGTCGAGGGTGAGGATCTCCTGGTAGGCCGGCGTGCCGCCGTCCGGCTTGTCGAGCTGCTCGGCCCAGACCCCGGCGATGCTCTCGAGCTCGGCGACCTTCGCCTCCACGGCGTCGTGGGCGGCCACGCGGCGATGCTTCGCCTGGGTGACCTCCTCCCACATCTCTTCGCGCCGGTAGATGCTCTCGAGGGCGTCGATGGCGTCGTGGTTCGCCGGCCGAATGTCGAGGGCGTTCACGTAGGCGTCCGCCGCGTCCATGGGCTGCTCGAGCTGCGCGTCGTAGAGGCGGCCGAGCTGCATGAAGACGCTCTCGAGCTGCTCCTCTTCGAGGAGCGCCGCGCCTACGTTCACCACGCGGTGAAGCGTGTCGACGAGCTCCGTATGCTGGCTCCCGTCGCGGTAGATGTCCGCGATGCGGAAGAGCGCCTCGGTGTTCTGCGGGTCGAGGTCGAGGATGCGCTCCCAGTTGTCGAGCGCGTTCCGCGACCGGTCGAGGTGCGCGTACCAAACGTGGCCGAGGTCCGCGAAGCTGCCCAAGCGCGCGTCGTCGTCGTCCACGACGGAGGCCTCGCGCTCGAGCACCTCGACGAGGTCGGCCCAGCTCTCGTTCTTCGCGTAGAGCGTCCCGAGCGCGTTCAGGGCTTCCGGGTCCTCGCCGCGTAGGTCGAGCACCTGCTTCCAGAGCCCGATGGCCTTGTCCGCGTCGGCCAGCTGGTCCGACGCCAGGCGCGCCATCTTTGCCTGGATGTCCGCGCGCGCCGTGTCGCCGAAGGCAACGTCCAGCTCCTTCTCGAGGGCCCCGTAGAGCTGCGGGAAGTCGCCCTGACGCAGATAGATGTCCTGGAGCGCCTTAACCGAGTCGGCGTGCTCCGGCTCGAGCTCCGCCAGCACGTGGCGATAGGCCCCGATGGCCTCGTCCACCCGGCCGAGCTCGACCTCGAGAATGCGACCGCGCCGGAACTGGAGCTCGACGAGATCCGCCGGCAGGTCCGTCGCGTCGATGCGGAGCTGCAGCGTCGACGCGAGCGCCTCGTGGGCCCCGGCGTCCGTGTAGAGGCGGTCGAGGGCGAGGAGCGCGTCCTCGTCACGGGCGTCCACGCCCACCACGAAGCGATAGGCCTCTTCGGCCCGCGAGACGTCCCCCAGCTCCTCCTCGTAGACCCGCGCCAGGCGCTTGCCCAGGTCGACGCGATGTACGGCGTCCTCGGTGCGCGTGATGCCGTCGGCGTAGGTCCCGGCGAGCTGGCGCCAGCCCCCCATGGGCTCCGCCAGACGCTCGGCCTCGGCCAGGCTGTGATCGTGGCCCGGGTCCTCGAGGATGGCCTTCTGCATCCAGAGGAAGGCGCGCTCGTGGTCGAGCGCCTTCTCCTCGGCGAGCTCGGCGATGCGGTGCATGCGCTCCACGCGCTCGCCGGCATCCTCCTGATGGACGAGCTGGACCTCCTGAACCGTCAGCAGCTTGTCCCAGCTCTCCTGGAGCCGATAGAGCGGCTCGAGGATTTCCCCGACGCGCAGCGGGTGGGCGCCCTGGCTGAAGATGGCCTCGAGGGCCCCGAGCGCATCCGTGTGCTCGGGCGCCGCGCTCAGGATGGCCTCGTAGAGGGCGATGGCCCGGGGCACGTCGCCGAGGCGCGTTTCGTGGACCTGGCCCAGCCGGAACTGGAGGTCGAGAACGGCGTCGGGGCTGGCCGCGAGCTCGATCTCCCGCTCGAGCACACCCGCGAGCTCGGCCCACTGCCCCGTGTCGACGTAGAGCCGGTCGAGGGCCTCGAGGGCCTCGAGCTGCGCGGGATCGGCCTGCGTGACCAGCGCGTAGCGGGCGATGGCCGAGGGAACGTCGCCGAGCTGCGCTTCGTAGAGCTTGGCGGCGCGTAGCGCGAGGTCGACGACCTCGTCGGGGCGATCCTCCGTCAGCCGGGCGATCTCCGCGTCGTAGAGCGTGACGACCGCGGGCCAGCGCCCGAGACCCTCGGCGAGGCTCTCGAGGCTCGCGAGCGTATGGTCGTGCCGGCTGTCGAGGGGCAGCGCGCGCGCCTGCGCGTCGAAGGCCGCGGCCGGGTTCGCCAGCTGATGCTGCTGAAGCTCCGCGACGCGGTGCAGGAGCTCGACCTTCCGGAGCGGATCCTCCTCGTGCGTCACCTGCACTTCGTGCACGGCGACGAGCTTCGCGATGTCCCCCGACGCCTCGTAGGCGGGCTCGAGGACGGCGGCCGCCGCGAGGGGCTCCTGCTCCGCGGCGATGAGGCTCTCGAGCGCCCCGAGCGTCGGCGGATGCGTGGGCAGGACGTCGAGGATGTCCCGGTAGATCTCCACGGCGCGGAGCGGCTCGCCGAGACGGTGGTGCCAGAGCTCCGCGATGCGGTAGCGATAGGAGAGCACCTCCATGTCGTCCGGCGCGAGATCCGCCTGGCGCTCGAGGACGCTCATGAGGTCCTGCCAGGACCCCGTCGTCTGGTAGAGCGAGTCGAGGCGGCTGAGCGCCGTGTAGTCGTCCGGATCGATCTCCAGGATACGCTGGTAGCTGTCGATGGCCTTCGTGGGCTCCTTGAGCTCCTGCTCGTAGACCGTACCCACCTCGACGTAGAGGCGCTTCTTCTCCAGCGGATCGAAGACGATGTCCGCCTTGCGCGTGTAGACCTGGAGCAGCGGCTCCCATGTCTCCGCGCGGAGGTTGAGCTCGATCAGCTTGTCGATGCTCGTCATGTCCTCGCCGTCGACCTCGAGGACCTGGTGATGCACGCGCATCGCGTCCGCGGGGCGCTCGAGGACCTCCTCGTAGAGCCTCGCCGCCCGGTGGAAGGCGTCCTTCTGCTCGTCGACGGAGGGCAGCATCGCCGCCTTCGTCAGCGTGATGGCCGCCAGGTCCTCATAGCGCTCGCCGAGGTGGAAGAGGCGCTCGAGGGCCTCCGCGGCGTCGAGCTTCGTGTCGTCGAGCTCGAGCACCCTCCGATAGTGCGCGACGGCCTTCTCGTGGTCGCCGAGCTGCTCCTCGCGGATCTGCGCGGCCTTCATGAGCAGGTCGCCAGCAACCTGCGCATCCTCGACGCCCTCGACCTGGGCCTCGTAGGTCGCCGCGAGCTGCTCCGCGTCGCCGATGCTGCCCGAGAGACGCTCCAGCTGCTCCTGCGTCGTCGCGCTCGCCGGGTCTTCGCGCAGCGCCCGGGAGTAGGCGTCGAAGGCCTTCGGGCCATCGCCGAGCGCCTCTTCGTAGAGCTCGGCGATGCGGTGAAGCAGCTCCACCCGCCGCTCCGGCGCGCTCGCGTGCCGCGCCTGAATCTCGTGGATGCCGATGAGCGGCGCGATCTCGCCCTGGTCTCGGTAGATGGGCTCGAGCACCTCGGCGATGACCACCTGGTGCGCCTCGTTCTCGAGCAGCCGCTCGAGGCTCGCCCGCGCGGCGCGCTGCGTCGGCTCGCGGTCGAGCACCTCGCGGTAGATCTCGATGGCCGCCTCGGGGGCGTCCATGCGCGTCTCGCGCAGCTGCGCGAGCTGAAGCATCAGCTCGATCTGCCGCTCGGGATCCTCCGCGAGCTCGAGCTGCCGGTCGACGTTGTCGGCGAGCTCGGACCACATCTCCTGTCGCGCGAAGAGGTCGTCGAGGGCCGCCAGCGCGCGGGGCGACGCGGGGTCGAGCTCGAGGATTTCCCGATGCACGCCGATGGCCGTTTCCGGCTCGCCGAGCTGCGCGTCGTAGAGGGAGGCCATCTGGCCGAGGAGCTCTTCCTTCAGCTCGCCGTCGAGGGTCTGCTCGGAGCGGCGCCGCAGCACGCCCGCCAGGTCGGCCCAGCGCTCGGTGCGCCGGAAGAGGCCATCGAGCGCGACGAGCACTTCCTCGTCGCCGGGGTTGTCGGCGAGCACCTTGCGGTAGCTCGCGACGGCACCGTCGACGTCCTCCAGCTGGACGTCCTGCACCGTCGCGCTCTTCACCCAGAGCGTGCGCGCGAGCTCGGGATCCGTGGACTGCGACGCGAGCTCGCCCAGCAGCTCGACGAGCGGGGGGAAGCGCTCGTGCGCGATGGCCAGGGTCTCGAGGCGCGCGAGGACCTCGGGCGCATCCGGCTGCTGCCGCAGGGCCTCCGCGTAGGCCGCGAAGGCGTCGTCGACGCGTCCGAGGCGCTCGGCGTAGGTCTCGCCGATCTTCGTCAGGAGCTCGAGGCGCTCCTCCGGGACGTCCGATCCCTCGTGGAGCACGCGCAGCGCGCGCACGAGCGGCTCCCAGGCCTCACCCTCCTCGTAGAGCGGCTCGAGGATGCGTGCGGCCGGCGTGGCCACGGCGGGCTCGGAGAGCAACGCCTCGAGCGCATCCCGCGCGCCGGCGTGCTCGGGAACGAGGAGCAGCACCTCGCGGTAGAGCTCGACCGCGCGCTCGGCCTGGTCGAGGTGCCCCGCGAGCACGCGGGCCTGGCGGAACTTCAGCGCCGCGAGCTCTTCGTTCGAGTCCGGCCCGAGCTCGACGCGACGCTCGAGGATGCCCTCGAGGTCCTCCCAGCGCTCGCCCTCGTCGTAGAGCCGGTCGAGGGCGCGGAAGGCGTCGGCCTCTCCATCGCCGTACTCGGCGAGGATGCCCTCGTAGGCCGCCATCGCCTCCGCGGCGTCACCGAGGCGCTCCTCGAGCAGCCCGGCGCGCTGGTAGGCGAGGTCGCGGCGCACCGCCGGGTCCCCCTCGATCTCCATGCGACGCTCGAGAACGCTCCGCATGTCGGCCCACCGCTCGGCCTTTTCGTAAAGGCCCGTGACCGCCGCGATGGCGTCCGCGTGGTCCGGCTGCACATCGAGCACGGCCACGTACTGGCCGATGGCGTCCTCCGTGCGATCGATGCCGCGCAGCATCTCGGCGAAGCTCATGCGGAGCGCCAGGGCGTCGTCACCGAGCGCGTCGGCGATGGTCGCCTCATAGGCCTGGGCGAGCGGATCCCAGTCCTTCACCGCCGCCGCGAGCCGCGCCGCGTCCTCCCGTGCATCGGCCTCGCTCGGCTCGGCGCGGAAGGCCTCGAGGTACTTCTCGTAGGCCGTCTGCGGCTGCCGAAGCTTGTCCTCGTAGAGGCGGCCCGTGGCCCGGAGCAGCGCGACCCGGTCCCCGGGCTCCAGCTCGTGGCGCAGCCGGACCTCGTAGACGGGCGCGAGGCGGCGCGCGTCGCCGGCCTCCTCGTAGATGGGCGAGAGCGCTTCGGCGGCTTCCCGGTTGTCCGGGTCCGTCTGGAAGATCTTCTCGTAGGCCCGGGCGGCGCGATCCGCCTTCCCGTTCTTGTCGAGCCAGAGGCCCGCGGCGCGGAAGAGGAGCGCCACGCGCGCCTCGGGTTCCGTGTCCTGCCCGTCGGCCTCTCGCTCGAGGATGCGGATCAGCTCGTCCCAGCGCCCGCTCTGGCCGTAGAAGTCCTCGAGCGCCTCCCAATCCTTGAGAGCGACGTAGCGCCGCTTCAGCTGCTCCTGGGCACGGCGGTCGTCGGGCTGCAGCGTGAGCAGCATCTTGAAGGCACGGATGGCGCCGGCGTCGTCGTCGAGCTTGTCGGCGTAGATGCTGCCGAGCTTCTGGAGCGGCTTCGGGTCCGGGTCCGCCTCCGTGAGCTGCTCGAGGATGGCCGCGAGCGGCCCCCAGTCCCGGGCGCGCTCGTAGAGCTGCGCGAGGCTCGCGAGCGCCTCCGGGTGCGTGGGCTCAGCCTCGCGGACCTTCTCCCAGAGGGCGATGCAGACGTCCGGCTTGCGGATGCGCTTGGTCGCGAGCTCCGCCATCTCAGCGTAACGGAGCGGGCGGTCCTCCGGGTCGAGGAGCTCGGCCTCGCGCTCCATGATGCGGATCAGCGACTCCCAGTCGCGCCGCTTCTCGTACATCTCCTTGAGGCGCTCGATGGCCTCGGCGTCGTCCGGCTCGTGCTCCAGCACGCGCTCGAAGCACTTGATGGCCTCGGCCTGGTTGCTCGAGCGCTCGACGTAGAGCGCGCCGGCCTCGCGGAAGAGCGCCACCTTCTCGGCGGGCTCCACGTGGATCTCGGCCTTGGCCAGGAGCGTCCGGATGACGTCGCTCCAGCGCTTCTGCGTGCGGAGCTTGTCGAGCTTTTCATCGAGCTCCGCGAGCTGCGCTCGGTCGTCGTCCGAGAGCTCCGTGCGCGCCGCGACCTCCTCGGTCGCCTCCATCTCGCTCTCCGCGTCTGCGTCGTCCGCGTCGGCGTCGGCGTCGTCCGCGTCCGCACCGTCCGCACCGGCAGCGTCTTCGGCGGCATCGTCTTCGTCGGCTTCGGCCTCGGCCTCCTCGGACGCTGCGTCCGCCGCGGCCCCCTCGGCCGCGCTCCCTTCCTCGGAGAGCGCCACTTCGGACGCCTCGGCGCCCTCCTCGCTGGCGGTCTCCTCGCCCTCGATCTCGTCGTGATCGTGTTCGGACATGGCTCTCGCTCCCACGGGCCCTCGCCCGGGTGGCTCCTCGGCCGGCCGGGCGCCAGGCGCGGCCTTCGTTCAGTTGACGCCCAGCTCGATGAGCCGGTCCTGGGCCGCCTTGCGGTAGTGCGGCGGTACGTTCTCACCGGCGGAATCGACGAACTTCTTGAGGAAGCGGCGCCCTTCTTCTCGGTCACCGGTGTGCGCGTAGGCCATGCCGAGGCTGAAGAGCGCGTCGGGCATGGTCTCGACGACGGCGAGCGCCGCGCGGAACTCCCGGATGGCCGCGTCGAACTGGCCCTGATCCTGGTAGACCGTACCCAGCAGGTGGTGCAGCCGTGCCTCCTCCTCGGTGCCCTGCATGGCGACCTCGAGGCCGGACTCCAGGACCTGCACGGCCTGGTCGTAATAGTGGAGGTCCGGGTAGCGGGGCGTCGCGTAGAGGCGGCCGAGCGCGGCGTACGCCTCCACGAAGCGTGGCCCGTGCTCGATGCACTCGGTGTAGCGCTGGAGCGCGTCCTGCGGCTCCTCGAGCTCCTCGTGCACCTGCGCGAGCTTGAAGTAGGCCTTGAAGAGCTCCGGGTCCTTGGCGATGGCCGCCTCGAAGGCCTCCTTCGCCGCGTTCCAGTCCGGCTCCTCGAGCTGCGTGTACACGGTGCCGAGCTTCTCGTGGTAGCCGGCCACCTCGCCGTTCACCGTGATCGCCTGCCGAAGCGCATCCTTGGCGCGCTCGAAGGAACGCGACTCGATGTGCACGAGCGCCAGGTTGTAGAAGGCCTGATCGTTGGAGGGATCGATGGCCGTCGCGCGCTCGAGCTTCTTGATGGCGTCGATGGTGCGCTGGCTCTGCGCGTAGACGATGCCCTCGTTCATCGCGCTGATGGACTCGACGCGGGCGCGCGAGCAGTTGCCCCCGGTGAGCACGCCCATGGCCAGAAGCGAAAGCGCGAGGGTGAAGGTACGGGAGGTGCCGCGCCGGGCACCAACCTGACGCCGCGGAAGGCGCGTGAGATCACGAGACATATTGGCCCCGGAGAGTAGCGAATGCGCCGGGCGCCACTCAACCGCGAAAGGCGACGCGAGACCCGGAATTCCCGGCCTCGACGTCGCCCTTTCGCAACGTCCCCCGTTGGGGGTATTCGCGCTGCGTCAGCCGCCGCTGGACTGGAGCATGAACGGGTAGTTCACGACCACGATGCCGCCGCCGTCGGGCGCCGGGAAGGTCCAGCGCCGCACGGCCTGCGCGATGCAGCCCTCGACACGGTTCGAGCCGATCGTCGACTGCGCGACCATGGCGGTCTGCACCGAGCCCGTCGGCGAGATGATGAAGCGCACCTTGACGCGCCCCTCGAGGTCCGGCCGCTGGTTGAGCTCCTGCTCGTAGCAGAACTTCACCTCGTTGATGTGGCGCCGGATCACGCGCCGGATGACCTCCTTGGAGAGGCTGCCGCGCACTTCTGCGTTGCCGCTGCGAATCATCGGCACGCGCGTGGCGCGGCCACGGAAGCCACCGGCGCCGCGGCCATAGCCGCTCCCGGAGCCGCCGCCGCCGCCGTGGCCGATGGTCCCGAGGTTGCCAAGCCCGATGGTGCCTTCACCGGTGCCGCCGCCGCCACGGCCTGTGCCGCGAAGGCCCAGGCCGCCGAAGCCGGCGTTCTCGCCGATGGCGTCGCCCATCAAGGCGCCGAGCGCGCTCATGGGGTCGCTGCCGATGGCCGTGTCGGCGCCAAAGGGCGAGGTGGGCGAGTTCCAGGCGCCGCTCATCGCGCGGAGGGTGCCGAGAATACCGGCGTTCCGCGCCTGCTCCCGGGCCTGCTCCCGGGCCATCTGGGGGTTCTCGTTGTCCGCCGGGCCTTCGATCGCGTAGCGATTGTTGGTCTTCTTGGCGTCGTTCTTCCCCATCTGGCCCTCGTCACCCTTGTGACGCTTGCCCTTGCCGCCCTCGGAGTCGTTCTGCTCGGACTCCTGCAGCCACTCCGGGGTCTCTTCCTCCTCGGTGGCCGGCGGCTCCATCAGATACTTCACGAGACGCGAGTCCGTGTTGAGCAGGTCCAGGTTCAGACCGCCCGCCGGCTCGGGAATGAAGTACATGATCGTCAGCAGGATGCCGAAGAGGGCCATGGACCCGAGCACGTAGCTGACGGGACCCCAGTCGACGCTGAAGCCGCCGCCGATCTTCTTGCCGGCCTGGACGGGCTTGGTGACGAAGGTGAAGCCCTTGTGCTCGACGCGAACGATGGCGTTCGCCGGCACCGGGTACTGCTTGGCACCGGGCGCCTCGCCGCAGGGCTGGAGCTTGCCCGCGAGCTGCTCGAAGGTCTGGGTGGCATCGCCGACGGTGACCGTGCCCGTCGCGCCGGCCGGGATGACCGCCGCCACGCCGGCTCCGGCGGGGACCACCAGCGGAAGCCGCGCCACGCCGAGCACGTCGGCGCCCATGAGGAAGTCCGTCTCCTGCCCCTTGCCGCCGGGCTCACCGACGTAGAAGGCGCGGATGGGGTTCAGGTGCTCGACGTGGAGGACCTGCCGGTCGCCCCACATCACCGTCACCTCCACGGCCTGCTCGGTGGTCTCGACCTCCTCCTTCGCCACCGGCGGACCGGAGGCGACGAGGCCGTACTGCACCTGCTCGGGGTCTACCGGCGTGGTCGGCACCGCGGCCGTCGCAGCGACGGGCGCCGCGAAGGGGTTGGCCGGCGCCGCCGACGCGGGAGCCGACGCAGCCGCGAAGGGGTTCGCGACCGGCGCCGGCGCGGCCTGCTCGGTCGCCGCCTTGGCCTCACCGATCTCGACCTCGACGCGCGTGTCGCCGAGCTGGAGCGTGTCGCCGCTCGAGAGCTGGGTCTTGTTGACCTTGCTCCCGTTGACGATGGTCCCGGACGCCGAGCCGAGGTCGATGATGAAGACCTCGTCGGGGCCGCTGACCTCGATGACCGCGTGCATGCGCGACACGTTCGGATCGTCGATGCGGAGGTGACTCGTCTGAAGCTTGCCGATCTTGATGATCTCGCGCTCCAGCTCCTCGGTCCGCACGAGCTCGTCGCCCGCGTAGATCCGGAAGGTCATCGAAATCTTGCTGCTCAAAGTGCTACCTCGCGCTCGCTTGGTGCTGCGGTTGCCCGGCGCTTGGTCTCAGAGGTCCTCGACGGACTTGAGCATCTCGGGAACGAAGTTCTGGCGGGTCCGAATGAGCGAGCCCCGGCGACCGCGACGCCGCACGTTGAGGAGCTCGCCGTCGGGACGCACGAGGTCACCGGAGACGAGGTCGTCCTCGAAGTCGTACTCGGTCTCGTCCTGCGCGGCGGCCGGCGCGGGGGCGATGAGCGCGACGCCGGTGAGGCCGAGGGCGGAAACGAGAAGAGCGCGGCGAAGAAGAAGGGTCGGGGTCATGGATGCTCTCGGGGCGGCACTCCCCGCCTGGGGAGGCTCGAAGGCTCGGAAACAGGACCGAAATCTCGGCCGAAAATCGACGTAAGCTAGCCTCGTGAGCGATCCCCCGTCAACGCGGGGCGGTGGGGTCGCTCATGGGTCTCCGGCCGGAGATCCCGTGGGGCTGGGACACGACGAGGCGCCAGAAGTTCCGCTCTCGGGCGGAGCGCCGGAGCACGCCGTGTGTTCTCTCAGGGCTCGCCTTCGCCGCCCTGCTGCGGCGACTGCTGCTGCTGCTGCTGCTGCTGCGCTTCCATCTCGCGCTGCATCGCATCCGCTTCGCGCTGGATCTCCTCGGTCTCGTCCATCGCCTCGATGAACTGCTCGAGGTTCTGCAGGCGCCCGTTCTGACAGCTGGAGCTCGAGCGGCGCCGACGGCGCTCGCGGCAGCGACGCTCGAGGCCCGTGATCTTGTCCTCGAACTCCTCGTTGCCGCGGGCGCGCTCGAGGAACTCCGCATAGAAGCGCTGCGCCTCGCGCCACTCCGTCCGCGGATCCTCGACCGTGGCCGAGAGGTAGTCGCCGTGGAGGAGGCCGAGGTTGTAGTACGCCTCGGGCCGGTCGGCATCGAGCGCGAGGGCCTTCTCGTATTCGGCCTTCGCCTCCGGGAAACGCTCCAGGCCCCGCAGCGCCGCGCCCAGGCCGAGGTGGGCCATGTAGTCGTCGGGCCGTAGCTCCGAGGCCTTCGCGAAGGCGCGCTGGGCGTCCTCGTAGCCGCGGAAGGAGAGCGTGATCTGCCCGAAGTTCATCTGCGCTTCGAACATCTCGGCGTCGAGCTCGATGGCACGCTCGAAGTAGCGGAGCGCCTCGATGACGTTGCCGCGCGCCATCTTCACGAGGCCCCAGGTGTTGTAGATGGGCGCGTAGTCCCGCTGCAGGAGCTGTGCCTGTCGGCACACGATCTCCGCGAGGTCGAGCGAGGAGCGGTTCCGCCGGCTGCGGATGCCCTGCTCGTAGTAGAGGAGCGCCATGGTGTTGAAGGCCGGGAGGTTCTCGGACTCGATGGCCAGCGCGCGGCGCAGGTTGGCGAGCGCCTCGTCCTCCGCGTCCGCGCCGTCCTGCTGCTGGAGCGCCGCGAGGTTCACGTACCCGCTCGAGCAGGTCGTGGGGTTGTCCTCGATGGCCTTGGTGAAATCGGCCCGCGCAGCGGAGCGGTCGCCCGCCGCGAGGTCGACCAGCCCGAGCGCCACCTGCGCCTCGCACATCTCGCTGTTGGCCTGAACGGCGCGCTCGTAGAAGGTCCGCGCGTCGTCCGCCTCCCCACAGGCCTCGGCCGTGAGGCCCGCCATGTAGAGCGCTTCGGGGAAGCTGCCGCGCTGCGCCGAGATGGCCGCCTCGAACTTCTCGGCGACGTTCGCGCAGCGCTCGGGGTTCCACCCGCTCTCCTCGGCCACGCCGTAGAGCTGGCGCGCCTCCACCCAGTAGCTGTGGGCGCGCTCGGTCACCGCCTGGCCATCCGCCGTGGTGATGACCTCGCCGCCCTCGGTGGTGGCGGTCTCGTTGCCGTCGCTCGAGCTCCCACCGCCGCCGCCACACGCGATCGCGAAGGCGAGGCCGAGGAGCAGGGACCGGCGATGCAGGCTGCCGTTCATCGTCACTCTCCCTCTCCTTCGCCCTCGGCGGGCGTGGACTCCGACGCGGCCGCGGTGCCCGTCAGCTCGTCCGATTCCTCTTCGTCCGCCGCGAGCTCGACGGGGCCCGGTCGGGCGACGTCGCCGCGCGCGTAGCGCGCCTCGCCGCGGAGCTCGTCCGCCAGCGGGTACTGGCGCGGGTCGCGCTGGTTCAGCTCACGCTCGCACGTCCGCGAGTACTCGTTGAACCAGCGCACGTTCGTGGCCGTCTGCAGACAGAACTCGAACTTCGACTTCGCCTGCCGGACCAGCGGCTCGGACTGCTCGTCGAGCGCGCCCACGTAGATGTCGAAGAGCTCCGGATCGCTCTCGATCTCCTCAGGGATCGGCGCGTCGCGGAAATCGTCCACGAAGCTCCGGTACATCTGTCCGATGCGGGAGGCGGCCGCGATCTGCCAGGGCGGCGAGGTGAGCGGCGGCAGCCCCTCGCGTACGACCACCTGCAGCGCCGCGATCTTGTTGTACTCGGTCTCCGCCTTCTGGAGCGCCGCCATCTTCTCCTCGACCCAGGTCTTGAACTCGCGTTCCGACCAGCGCTGGATGCGCTCGAGGCTGCGGCCGCCGCGGTACGCCGGGAAGCGCACGAAGCGGAACTCCCGGTAGGCGAACTCGGCCAGGTAGAAATAGGCCTCGGCCGTCGCGTCGAGGGCCTCCTTCAGCCAGAGGATCTTCTGCGCGTCCTCGACGTCGTCCATGTCCGCGATGGCCTGTGGAGCGCGCTCCCAGGCACGCGACGCAGTGTTGAAGAAGCTCTTGGCCGTATCCCGTTCCTCGCCGGCCCACCAGGCGCGGCCCATCATCACGTTGGCTCGGATGATCTGGTTCGGGAGCGCCGTTCGCCGGTAGTCCCGGAGGAAGCTCCGGTAGTGCCGGAGCACGTTGGTCCATTGCTCCTCGCGCTCGTAGTAGGTGCCGAGGGAGAACACGACCTGCGAGGTCTCCCGGGGCATGCTCCGCTTGTAGCTGCGAGAGAAGAGCGTGGCGTCCGCCGTCGCTCGGTCGAGATCGCCGAGACCGAGGCGGAAGAAGACCGCATTCTGGAGCGCCTCGTTGGCGATGGGGCAGGTGCCCGCGCTGCGATCCTCCTCGCTGCAGCTCGAGCCGTCCTCGCCGGGGAACTGCCGGGCGAACTGCTCGTAGTAGCTCGCGGCCTGCTCGTAGAAGGCGAGCGCGTGGAAGTTGGCGCCGACGAGGTAGACCGCGCGCTTAGACCACTCGCTCTCCGGGAAGCGCTCGATGAGCACCCGACGCACCTGGATGGCCCGGCCGAGGAGCCGGGCGGCCTCGAAGTGGATCGCCGCGTTGTAGAGAACCTCGTCCATGTCGAAGTCCTCTTCCTCGCGGCACTCCTGGTGCCGGCGGAAGATGCCCACGTAGGCGGCCGCGGCGTCGCGGTGCCGGTCGGCCTCGCCGAGCGTCTGCGCCTCGAGACGAAGTGCGTTGCACTTGAGCGTCTGGAGCGTGTCGCAGAGGTCCGGGTGGAGGTCGAAGTCGTCATCAGTGGCGCAGAAGAAGCCGGTGAGCGGATCGATGGACTCCTTGAGCTCCGTGATGCACTCGGGCTTCTTCGGCTCCCGCTGCGTCCCGAGGACGTTCAGCGTGTCGAGGTAGAGGTTCGCCGCATACTCGGAGAGCTCGCTCTCGCGGTGGTTCCACGCGATGTCCCGGAAGAGCCGCGAAGCCTCCTCGAAGTGGTTCGCCTCGTAGTAGATGCGCGCGCGCCGGTACTTTATCTGCGCGAGGTCGTCGCTGTCCGGCACGAAGCAGACGTAGCGCTGGAAGGCCCGAAGCATGCCGTTCTCGAGCTCCGTGAACTCGCGCGCGGCCATGGGGTTGGGCGCTTCCTCCTCGGGCTCCCCGCGGCGACGCCGGCGACGGTTCTGTCGCTCGCGCCGTTCGCGCGCCTGCCGCTCTTCGCGCGTCTCACGCTCCTGCTCGGCGTACTGCTGCTGGTAGAGGTTGTTGTAGCAAAGCACCGCGGCGTAGGCGGCGTCGCTCGTGAACTCGCCCTGCGGGTTCAGCTCCACCACGGCGTCGAAGGCCGGGCCACAGCGGGTCCAGTCCTCGAGCTTCCAGAGCAGCTCCGCGAAGTAGTAGGCGACGCTGTAGGCGGTGGGCCAATCCTCTTCGGCGATGTTCGGGAACTCGAGGTCGTCGATGTCCGGGAACTTCTCGACCAGGAGCTGATAGAGGCGCGCCGCGAGCGCCATGGTCGAACGATCGTTCGTACCGGGGTTCTCGTCGTCGCCGATGGCCTCACGGTGCCAGCCCGTGGCGAGGCCGATCATGATCTGCGCGGTCTCGGCCTTGCACTGCGTGACCGTCTCCGCGGGGTGCTCCTGCTGGTTGGTGTAGAGCTCGTAGACGTCCACGAGGCGACGGAGCTCGGTCACCTGGTCGGGCTTCGGCTTGGAGCTGATGATCGCGTTGGTGACCTTCGTCTGCCAGAGGCAGAGCTTGTCGGCCTCCGGCGCCACGGCCATCAGGTTTCGATAGACTGCGATGGTCTGCGGCCACTGACCGGTGTCGAAATAAAGCTCGGCCAGGCTCTCCAGCATGTCCTGGGCCTGCGGCTCGTCGACCGCATAGCGTTTGAAGAAGTCGTAGGCCTGCGTCGGCGTACCTACCATCGCGTAGGGAAGGACGAGCTCGCGCCGCGCCTGGCGTGCGAGGTTTCCGGCGTCCGTCGCCTCCGGGTTCTGCGTGGCGAACTCGATGGTGCGCACGAAGGCCTCGAGGGAGCGCCGGAAGTCGTCGTTGTTGTAGTGGGCCCACGCCGACTTGTAGAGCGCGTAGCCGTAGACGGCGTTCCGCTCCGGCGGGAACTGGAGCACGCGCTCGTAGAACTCGAGCGCGGCCGCCATGTCCTGCTCTTCGTTGAAGTAGTACTCGGCGAAGCTCAGGAAGGCGTTCGGGACGAACTTCGACTGCGGATAGCCCTTGATCAGTCGGTAGTAGAACTCCCGCGCCCGCTCCTGCTGGCGCAGCTCCTCGAGACCGAAGGCGAGCGCGAAGAGCACCTCGTCCATGCGCGGGAAGTCCGAGTGGTCGCGGACCAGGATCGCGTAGGTCGCGATAGTGCCCTCGCGGATCTCCTGGAGCTGGTCCTCCGCCTGCCGCTGGTTCTGTCGCTGCTCACGGCACGCGCTCTGGTTCTGCTGGACCTGACAGGTCTGGTAGATGGGCTCGTCGAAGCTGCGGACCTTCGTCTTCAGCGCCGTCTGCATCTCGAACTGCGTCTCCGCGAGGCGCAGCAGGTAGTCCGGGCGCTGCGCGTTGTCCGCGCGCGTGCGGCGCACGAGGCGCTTCAGGATGACGACCTCGCGCTCGAGGAACTCGTAGGCGCGCGCCTCGACGGCCTGGCGGTTGCGCCGGACGTCGTCGCTGAGCCTGTAGCCCGCGTCCGGCGTGATGTTGTCCTGCGGCTCCTCGCGAGCAACCTCGGCCTGCACGAGGCGGCTCCGCGGGGCGTTCCCGCCGATCTCGCCGGTCCCGCGCTCGGGGGCGTTCGCCGGGCAGGCATCGAGCTCGGTCCCGACCGACGCCTCCACGCATACCTGCGCGGACGCTTCCGACGGTCCCAGGACGACGGTGCCCGCCAGAGCCAGGGCGAGGGACGCGAGCTGCGCCCCGTGGAACGGCCTCATGCTGCTCACCTTCCGCAACGGTTCGTGACCTGCTGGCGGTAGTAGCCGAGCTCGTCACGCCAGTACTCGCCCTGGAAGGGCCAGAGCTGATGCTCTTCGTCGATCTCGACGTCGCCGCCGCCGCCGCCGCCGGCTGCGGCGAGCTCGCTGAGCTCCTCGGCGTCGAGGTTGCCGCGGAGGTAGGTGTTCACCTCGAGCTCGACCGTGTCGATCTGCTCGAAGTGGCCGTTCAGCTCGTCGATGAGCCGCGTGTAGCGGCCGCGGGCGAGGTCGCCCGTCGTGTCGATGGCGAAGGACTTGGCCACCGCCACGTCCTGCAGGATGCGCGCGCCGAGGGAGCTGTTCTGAAGCTCCGCGGGTGCCTGCGCGAGGCGCTGCTCCTCGGCCTCGAGGAGGTTCACGTACTCGATGTTGCGAAGGAGCGTGCGATCGCTGAGCGCGGTCGACACGATTCCGCGGACGTTCTCCGAGAGGTTGGCCTCGCCGGCGCGCACCTGCTTCAGGAAGTCGAAGAACTGCGTGTTGTCCTGGTAGCGGTCGAGGATCTGGTTGAGCTCGCTGTTGACCGGGTCGTACTTCTCGTGGAACTGGCCGATGACCGCGAGGGCGTTGTCGATCTGGCAGTTGAAGAAAAAGGTCACGGCCTTGATGACCAGCGCTTCCGGGTAATACGTGTCGCCGAAGAAGGGCGAGAAGAGCGTGTGCACGTTGCCCAGCGCGCGGCTGTACTCGTCGGCCAGGAAGAAGGCCCAGCTCGACTCGAAGAGGGCGTCCGTCCAGTACTCGGAGGCGACGTCCACGGTGTTCCAGGCCTCGACGGCCTGGCCGAGGAACTGGCCGTTGATCTCCTGCTCGCCGTCCTCGCCGCGGCGAATGGCCGCCGTGTAGTAGACGCGGGCCAGCGAGATCCACGCGAGGTTGAGCATGCGCTCCTCCTCGTCGACCTCACCGACCTCGTCCTCCTCGATGCCGTCGATGATGGCGCGGAAGGACTGGATGGCCGGGCGGGCGCGGCGCATGCGGATGTAGGCGATGCCCTCGAAGAACTTCGCCTTCACGTAGAAGCGGCTGGGCTGCGGCACGCGCGCGAAAAGCTCGATGGCCTGCTCGAACTCGCTCTGGCCGTACTTGAAGCGGCCCATGATGTAGAGGAGCTCCTCGTAGAGCTCCCGGCTCTCGGCCGTGTTGAACTGCTCGAGCTCCTCGACGCCGTAGCGCCCGACCTTCTCGATGATACCGGCGGGCTCGGGGAGCTGCGACGCGAGCTGCGCCAGCCACTGGAGCGTCTGGTTGAAGTAGAGGTGCTGCGCTCCGCGCTGGCCGATCTCGTCGAAGATCGCGAGCGCCGACTGGTAGTAGCGAAGGTGGTAGAGGCACTTCCCGAGGAAGAACTCGCCCTTCTGAACGTTCGCCGCCGCGTCCTGGGTCTCGCCCTCGACCACGCGCTGGAACTGCACGGCGGCCTCTTGGTAGCGCTCCTGCTGGTAGAGCCGGAGCGCGTTGGCCAGGGCCTCCGAGGGCGGTCCTTCGGCCGGGGGAGCGGGCGGGCCGCCCGTCTCCTCCGTCGTGAAGATCATGTCCTGGGCCGAGGCCGGCGCCGGAAGCGCCGCCAGGACGAGGCTCGCCACGAGGAGCGAAAGAGGCGTCGAGCGGTGGCGACGGAGGTGGTTGAGTGCGCGGTTCATGAGTCTGTGGTTTCCCGTACCGTGTCCGGCGCGTCCGCCGGTGGCTCTTCTTGGTGCGCGAAGAAGCGCGGAGGGTGCCGCCCTCGTGGCGCCTGGGCCGTGCGTGGGCTCTCGCCATCACCGTCCCACGTCGGGGACGGTGTCCCCCCGAAGTCGAGCCGGCTCCGCAGAACCTTCAGCGCGTCCCGCCCCCAATCAGGTGCGCGGGACAAGAAAAAGTCGAAAGATATCGGTTACTTGCGGCCAGATCAGCGCCTAAGGATAGGAAGGTGCATTCGGGCTTGTCAAGGGGGGCGCCGTCGCGTCTTCGTCGCGCGTCCCGCGGGCCGTTCGGAGGGGGTCCCCAAGCGCGGTCACGGGGCCTTTGGGGCACCGACACATGCCTTGACACCTCCGCGCGCGAGTGCGTAGCTACGCGCGCCCGGCGCTGGTCAAGAGTTCCTCCAGGACCCGGACGTGGACTCTCGAAAAGCCCCGACGCGACTTCAGAGGCGGCCCCTTCCCGGCGCCGCGGACGCACCCATGACGCGCACACCTGCCCTTCTCCCTCTCTTCGCTCTCCTCGCCCTCGCCCTCGTGGGCTGCCGCGGCAGCATCGTCGGCGACCCCTGCGTGCCCGAGATCGTCCCGGTGACGGTCGTCGAGGAAGAGGGGCTACCCCCCGAGAACGTCACCGGCTTCGCGGCTGGCGAGGTCTTCGTCGAGTCGCAGTCGGTGCAGTGCCGGACGCGCACCTGCCTCGTCTTCAACGACTTCCCGACGGCGGCCGTGCTCGACCCCGAGGCCGTCAGCGACGAGCAGCTCGACAACCAGGTCTACTGCTCCTGCCGCTGCGAGGCGCCTCCCGGCTCCAACACGCCGACCTGCGATTGCCCGAGCGGCTTCGCGTGCGTGCCCAACGTCATCAATCAGGGCGGCGAAGGGCTCCGCGGCGGCTACTGCATCCGTCGCTTCGCGGGTGACGACCTCGAAGAGCAGTTCGGTCCGGCGAGCTGAGTCTCTTCGGCGGTCTCGACGCAACCGACCTGCCGCTGCTCCGAAGGAGCCGGCATGATCGACCCGCGCACGCACACCGCCCGTCGCGGTGAAGCCCTCGTCGCCGCGTACCTCGAGGCGCGCGGCGCGACCATCCTCGGGCGGAACGTGCGCATCGGCCGGGACGAGATCGACCTCGTCGCGCGCCAGGGCTCGCTGCTTCTCTTCGTGGAGGTACGCACGCGGCGCACCGCACGCTTCGGGCCACCGGCGGCGAGCATCGACGCCGCGAAGCGCGAGCGCGTTCGGAGGGCGGCGCGGCGTCTGCTCGCGAGCGGGCGCTTCGGCCGAGGCCCGGTACGCCTCGACGCGGCCGGGGTCGTGCTCGCGGCCGGCGAAGCGCCCGTTCTGAGCTACCACCCCGCGGCCCTGTGACCGGGCGAGTCAGTCGAGCGCGGACTGCATGCGATCGCGCACCTCGACGACGTGCGCGAGGACCCCATCGGGCGTCCCGGCTTCGCGCATCTCGTCGATGGCAGCGTCGAGCTCCCGGACCTCGCGCGCCTGCTCCTCGCGGAGCGCCTCGACCATGTTGGCGAAGGCCTCGAAGACGTCCTGCAGCTCGTCGCCCTGCCGAAGCCGGCCGGAGAGGCTGAGCTTGCCCCGCGCCACGCGGTTGAGGAGCAGCTTCATCTTGTAGGCTGGCCCGACGATCTTGTGCGTCACGAGGATGCCCGTGACCGCGAGCACGAGCGTGAGCAGCGCCACGCCGCCGACGATGGCGAAAAGCACGCGGCGGTCCTGGGCCCGCGACCACCCTTCGAGATCCTCGGCCACCTCCGGATGGAGATCCGGATACATCGCGGCCGTGATCGTCAGCTGCTCCGTCTGCTCGACGGAGAACTGGTAGGCGATGGCGCCGAGGACGCTCGCCACGAGCAGGGTCACGGTGACGACGTAGCCGGTGTATTTGAGCTGGAAGCGCGAATCGAGCAGGTAGTTTCGCAGCCTCCGCTTGGGCGGTGCCGTCGACGAGGGCCGCGTGTCGGTCATGGACGTCATGGCGATCTTCCGTAGAGGGTACGCCCCCCACCCGGCTTTCTCCACCGGGCCCGCGCGTCAGCGGCGCGCGCTGGCCTCCATGGCCTGGCCCAGTCGGCGTAGCGCGCCCCGTAGCGCACCCCGGATGGCACCTACGCGCGCCGCATCGCTGCTCTCTCCGGGCACGGTGGCCCGGCCCTGAAGCATCGCGCGCATGTCGCGGCCCGGATAGGTCCCGAGGATCACCGACACGGTGGCGCGCGTGCCCGCGTCGGACACGTCGACGCGAACGACCGACGCGTCGATGAAGTACCCCGTCAGCCGGCGCCGGCGCAGCAGGCGCTGGACCGCCTCGGGCGCCTCGTCCCCGGGGGCGATCAGCACGCCGTCGATGCCGCCAATCTGCTCGAGCAGGTACTCCCGGGCCGCGCTCAGCGCCGCGGCGTCGACGCTCTCGTCCCGGGTGCCGGGCATGCCCACGCCCACGTAGTAGCGTGCCCTCGCGACGTCGCGGCTCGGCCGCGTGTCCTGCGTCGGCCGCGTCCGCGCCACCCGTTCGAGGGCACGGATCGCCTGCGCCACGGCCCGCCGCACCGTCGCGTCGGAGTCGCGCCGTACGGCACGCAGCTCGGGAAGGCACGAGGGATCCGCGAGCCGCTCGAGGCTGGACGCGGCGGAGGCCCGGACGCCGGGATGCTCGTCCTCGAGCGCGGCCTTCAGGGCGTCCACGACCTCCGGGCTGCTCTCGACGCGGCCGAGGGAGAGCGCCGCCTGTGCCCGGACGCGGAAGGACGTGGAGCTCTGCAGCAGCCCCACCAGGTAGTCGCTCCGCGTGTCGGCCCGCGCCGGCGTCGTGGCGAGAGCCAGCAGCGCGGCGGCGAGGAGGGCCATGGCCCCCCACGCGCTCGACCGCGTCCACCTTCGCTTCGCAACTCCACCCATCGAACGAACATGCCTCCCGGGGCACGGGCCCCGCCGAACCTCGCCGGCGACGCGGCCCGAGAGCAAGACGGCGCGCGCGCGAAAAGCTTCAGCCAGCGCCGGCGGCGGAGTATCGCCACGGCCCGGCGGCGGGTTCAACCAGGAGGATCGGGGCGCGGCACTTGGCCCTCACCGGGCCCGAGCCATAGGGTGCCTGCATGCGCATCGCGCCGGCGAAGGCAGCTCCTGGGCGCGCGTCGGCCCCGAGGCCCCGGGGGGCCGGGGGGCCGGCGCTTCTCGCGCTCCTCGCCGCCTTGCTCGGCGCGGCCCAGGTCGCGGCCCAGCCCCAGGTGCACGTCAAGGGGCGCGCGCGGCTGGAGCTGCGCCTCGACCGCGCGGAGGGCCCAGCGCGGCTTCACGGTGTGCTCCGGGACGATCTCGGCGAGCCGCTCGGCGCGGCGCTCGGAGCGGCGCTCGCCAAAGCCGCAGGCCGTGGCCGCCTTCGGTTC
>CALCTH010000268.1 GCA_937893795.1 uncultured Myxococcales bacterium | reverse complement strand
CCTCGACGCGGTGGTGGCCGAGCGACGCGCGCGCGGACTCGAGGCGCCGGTGGTTCGAAGCGACGTGCCAGGCCTCGCCGAGGCCATCGCGCGCGCCGGTCGCGGGGAGCTCGGCCGAAGCGCCGCCGCGGGCGCGGCCGGAGAAGCCGCCGAGGCCGCGTGGGACGAGGAGGCGACCGGCTACGTCATCGGGGGCCTCGGGCCCATCCGCCGCGTCCCGAACGTGTTCCTGCGACCGGGTCCCTTGCGCATCGCGGCCGCGGCGGGCGCTGCACCCCCGGGTGCTGGAGCTGCCGGCAGGCGGGGACCCCGCGCAACCCTTCACGCTGGCGCGGGTGCTCTGGGACGATCCGGGGGGTGCCGAGAAGACGCACGCGGCGCTCCGGCCGCTCGTGGAGGCGGCGCTGCTGGTGGAGCTCTCGCGGCCCGCCGCGTCGCTCCCGGCGAGCGCCCTCGCGCCGGCCGCATTGCGCTTCTTCGCCTTCGCCGACGTGCCGCGCCTCGACGAGGCCGTCGCCGCCTTCGGGCTCCGCCGCGACGAGGCGCCGGCGCTGGAGGACGCGGCCCTGCGGGCGATCCGCGGCGAGGCGAGCGCATCGGGCCGAGAGCCGCCTGAGGCGCCGCTCGCGACCTACACGGCGCCGGTCGCGCTGCCGGTGAACCGGCGCGTGGCCGCCCTCCAGGCGCGGCTCCGCGCGAGCCTCGGAGAGGCGGTCTTCGGGGCGCCGCCGGGTGGGCTCTTCGCGAAGCTGAACGAGGCCCTCGAGGCCGAAGGAGCGTCGGGGCTCGCGCCGATCGCCACGAGCCTGGACACGCTGGAGCACCTCCTCGCGGGGCGCCCGCCAGGACCGCTCCGGTGGATGCCGCCGCTCCTCTTTCAGGCGCTGGCGGACGCCATCGGCGTCATCGCCACGCAGGAGTTCGGGCGGAAGGTGCAGTGGGCGGAGTGCCACGCCGACGACGAGGGCGTAGCGCCGCCGCCGCTCCTGCGAAGCCGGGGCGCGGACGGGAGCTGGGAGCACGTGCCCCTCGGCCTGCATCTCCTGCGCTGGTGCGTGATGCCGCTCCAGCCTGGCGAGCAGATCCCGCCGCTCTCCGAGTGGATGCTCGACCAGTTCGCGGAGCGCTGATGCCCCTCGGAGACCGCTACCGCCCCGACCCGAAGTACCTCGACCTCGGCGTCGAGGGCTTCGCCGATCCCGTGGAGGCGGCGGACTTTCCCGAGCGCGTGCTCCGCTTTCGGAACCAGCGCTGGGCCGAGCGGGTGGGTCTCGGCGCGCTCACGCCCGGCGAGTGGCTCGAGCACTTCGCGCGCTTCGCGCCGCTTCCGCACAACCTCCCGGAGCCCCTCGCGCTTCGCTATCACGGGCATCAGTTTCAGAGCTACAACCCGCAGATCGGAGACGGCCGCGGCTTCCTCTACGCGCAGCTCCGCGAGCCCGGCGAGGGCAGCGGCGAGATCGGGACCGGACGCCTGCTCGATCTCGGCACCAAGGGCAGCGGGCGCACGCCGCACAGCCGCGATGGCGACGGGCGGCTCACGCTGAAGGGCGCCGTACGCGAGATCCTCGCGACGGAGATGCTGGAGGCCCTCGGCGTCCCGACCTCGAAGACCTTCAGCGTCATCGAGACCGGCGAGAAGCTCCAGCGCCATGACGAGCCGAGCCCGACGCGGAGCGCGGTGCTCGTGCGCCTGAGCTGGTCGCACATTCGCTTCGGCACCTTTCAGCGCCACGCCTTCGAGAAGCGGACGGACCGCATCGCGGCGCTCGCCGAGCACTGCCTGGCGGCCTACTACCCAGAGCTCGCCGGCGCCGACGACGCGCCGCTCGCGCTCTTCCGGGCGCTTCGGCCGCGCATGGCCGAGCTCGCCGCGCGCTGGATGGCGGCGGGCTTCGTTCATGGCGTGCTCAACACGGACAACATGAACGTGACCGGGGAGAGCTTCGACTACGGGCCCTGGCGCTTCCTGCCGCGCTTCGATCCGACCTTCACGGCGGCCTACTTCGACCACGGCGGGCTCTACGCCTACGGGCGGCAGGTGCAGACGCTCGGCTGGAACCTGGCGCGGCTGGCGGAGGCGCTGCATCCCGCGAGCCCCGACGCGCCCTGGCAGGAGACGCTCGAGGCCTATCAGGGCGAGGCCGAGCGAGCGCTGGCGCGGGCCTTCCTCGACCGCCTCGGCCTCGCGGGCGCGGACGACGCGAGGGATGCGGAGACGACGGGGGCCATCTTCGGATTCCTGACGGCGCGGCCGGGGCTGCCCTTCCAGCAGCTCTTCCACGACTGGTACGGCGGCGAGGCGAGCGCGGCGCGCGCCGCCGAGAGCCCCCACGCGGCGCTCTACGAGGGCCGCGACTTCGTGGCGTTCCGGGAGGCGCTGGACGAGCACGCGCCGAAGCCGGGAGTGGACGCGACGCTCGCCTCCTCCGTCTTTCAGCGCGCGCGGCCCGTCGACATGCTCATCGGTGAGGTCGAGGAGATCTGGAGCCGCATCGCCGAGGTCGACGATTGGTCGGCGCTCGAGTGGAAGGTGGCCGACATCCGCCGCCTGGGCGACGCGCTCGCCGAGAGCCACGCCTCCTAACAGCCGCAGCCCCGCGGCGTGAGGGCGACGACGCGCCGGCGGGCGTCGAGCTCGACCTCGCAGCAGCGGCGGAGGCGCTTGCGGAGCTCCACGAGGCCGCGGCTGACGCGGCTCTTGATGGCGGAGAGGGTCACGCCTTCGGCGGCCGCCACCTCCCGGTGGGTTTGGCCCTCGAGCTCCGTGCGGCGGAGCGTGGAGCGCGTAGGCTCGGGGAGTCGCTCGATCTCCTGCCGGAGCCATGCCGCGAGCAAGTGCTGGACCCGTCGCTCGGTGTCGTCCTCGGCGACCGGCGCGGCCGGCTCCGGGAGCGCCTCGGCCCCGGGCCGATCCTTCGGACCGCGGCGGTAGTGATCGGCGAGCGCGTTCCGGAGCGTGCGAAAGGCGTAGGCGTCGAGGGCCTTCGGGTCTCGGAGCTGGTCGAGCCCCTCGACGATGCGGAGGAGCGACGTCTGCAGCACGTCGCTCGCGTCGGCGTCCGGCACACCGCGCGCCCTCAGAAAGCGGGAGAGCGCATCGACGAGGCTCGCCCACGCCTCGTCGTCGGGCCGCGCGCGCGTCACTTCGCGCAGCATGGCGCCGGCGCGTCCCCCGGGAGCCTGCGTTCGTGGTTCGCGATCGCGCGGGGCGGCGCCGAGTGCAGCTCCGTGTCCGCCTCGAGGACCACGAACACCTCCCAGCGGTGCCCCTCGGGGTCGACCGCCCAGATCTTGTCCTGCACGGCGAAGCAGCAGGTCACTCCCTCTTCACTCGTCGTCGCGAAGCCCGCGGCGCGGAGCTTGCCGTGCAGGGCGAGCACGGCCTCCGTGGACTTCACCTGCACGCCGAAGTGAGAGATGCCGTGGTGCGGCACCGGCTCGTCGGTCGCGTTCAGCGTGAGGTTCACGCTGGGGGCGTCGGCCTCGAACTTCACGTAGCCCTCCCGGACCTTGGTGGGCGGCACTCCGAGGAGCGTCTCGTAGAAGGTCCGGGAGCGCTCGAGGTCACGTACGGGCAAGGCGACGTGCAGGCGGGCGGGCCCTGCAAAGTCGACGGCGCTGCTTCGGGATTCGTTGGTCATCGCGTCTCTTCTCCTGGGCACCCCATCGGCGCCTTCGAAGGAGAAGACGCGCGCCATGAGGGAAGGTCGCAGGAAAAGCGCCCCTCGGCCCGCGCCGCCGGTTCGGGCTCCGGCCGCGTCACAGGCCGCGGGCAACCTCGCTGCTAGGATGCTCTCGATGAACGCTCCCGCCCGGCGATCGGCGACGTACCAGGACGTGCTCGACGCTCCCGAGCACCAGGTCGCCGAGCTGATCGACGGGGACCTCTTTCTCCAGCCGCGTCCGGCCTCCCCGCACGCGAAAGCGGCCACCGTGCTCGGCATGTTGCTCGGGACGCCCTTTCACCTCGGCCGCGGCGGCCCGGGGGGGTGGATTCTGCTCGATGAACCCGAGCTGCATCTGGGTGATGACGTGCTGGTGCCGGACCTCGCGGGCTGGCGCCGCGGCGCGTCGCCGGACCTCGATCTGTCGCAGGCCTTCATCGAGACGGCCCCGGCCTGGGTCTGCGAGGTCCTGTCGCCCTCGACCATGGGCAAGGACCGGGTGAAGAAGCTCCCGAAGTACGGCGCGGCCGGGGTGCGCCATGCGTGGCTCGTGGACCCGATCGTGCAAACGCTCGAGGTCTTCGCCTGGCAGGACGGCCGGTGGTCCCTGGCGCTGACCCACCACGGATCGGGCGAGGTGCACGCCGAGCCCTTCGAGGCCGTGGCGGTCGAGCTCGGTGAGCTCTGGCTCGACGTCGAGTAAAGCGCGCTCCCTGCGCGGCGGGACGTGCAGAGAGCGGGCAGGCGTTGACGCGAGCGGAGACGGTACCGAACCTGACGGCGATGGACCCGGACGACGACGCGCCGAAGCGCCCGGTCTTGCACGCGCTCGAAGGCGGACCCCACGCGGTCGGCGCCGACCCAGACTGGGTGCCGGACGTGCGGGACGGGCTGACACGGGTGGAGCGCGTGATCCTCTGGCAGCTCTCGGTGCTGCAGGAAGAGCGGCGCGGCCGAAACGTGCCGACGGCGCAGCTCTACGGCCGCGTGGTCGAGCACGTGGACCTGAGCGTCCGCCAGTTCCAGAAGATCCTCGCCCGCATGACGGGCAAGGGCGGCCTCTGACCCCGGGGACGGACGGAACCAAAGAAACCAACGGCCTCGGTTTCTCCAGCGATGTTCAGGCCCGCCAGCGCGACTTGGTGGGTCCCCGTCCTCGGGGGTAGCGTCCCGCCGATGGCGACGTCGGGCTCCGAGCTCACCGTGCGCGCTCTCGGGACCGGGATGGTCGTCGGGGGCGTGCTCAGTCTTTGCAACATCTACGCGGGGCTGAAGATCGGCTGGGGCTTCAACATGAGCGTCACCGCCGCGCTCCTCGGCTTCGGCTTCTGGAGCACGATGAGCAAGAGGCCCTTCGGCATCTTCGAGAACAACATCAACCAGACCGCCGCCAGCAGCGCGGCGTCCATCAGCAGCGCCGGCCTCGTCGCGCCCATCCCGGCGCTCACGATGATCGACGGCACGCAGCTCTCCTACCCCGCGCTCGCGGCCTGGGTCTTCAGCGTCGCGCTGGTCGGCGTGGTCGTGGGCATCGGTCTTCGGCGCCAGCTCCTGGTGGTCGATGCCCTCCCCTTCCCCGGCGGCATCGTCTCGGCCGAGACGCTGAAGAGCATGTACGCCGAGGGCAAGGAAGCGCTGCGGAGGGTGCGCGCGCTGCTCCTCGCCGGCCTCATCGCCGCGGCGTGGAAGGTCGTGGTCAACGTCGCCAAGATCGGCAAGCTCCCCTTCCCCTTCGGCATCGCGGCCAAGCCCGGCGGGCCCTCGGGCGTCGCGACCTACACGGCCAAGAACCTCGGCTTCGCGCTCGACCCCTCGCTGATGCTGCCCGGCGTTGGCGCCATCATCGGGCTCCGCGCCGGGGCCTCCATCCTCTTCGGGAGCGTGATCGCCTGGGGCCTCTTCGCGCCGATGGCCCTCGACGCGGGCTGGGCCGCGCCCGGCGCCGCGGACAAGGGCTGGTTCGGCAGCGTGAACAAGTGGATGCTCTGGCCCGGCGTCGCGATGATGGTGACGGCGTCGCTCACGAGCTTTTCGTTCAGCGGCAAGAGCATCGTTCGTGCCCTCCGCGGCAAAGCGGCGCCCTCGGCGGAAGAGGAGAGCGGCACCGAACGCGAGCGCGACGCCGTGCCCCGACACCGCTACATGCAGGCGCTCGGCTTCGCGCTGGTGCTGGCGGTGGCGCTGCAGGTGATGCTCTTCGGTATCCCCATCTGGCTCGCCGCGCTCGGCGTGCTGCTCACCTACGCGCTTGCCGTCGTGGCCGGGCGCGTGAGCGGGGAGACGAACATCACGCCCGTGGGGCCCATGGGGAAGGTGACGCAGCTCCTCTTCGGCGTGCTCTCCCCCGGGAGCGCCGCGACGAACCTGATGACCGCCAACGTGACCGGCGGTGCGGCGAGCCAGTGCGGCGATCTCCTGCACGACCTCAAGGCGGGCCTGCTCATCGGCGCGTCGCCACGCCGGCAGGCCATCGCGCAGGTCTTCGGCGTGATTGCCGGCGCGCTCTTCGGCGCCGCGGGCTACCTCATCCTGGTGCCGGATCCGCAGGGCATGCTGCTCACCGAGGAGTGGTCGGCGCCGGCCGTCGCCGCCTGGAAGAGCGTGGCCGAGCTCTTCATGGTCGGCCGCGACGCGCTTCAGGACAGCGCCCGCTGGGGCATCTTCTGGGGCGGCCTCGCCGGCATCGTGCTCGCCATCGCCGAGAAGGTGCTCCCAGAGAACGTGCGCAGCTACGTGCCGAGCCCCTCGAGCGTCGGCCTCGCCTTCGTCATCCCGGCCACCTACGGCATCGCCATCAGCCTCGGGAGCTTCGTCGGCGCCGGGCTGCAGCGCTTCGTGCCGGCCTGGAGCGCCACCTTCCTCATCGTCGTGGCCAGCGGCTTCATCGCCGGCGAGTCCCTCGCGGGCGTCGGTCTGGCGCTGCAGAAGATCATCAGCGGCTGAGGCCGTGAGCTTCGGGCCGGAGCGTACGCTATTCTGAGGCCTGCCTGGAGAGCCCAGGAGATAGAGGGGGCACCGTGGGACGAGCAGTGAAGGGGAGCGCGCTACTCATGGCCGTGGCGTGGGCGGGATGCGTCTCCGGCGGGCCGGAGCCCGAGGGCGAGCGCGTCACGGCCCTCTCGAGCACCGTGATCGAGGCGGGAATCAACGGCGACTTCGCCGCGGCCTCGGACTTCTGGACCGAGAGCGTTCCGCGCGCGGAGCTCTGGACGGGGGGAGGCTCGTTCGCGCTCACCGTCGACGCCGACAACCCCTTCGCGGGGCAGTACGGCATGCACTTCCTCCAGCTCCACACCGAGTCGCTGGAAGCCGGCGACGTGTTCGAGGCCGGCGTCGACGGGGCGAGCCTCGTGACCTGCAGCGGGCGAAGCGCCGCGAGCCGAGCCAGCAACGAGGAGTCGGGGCAGGCGACGGTCGAGGTTCTTCCCGGGCCCGAAACCGGCATGCTCGAGCTGGTGTGGACCAGCACGCTTCGGGATGGTCGGGTGACCGGCGGAAGCGCCGTCGTGGTCGTACCCGCCCTGCGCTGAGCCGCGCTCTCCGCTCGCGGCCCGGATGCTGCTTCGGATCTTCCGCGGGAAGCCCCGCGCTTCCCGCCCGAGACCTCGCCGCGGCAGCGACTGCGCGTAGGGCGCAGCGCGACGCAGACCCTGCGCCCGGGGGCCCGTCCTGAGGGGGATTCGCGGAGGCGAGGCGCATGGCGCCCTTTTTGCGAGAGCTCGAGGCGTTCTCGGAGCCTCCCATGACCGCCACCACCCCCTACGAGCGCCTCTCGGCCCTCGACGCCTCCTTCCTCGGCATCGAAACGGCCGGGTCGCACCTTCAGATCGGGGCCCTCGCCGTCTTCGGCATGGGTCCCCTCCGCCACGCGGACGGGGGCGTCGATTTCGAACGTCTCCGCGACTACGTGGGCGCGTCCCTCGACAGCGTGCCGCGCTACCGCCAGCGGCTGATGCGCGCGCCGATCTTCGGGCAGCCCTACTGGGTGGACGATGCGTCCTTCTTCCTCGACTACCACGTGCGCCACACGTCGCTGCCCCGTCCCGGCGACGAGCGTCAGCTCAAGCGCCTGGCCGGCCGCATCTTCAGCCAGCGCCTCGATCCCACCCGGCCGCTATGGGAGCTCTGGGTCATCGAGGGGCTGAGCGACGACCGCTTCGCGCTGGTGCTCAAGGCGCATCATTGCCTGGCCGACGGCGTGGCCGGCGCGGGCATCCTCGCCACGCTTCTGCTGGGCGGCGGGAAGGGGAGCGCCGAAGAGTGGACACCGCGCCCGACCCCGACACCTCGCGAGCTGCTGCGCGCGGAGCTTCGGCACCGAGGCACCGGATGGCGAAAGCTGGGCCGGGACCTCGGGTGCGTGGCCCGCGCTCCCCGGCAGCACGTCGACACGGCCCGGACCCTCGTGAAGAGCGCGGCGACGACGCTGCGCGCGGGGGCGACACCGGCCGACGACACGCCACTCAACCCGGACCACGTGAGCCCGCACCGCCGCTTCGACGGCTGCCGCATCGACCTCGGCGAGATGAAGAAGGTGAAAAACGCGCTCGGCGGCAAGATCAACGACGTGGTGCTGGCGACGACGGCCGGCGCGCTTCGCCGGGCCTTCGAGCGCCAGGGCCTCGAGAGCGACGGGCTCCACGGTGTGCGAGCGCTCGTACCCGTGAACACGCGCGGCAAGGCGCATGGACGCGCCGACGGCGCCGGAGGGAACAGCTTCGCGGTCCTGCTGGCGACGCGCCCCGTCGACGTCGCCGACCCGCGCGCACGCTACGAGCTGGTGATGGAGGAGACGCGCTACGCCAAGACCAAGGCGCAGCTTGCCGAGGCCACCGCGGGCTTCGAGGACGTCGCGGACTTCGCCTCGACGGGGCGCGCGGTGGAGCTGATGAAGCTCGCCACTCGGCAGCGCAGCTACAACCTCGTCGTCACCAACGTCCCCGGGCCGCCCTTCGCGCTGAGCCTGCTCGGCGCGCCGCTCGAGGCCATCTACCCGCTGGTGCCGCTCTACGAGAACCAGGCGCTCGGCATCGCGCTCTTGAGCTACGCCGGCAGCATGTTCTGGGGCTTCGACGCGGACTGGACGCAGCTGCCTGGCCTTCACCTGCTCGTGGAGGACGTGCACGCCAGCTTCGCCGAGCTGCTCGCGCTGGCCGAGTCGGACCGCGCTGCCGCGGAGGCCAAGGGCCCACGCGCCCCGACGACGGCCTAGCGTTCAGGGCGAGGTGCGGATCATCCAGCCCGCGCCCTGGCCGGTGTAGGAGGTGTCGGCGCACTGCCCCCGGGCGCAGCAGCGGAGGCGGTAGGACGCGCGGAAGGCGTAGCTCGGCCCGCCGGGAACGGCGAGCGTCCCGGTCTCTCCCGCCTCGACGACGGCGCGTCCGCCCGCGTAGCTGAGCTCGGCGCCGTGCACGCCGAAGGTCCAGCACTCGCTGGGCGCCGCGGTGCAGGTCGCGCGCTCGTTGGGGTTGAGCACGGCGCCCGCGCCGAGCTCCCGCTCCGCCGCCCCGAGCGGTCCGGCCACCTCGTCGTCCCGCGCCGCGACGACCAGCGATTCGTCCGAGGGATCGACGAGGCGAAGGACGGTACGCGGCCGTGTCGAGAAGGGGTCGTCGGCGGGCTCGACCTCGAGGCGCAGGCGTCGACCCGCGTCGAGCCACCCGAGGGCGCTCGCCTCGGCCCCCGGCAACACGAAGCGAAGCTCCACGTCCTCCGGGAGCCCGAGCACGATGCGCGCTCCGTCCGCGGCAGCTTCGGCTCGCCGCCACTCGACCACGACGAGCGTCGCCCCGAGCGCGTCGAAGCCCGCCTCGAGCTCGACGCTCAGGCGCACGTCCGATGAGGCCGGCTCATAGCGCTCGGCGCTGCCCCGATCCCACCAGCGCGAGGGGCAGCAGTCGCAGTCCGCGATGGCCTCGCCCGCCGTGTCGAAGCTGCGGTCCTGGCAGCCCGAGGGGCAGAGCGCCTCGGGGGCGGTCTCGTCCTCGGTCTCCCCGGCGTCGCCGGGCGTGGGTGCCGGGTCTCCCACCTCGCCCGTGACGAGCGACTGGTAGCAACCGAGGAGCAGGCCGAGGCTCAGGAGGGCGAGGGGGCGGGGGAGAGAGAGGCTCACGAAGGCTCCAGGGTCTCGTGCGGCAGCGAGACCCCACGCTAAGGGGCCCTTTGCCGCGCCGCCTCCATCCGAGTGCGCGTGCTCGCGCTACGCGATGCGCCCGAGCTCGCCGCGCAGAAACGCGGCGTGCGCCTCCCGGAGCATGGCCGCGTCGCGGCCCACGTAGTTGTCAAACATCACCACGTTCTCGCCGAGCGGGGCGCCCCCGACGAGGACGGCCCGGCCACCGATGGCGCTCGAGAGCACGAGCGGGCCCACGCCGGCATCGCTGATGGCGAGCGTCGCGGCCGAGACGGCCTGACCCTGCATCGTCGCGGCACCTTCGGCGACGTAGAGGCCGAGCTCGAACGTCGCGTCGACCTCGAGCGCGAGCTCGCTCGCGGCCTCGAAGCAGAGCTCCAGGTGCAGTGTCGGGTGCTCGAGGGCGACGGGGCTCGAGCGCCCCGCGAGCGCGCCGGCGACGAGCGTGAGGCCCACGCCCTCGTTCTCCCAGCGCGGCAGGTCGCCATGGTGGGCGAAGCGCGGCGGCCCCCGTCGCGTGGCGTCCGGCTGCGCGACCCAGCTCTGGATGCCGTGGAGCGTCCCCGCGGCGCCGGATGCCGAGCGCTCCTCATGCACGATCCCGCGGCCGGCGGTCATCCAGTTGACCTCGCCGGGGCGAATGGCCTGGGTGGTGCCCAGGCTGTCGCGATGGACGAGCTCGCCGGCGAAGAGCCAGGTCACGGTGGCCAGCCCGACGTGCGCGTGCGGTGGCACGGCGACGGGCCGCTCGGGCCCGTAGGCCGCCGGGCCCATGTGGTCGAGAAAGCAGAAGGGCCCGACGAGGCGCCGCCGGCGCTGGGGAAGCGCCCGGCGCACCACCGCACCGTCGGGAAGACGGGCCTCCTTGGCCTCGAGCACGAGGTCGACGGTGCGCCGGCTCATGAGCCACGTTCTAGCGCATCGTCGCGGCTCCCTCCGTGACCGTGGCGGCGACGGTGCCCGGCTGCAGCGCTGCGGCCTCGTCATCTCGACGTGGGAGGGTCACCGCCGGCGGCTCGAGGTTTCAGCCGCCGTAGCGGATCGGGAGCGTGATGCGCCGGCGGCGGGCCGGGAGCTCGGACCAATGGAGCTCCGCCGGCGGCGGCTCGACGCGACGCACGCTCCGCGCAAACTCGAGGGCCGCTTCGTCGAGGAGCGCGTGACCGCCGCTCTCCCGCACGCGAACGGAGAGCACTCGCCCGTCCGGCGCGATCTCGAAGGCCACCTTCACCAAGCCCGTCAGCCCCGTGCGGCGAAGCGCGAGCGTGGACTCGGCCTGGCCCATGTCGCGCCGAACGCGGCGCATCCACGCGGTGAGCATGCGCCGGTCGATGACCAGCGGCGTCCCCATCGTCCCCGGGTTCCGCCCTCCGCCGCCCGCCCGAAGCGTGCCGCGGGTGGCGCCATCGCTCCCGGGTCCTCCGGGCACGCCCACCTCGAGCCCGCCCTCCACGGAGCTCACCGTGGCCTGGGCCACGCCCTCTGCGTCCCGTGCATCCGGCCGCGCGTTCGGGTCGCCGGCCGGCTCGTCGAGGTCGTCCTCCGGCCCCTCGGCCGCGGGCTGTGGCTCCGGCGGTTCGGGCAGACGCTCCCAGCGAACGACCACCTCGCGCGGTCGCCGCTCGCGCCGGGGCTCCGGCTCGGGGTCGGGCTCGGGCTCGGTGGAGGGCACGGGATCGCGCGAGGGCGCGGGCGGAAGCACGGCGGCCAGCTCCATCCAGGCCGGCTCGACCGTTCCGAGCGCCTCGAAGCTGCGCATCTCCGGCACGACGAAGGCCAGCCCTACGTGCAGGAGCACGCTGACGACCACCGCGAGGGTCGAGCCCGCGGCACCCGAGGCGGCAGGAGCCCACGCGGCGCCGGTTTCGCTGGGTCCGCGAGCGGCCATGGAGCCCGTCGAAGATGAAACCGACCTTCATCTTCAGCAAGAGGGATCACACACGATCCGCCCCCTCCGCGGTCAGGGAGCCAAAAAGAGCTTGCGCTTCGATATTGAAAATCATATTCAATATCTCGTTGGGAGACGGAGAGGACACGCCTTGAGCCAGCCACACGAAGACGACGCGAAGACACACCGGATGCGCGTCATTGCCTCGACGGGCATCGGCCGGGTTCTCGGATGCGAGTGCGGTGGCACGCGCATTCTGGAGATCGGGCCGGTGTCGCTCCGCTTCGACTCGGACGCCCTGCGTTCCCTCGAAGCGTTGCTCGGCCTCGCGAATGCGCGCGACGCCGTCCTCCCCCGACCCCTCACGGCCACCCTCGACCCTCGGAGTCTGTCATGAGTAGGCGACGCCCTCACGCAGTGAGCGAACCGGTTCAGGTCATCTCCAACGGTGACATCCGCTGCGGATGCAACCGGCTACTCGCACGGTGGTTGCCAGACGGCCTCGAGCTGCGGTGCACGCGATGCAAGGAAACCCTCCTGGTCCCGAAGGCGGCGCTCGACGCGCTGCCCGTCGTGGCCGACGCCGCGGAGTAGCGACGGCGCTTTGCCTGAGCCTCCTCGCGGGGGCGCAGGCCAAGGCGCAGGACGCGCCGCCGAGCGAGGCGGAGGGCGCCGAGGTCCGTCCGCGGGAGGACGTGCTCGGAGGGCGTCCTGACGACGACGCTACGCCTCCGAGCGAGGAGGCGGGTCCAGGCGACGTCGGGCCGGAGGACGACGACTTCGAGCTCGAGGACGGCGACTTCGAGCTCGAGGACGACGGCTTCGAGCTCGAGGGTGACGGTGACGGCGCTGCGCCCACCGAGGGTGGCGCGCGCGACGACGACGCGGGCGAGCGCCGCGCGAACGTCCGTGAGCTCGAGGAGATGTACGTCCCCGGCGGCCGCGAAGGCGGGGAGCCCGGCGACGCGGTGACCGACCGGGAGGTCATCACCCGCCGCGACATCGAAGAGTCGGGCGCCGAGAACGTCACCGAAGCGCTCGAGGAGCATCCGAGCGTCGACGTCCGGCCGGGCTTCCGCGGCGGACGCATCCAGATTCAGGGCCTCGACAGCGAGCACACGCTCATCCTCATCGACGGCGAGCGCCTCATCGGACGCATCGGCGGCGAGCTCGACCTCGACCGGCTCAGCCTCGACGACGTCGAGAGCATCGAGGTGCTCCAGGGCGCGGGCTCCGCGCTCTACGGCTCCGACGCCCTCGGTGGCGTGATTCACATCCGCACCCAGGACGCGCGCTGCTGCGGCGCCTTCGCCCGCGTGCGGCTGGCCTACGGCGTCATGGACCCGCGGCGGGGCGCACGCTTCGGCAGCATCGGCGGCGGCCCCGCGCTCGGCACGAACCTGCGAAACGACGGCTATGGCGGCACCTACGACCTTTCGGCTACCGGCGGCTACGGCGCGGAGCGTTGGGGCGCTCGCTTCAGCCTCGGGGTGCATCGCCAGGACGGCTTCGACCTCGACCCTTCGGACGCGGCCACGACGGGCTCGCAGGCCGAGCAGGTTACGGCGTCGAGCCGCATCGACTGGCGACCGAAGCCGGGGCACCGGACGCGCTTCAGCGCCCAATACGTCTTCAACGACCTGAGCGCCGTCGACCTCCGCGGCACCCGGACGCGCTTCGACCGGCTCTCCCGTACGGAAGAGCTCCGCGTCGGCGCGGCGCACGAGGCCTGGCTGCCCCATGGCTCGCGCCTCAACGCGCGGCTCTACTACACGAGCTTCGAAGACCAGCTCCTGGTCCAGCCGCAGGTGAACCCGCCGCCGACCCCGGCCAGCCTGACCACGCAGCGCCTCGGCCAGGCGACGCTGCGCTGGCTCTGGCCCATCCGCGAAGACCAGCTCCTCACGCTCGGTCACGACGCCTTCTTCGAGACCCTCGAGGCCAATCGGCTGCAGCGCCCCGGCGGCCGCGGGCGCTTCGCGCCCTACGCGAGCCACGAGTGGATCGCTCAGGAGTCGCCGCGCATCAGCGTCGTGACCGGCCTCCGCGCCGACTACGACACCTGGTTCGGCGGCGCCGTGTCCCCGAAGGTCGCCCTTCGCGTGGACCCCGTGGAGGAGCTGCAGCTCCGGGTGAGCGCCGGGCGCGGCTTCCGCTCGCCGGACTTCCGCGAGCTGCTCCTCAACTTCACCGAGAACGCCTCCATCGGCTACGTCGTCGTCGGCAACGAGGATCTCGAGCCGGAGACGAGCTGGTCGCTTCAGGGGGCGGTGACCTGGAACGCCACGGAGCGGCTCACGCTGACGGTGCGGGGCTATGGCAACTGGGTGAACGGGCTCATCACGTTCGAGGCGCTCGACGAGACCGACGGCGTGACGCGCTTCACCTACGTGAACGTCGAGCAGGCCCGTACGGCCGGCGGAAGCGCCGAGGTGCAGGTGCGCCCCGTGGACTCGCTCTCCATCCAGCTGGCCTACAACTACCTCGATGCGCGGGATCTGACGCAGGACCGCTTCCTCGAGGGTCGGGCGCGGCATCGCGCTTCGCTCCGGCTCCGCTTCGCGCCGAACCAGGGCCGCACGGCGCTCATCGGCCGGGCGCTGCTGGTCGGTCCACGGCCATTCTACTTCACCGAGGACGGCATGCCCGTCACCGTCGAGGCCGGCAGCTATCTCGCCCTCGACCTCCGCGGCGAGCAGCGGCTTGGCGGTGGCTTCTCCGCCTTCGTGGGCGTCGACAACGCCTTCAACGCGGGCGGCCAGTTCCTCGGTATCCGGCCCCGCACCTATTACGCAGGCGTCACGTACCGCGTGCGTCCCTCCACTTCCGGCGGCGCCCCGCCGGCCTCAACTCTCCCCCTCGAAGCACCGACGCGCGCTAGCCCCACGGACCTTCAGCCATGACCTCTCGCTCTCTTCGGTTTTTACTTTCCCTCGCACTGCTCGCGGGCTGCGCGGACGACCTCGGCGCCGGCTCGGGCACGCCGGACGGCGGCCTCACCGGACCGCCCATGTTCGACGGCGGCCTGGTCGGTGCGGGCACCGTGACCACCACCGACCTCGGCGACGGCCTCTTCGAGACGGTGGTGGACGCCCAAGATGGCGAACGTTGGATCGCCTTCGACTTCGCCACGGGCGAGGGAACCGGCGACGTCGGCGAGACGGAGGAGTGGGACCTCGCCTTCCGTCGTTTTCATGCACGCACGAACGGCGGCGTGAGCGGCGATGCCAACGTGGGCGTGGCCGTCATCGACGGCGTCAGGCTCGACGACGTGGACGGGGCCAACGCCCCGACGGAAGGCTTCCTGGCCGATGCGCCCGACGGCGACGACGACAACGAAGACCCGGACTACGTCATCAGCTCCGGCGAGAGCCCCTGGTACGACTACAACTTCATGACGCACGTCCTGACGCCGAAGGAGCGCGTCTACATCGTTCGTGCCCGTGACGGGCGCCGCTACGCCTTCGTCTACGTCGACTACTACAACGAGATGGGCGAGAGCGGGACGCCTGCCTTCCAGTGGAAGGACCTCGGCGACGTGCCCTCCACGGGCGGCGGCATGGAAACGGGAGGCTGAATCATGACGAGCACCTTCTTCACGCAGCGGGACCCGGGCCGCGCCGGCGAAGGCTGGGCGCGCGGCTCCCTGAGCCTCACGGGTCTCATCCTGGTCGCGACGGCGCTGGCGCTCTGGCTTTCGGGCTGCGCGAGCTCCGAGGCGGCCACGGGTCAGGCGACGACGCCGGTGACGGCGACCACGACCGCCGTCGCGGTGGCCCCGGAGAGCGAGTCGACGACCGTGCTCGCGGGCCTGCCGCTCATGCCCCGGCCGGTGACCAGCTTCGGCGCGGCCCGCACGGCGTCCGGTCTGCACGTGCTCGGCGGCTACTTCGGCCGCCCGCACGACTATCGCCCCGAGGGCCAGTCGCGCGCGCTCTGGACGCTGACCGACGAGGGCTGGACGGCCGGTACGCCCATCGAGGGGAGCCTGCAGAGCGTCGCGCTCGTGGCGCACGGCGAGGGCGTCCACCGCGTGGGCGGCATGCGCATCATCGCGCCGGGCGAGCTCCGCTCCGTGGACGAGCACGCGCGCCTCGTGGGTGGCCGGTGGGAGACCCTGCCGCCGCTTCCCGGTCCGCGCTCGTCCCACGACGCCTTCCCGCTGGACGGCAAGCTCTACGTCGTCGGCGGGTGGAACCTCGCCGGGAACCCGCGCGAGGCGAGCTTCAACGACACCATGGCCGTCTTCGCCGACGGCGCGTGGACGGAGAAGCCGCAGCCCTTCGCGCGGCGCGCCCTCGCGCTCGCCACGGCCGCGGGGAAGCTCGTGGCCATGGGCGGCCTCGGCCAGCGTGAGCCCAGCCGCGCGGTGAACATCTACGACCCGGCCGCGGACGCCTGGAGCGAGGGGCCGGAGATCCCCGACCCGAACGACGCGCGCACGGGCTTCGGCGTCGCGGCGCTGGGGCTGGGCAACGCCGTCTACGCGAGCGGGCGGGACGGCGTGATCCGTCGCCTCGACCTCGCGCGGGAGGAGCTGGCCTGGGAGGACGTCGGCACGCTGGTCTTCCCGCGCTTCTTCCACCGCATGGTCGCGGACGCCGACGGCCAGGGCTTCACGGTCGTCGGCGGCATCAGCGGCATGACGACGCTCGGACGGACCGCGCTCGTCGAGCACTACGACGTGCGCGGCGACGGCTCGCTCGCAGGGGAGCCCGTGCTTCGCTACGAGGTGCCCGCCATCGGCGCCGCCAAGAACCGGCAGGGCAGCCTGCTCATGGGCGACACGCTCTACCTCTTCGGGGGCAATAGCAGCACGGGCCAGCACGACTTCGAGGCCGAGCGCTTCCAGTCGAACGGCGTCTTCTTTCACGTGCCCTCGCTCGGAACGCACGAGGCGCCGGCCTTCCCGGTGCACCGTCAGTCGATGACGGTGGTCCCGCTGCCCGAGGGCAAGGCGCTCTCCCTCGGCGGCTTCGGCATGGAGGCCGCGGACGGGACCATGGTCGAGGAAGCGCGGACGCAGCGCGACGCCTTCCTCTGGGACGGCGAAAGCTGGAGCCCGGTCGCCGGGCTGCCCGTGGGTCGAAGCCAGATCGGCGCCACGCTCCGGGGCGACCAGGTCTTCGTCTTCGGTGGCCTCGACTACGACGCCACGCGCCCGGAGGGCGACCAGTTCCGGCACCTGAAGCCGCTCCTGGCCGCACCGGCCGGCGGTGGCGCCGAGTTCGGCGAGACCGGCGTAGAGCTTCCCGGGCCGCGACGCGCCTTCGGCGGAGCGATGCTCGGGGATCGCTACGTGCTCGTCGGCGGCATGCGGGAAGACTTCCAGCTGGTCGACGATTGCGTGGCCTACGACTTCGCGTCCGAGGCCTTCGGCGAGTTCCCCTGCCCCGAGTTCCCGCGGCTCAACCCGCGGCTCCTGAGCCTCGGCAACGGCACGCTGCTCCTCGTGGGCGGGACGGCCGTGACGCCCGAGGGGCTGCGCCCGGCCACAGCCCTCGAGCTCTACCGGGAAGACACGGGGAGCTGGACCAAGCTCTCCTTCGAGCTACCCATCCCGGCCCGACATCTCCATGCCCAGCCGCTCGCGTCCGGCCGCGTTCTGTTGCTCTCGACGCACGACGACGAGGACCGCGCGCACGTGATCCTCATCGACCCGATGGCGCTCGCCGCGAGCGACGGCTGAGCTCACCAGCGGCGAGACGCCCGGGCCCGGCCGCCGCGTGGCCGCCGAGCGCGTCTCGCCGCGCGCGCGGCGGGTCGAAGTGACGCCTTCAGACCGCGTGGCTGAAGGCCGCGAGGTCGACGGCGCCTTCGATGCGGCCCGCGATCTCGGAAGCGCGGCGGTGAAGCGCCGCCCGCGAGCCCCAGCTGCGGAGGTCGTGGACCACGAGGCCGTCAGGGGTGTCGCGGAGGCGGATGATGGCGCCGGACTCCCGGACCCGGAGCGTCATCAGGATGGCGTTGCCCGCATCATCGTTTACGGGGCGGCTGACCGAGAGGCCGAAGCAGGGCCAGCCCACCATGGCGCCCGCGGGGAGCGAGCGGACCGTGACGAGCACGGCCTCGACGCAGCGGCGCGCCTCGGCACGGAGCACCGCCCCAGGGGTCTCGCGGCGTGGACGCCGGCCGCGCGCCCCGTCCGCCGTGGTGACGAGCTGGAGCGCCACGGGCGCCTCGTCGTTTCGTTCGTCGTTCAACATGTCTCGCGCCTTCGCTTGCGTCTGCGGCGCGATGGGGCCGTCATCGTCATCCAGATCGTTGCGATCGAAGCGGGCCCCCAGAGGCCCGCCGTCGTGCTTGCCGCCGCGGAGCAGCCGCCCCCGGCGTCCGGCGGCGTCCCCGCGTCGAGGTCGCTCATCCCGGCGTCCGGGGGCCCGTCGAGGCCCGGCTCCGTCACCGGGAAGCGCTCGGGCACCAGCTCCCGCAGCGCTGCGACAGGGTCGACCAGGCCGTGCCCGTAGACCGGGTCGTGGCCGCTCTCGTCCGGCGTGGCGAAAAAGACGGGCGACGCCGAGTCGATGAGCAGCGCCCCGGCCTCCGCCGCCGTGAGCGTCGCATCGGCGCTGAAGAGCAGTCCCGCGACGCCCGACACCACGGGGCACGCCGAGGACGTGCCACCAAAGAGGCTCGTGTAGTCGGTGGCGTTCTCGCCGTCGGCGCCGGCAACGTCCGTGGTGAGCGTCCCCGTCGGCGCCACCAGATCCAGGCTGTCGCCGAAGTTCCCGAAGGGCGCCGCGTCGTCGAAGAGCGTCGTCGCGCCCACGGCGACCACGCCCTCGAGGCCCGTCAGCTCGTCGTCGTCGAGCTCCCGGCTGTCGTTGCCCGCCGCGAAGACGACCAGCGTACCGAGGCCGTCGCGACCCTCCGTGTGCAGCCGCTCGATGACGTCGGCCAGCATCGGCGGTGCGGGGATGGCCGTCCGAAAGCCCCAGGAGTTCGAGACGACCGCGGCGCCGATCTCCCGCGCGTACTCGAAGGCGTTGATGTCGGCGCTGATGGGCACGCGATCGCCCTCGCCGACGAGCAGGCGAACGCAGTGGAGTGAGCAGCCCGGGCAGATCCCGGCGATGCCCTCGCCGTTGCCCATGGTCGCGCCGACGATGC
Organism: uncultured Myxococcales bacterium; assembly: GCA_937893795.1. Classification (GTDB taxonomy): domain Bacteria; phylum Myxococcota_A; class Polyangia; order Polyangiales; family Houyiibacteriaceae; genus CALCTH01. The sequence goes on along the minus strand of CALCTH010000268.1, from coordinate 11,694 downwards.
CGGCGCAGGCCGTGCCGTGCTCGTTGCCCCGCTCGCCGGGGACGTGGCTCGGGTCGTCGTCGACCCCGGCGACGTCGCGCCCGCCGGCGAACTCGAGGTCGGGGTGGTCGAGGTCGCAGCCGTTGTCGACGATGACGACGGAGACCTCCTCGCGCCCCTGCTCGACGGCCCACGCGTCCTCCATCGCGAGCGTGTCGAGGTACCACTGGCCACCGTAGCGCGGGTCGTCCGGCGGCAGCGGCACGTTGGCGAGCCGGCGTTCGATGTAGAGGTCCGGCGCGGCGTCCAGGACGCCGGGGACGCGCTTCAGGCGCAGCGCCAGCGCGGGACCGTCGACGCCCGCATCCCACACGCGCACGAGGCCCCAGGCCTCGCTGAGAAGGTCGTAGCCGTCCACCGGGAGCGCGCCGGGATCCGTCCCGGGCGCCAGCCGGACGAGCGCCTCCCGGCCTGTGAAAACGCCCGGCTGCAGCTGCCGTAGCGCTCCGGGCGCGTTACCCTCGCCAACCACGGACGCGCTAGGTCGAAGCTGAGCCTGCGCGGGACCGGTGAGGACCCCGAGCCACAGGGCGCTGACCACCATGCAGGCCCCCACCCGACGGGGAGCCCCTGAATGTGGGCGAGCGACTTTGACTTTCACTTTCAATAGGGCTAGACGCATCGACATGCTTTGGCAAGGCAAGAAGGTTTACCTCCTCGGACTGATGGTAGCGGCGCTGGTCGCCTGTGGCGACGACGACGGGACCAGCGGCACCGGCGGTGGCGACATGACCACGCTCGACATGGAACCCGCGGTGGACATGGACGCTCCGGACCTTCCCGAACGCACCGTGCCGTGCCAGGACGAGTCCATCAGCGCGCTCGACCTCCGCGACACGATCGGCATGCGGGACATCCTCGAAGAGGCGCCCGCCCCCAACTTCGAGCACTTCATCGACGCGCGCGGCGGGGGCTTCCCGCCGAGCGAGTCCTACGTCTACGCACGCTTCACCGACGAGGGCCTCGAGCGCGTCGAGCTGGACGACGAGGCGGCTCTGGAGAGCACCGGCTGGGACATCGCCTTCCGGCGCTTCGTGATGCGGCTGAACAGCGGCGTGGCCGGCCCCTCCTACGTCGTCGCGGCGCGCACCGCCGCCGAGACCGCCTTCGACGACGTCACCGCGGTGCCCGACGGGCTCACCTTCCGCGAAGAGGCGTACATGTCGGACACCTGCGAGTTCGTGAGCGACGGCTCCGGCATCGGCGCCCCCGCGACGGCCCTCGGCAGCTTCTGGACCTACCCCGGCTGCGTGTCGATGACGGGCAACGTCTTCGTCGTGCAGCTCGCGAGCGGGCGCCACCTCAAGCTCCAGGTCCTGAGCTACTACTCGCCTTCATCGCAGGCCGTGTGTGACAGCGAGGGCCGCGGCGACCCGGCCACCTCGGCCAACGTCCGCATTCGCTGGGCCTTCCTCGACTGATGGGGCGGCGAGGGTACGCCTGGGCCGTGGTCGCGAGCCTCGTGCTCGTGGCCTCCGTGGCCGAAGCGCGCCCCGACGACCCGCAGCCCGGCGAGCTCCCGCCCTTCTTCGACGGCGCGGACGTCGTCGAGACCTTCGACGCGCCCGGCGGCCTCGTCCGCGTGCACTTCACACGGGCGGGGCGGCACATCGTGGACGACCGTGACGCGGACGAGGACGGCGTACCGGACGTCGTCGAGCTGGCGGGCGAGACCCTCGAGGAGTCCTGGGCCTTCTACCGGGACGTGCTCGGCTTCCGCGCGCCTCGGTCCGACGCCGACGCCGACGCCGACGGCGGCGACGGCCGCTTCGACCTCTACCTGCTCCGCTTCGACATCGGCGCCAACGGAGCGTTCCGGCGTCAGGGGTGCGACGCCGAGGGCTGCTTCGGGTACGCGCTCATCGAAGCCGACTTCCGTCGGCGGGGCTTCGCGACGGTCCGGGACGCTCACCGCATCGTCGGCAGCCACGAGCTCTTTCACGCCGTTCAGGCCGCCTACGGCGGGGACCTGAGCGTGAACGTCTCGGAGGGGACGGCGACCTGGGCCACCGAACGCTTCGACGCGAGCCTGACCGACTTCGAGAGTCAGATCGCGGGCTTCATGGCCCGGCCGGACCGGTCCCTGGACCAGGAGCCCACGGGCCCCGTGGACGGCTTCAGCTACGGGACGGGGCTCTTCTTCGTCTTTCTCGATGCCCGCGTTCCCGGAAACGACTTCGTGCGCGACCTGCTCCTCGGTACGGCCGAGGAGACCGGTTGGCTCCCGCGCCTCGAGGTGCTGCTCGGCGACGCTGCGGGCGTGACGCTCACGGACGAGCTCGGCGTCTTCGCGCGCTGGAACCTCGCGACGGGTCGGCGCCAGGCCGACGAAGGCTACGCGAACGCGGCCACGTACCCGCAGCTCGAGCCGCGCGTGATCGGCCTGCCCTTCGAGGACGACGCGCTTCGCGTATTCCGCGCGTCGACGCGCTACTACCGCGCGCCCCTGGTGGCCGGCGCGGAGGAGGCCTACCGCGTGGCGCTCGTGGGCGACGATGAGACGGTCGAGCCCCTCACGATCATCGGTGCCCTCGAGGAGGCCGACGGCGAGCTCCGCGTGTTCAGCGCGCCCGGCCGCGACCGCGTGCTCGAGCTGCGCCCCGCCGGGAATGCGGTCTTCTTGCACGCCGCCGTGGCCAACGGTGCCATCGAGGGAGGCAGCGCGCGCCCGGGTCTCTGCGCAGGGACGCCCGCTCAGGTGGACGGCTGCGTGGCGCGGCTCATGCCGCCCGGCGACATGGGACCGGGCGAGGACATGGGACCGTCGCCGGACATGGGTCCGGGCGACCCGGGGGCCTCCTCGGGCGGCGGCTGTGCGGCCGCCGGTCCCGTCGGCCCCTGGTTGGTCCTGCTCGTCTGGCTCGGCCGGAGGCGGCGTGCGCCGCTAGCCGCGTGAGCCCGGCCGCGGCCACACGGCCACGACCAGGCCGAGCAGCGCCGAGGGCGCGAGCTCGCCGAAGCGGCGGCTGTCCCTCGCATGGTCGGGCGCGTCGCTTCCGACCGAGAAGCCCCGGGCACCGAGCGCGACGACGCGCTTCACCAGCACTCGGCCGCTTCCATCGGGGTCACGCACCACGACGAGCCGGCCGAGCGGCGGCAGCCGGCGGCGCCACGGGCGCCGGGAGAGCACCAGGTCGCCGGGGCGGAGCGTGGGAAGCATGCTCTCCCCGGCGACGCGATGAAGCTGGAAGGGGAGCGAGCTCAGCCGGCCGCGAGGGTCCACGGAACGTCGCGGCCCTTGGTGGCCCAGAAGATGCCGTGGATCTTCTCGATGGCCTCCATGAGCTCGTCGGCGTGCTGCGCGCTCACCTCGACCTTGCAAGCCGAGCAGAGCTTCGCGGCCTTCCAGAAGGTGTCGTGCAGGTCCGGGTACTTCTCGAGGTGCGGGGGCTTGAAGTAGTCGGTCCAGAGGACGAGCAGCTCGTCCTTGGTGAGCTGAGCCTGCTCCTCCTTGATCGCGACGTAGCGCGAGAGCGTGTTCAGGTAGGCCGCGTTGGCCGCCGCGTCACCCGGCGCCGGGGGCGTGAGGGCGAGAATCTTCTTGGTCATGGAGCGCACGGCTTCGCCCGTGATGCGGGCCGAGGCCGGGTCGTAGATTCCGCAGGGTCCATCGCAGTGGGCGTGCGCGAGCGGGGCGCGCTTCGCCAGGGCATCGAAGAGTCGACTGAGCATGAGTTCCTCGTGAGGCTTTGCGGCCGGGGGCCGCGCCGGGTGAATCGTACGCGGCGGGAGCTTGCCTAGCGCTCCCCAAGCGGTGATCCGTCCGGCGATTCTGGGGCCTCTCGGGGGCCCTGTCGAAGTCCGCGAGCAGGGGTGTCACGGCTGCGCTAACCGCGCCGCGACGCGCGGCGTAGAAGGGGCGTGAGAGGAGACGCGACGATGAAGTGGACGAGCGTTCTGACCCTGCTGGCGGCGATGCTGGGAGCCTGCGGAGACGACCCCGAAGGTGCGCCCGACGCGGCGCTCGACGCGGGCGAGGGCCCACCCCTCGAGCGCTTCGTCGCCGTGGTCCAGATCCGCGGCGGAACGGAGGCCTCGGCGGCGATCCTCATCGAGGACCCCGCCGACGACGTGATGCTCGACCTCGGGGAGGGGCTCACGATTCCCGGACGCGGCGACGCGGTCGGGACGCCCTTCGAGCCCGACGTCCTCTTCACGATGACGAGCGAAGCGCCGCGCATCGAGCGCTACCGCGTCACGCGCGCCGGGGACTTCGTCAACGAGGGCACGCTCGCCCTGGACGCCGTGCTCCTGAGCCCGCCGCAGGCGCTGACCTGGCGAAGCGCCATCTTCGTGAGCCCGGAGAAGGCCTACCTCTTCGACCCCTTCGGCGCGCGCATGATCCTCTGGAACCCCACCACGATGACGGTGCTGGGCGATGCACCGCTCCCGGAGGACCTCGAGATCCCTGGGCCCCTGCTCTTCCCCGTGATCGGAGGAAACAGCTTCGTTCGTGAGGGCGAGCTCGTCTTCACGATCGGCTTCACCAATTCGGGCACGGACCAGATCAGCGAGACGAGCTTCATCGTCTTCGCCGATACGGAGCGTGACGAGGTGACCCGCGTGCTGACCCCCGACGAGTGCGGATACCTATTGCATGGGTGGGAGACCGCGGAGGGGGAGCTGCTCTACGGAACGGACGTCTTCTCGACGGCCTTCGAGGCCGCGACGGACGGTGACGTCGGCGGCCCGAGCTGCGTCCTACGCGTGCGCGGGGCGAACTTCACGACGGAGCGCGTCGCGCCCCCGGGCGACCTGACGGCCGGACGCCGCGCGGGGAGCTTCCTCTTCGTCAGCGACACCAGCGCCTTCGTGCGGGTGCTCGACGAGGACGCGCTTCCCGGACCGGCGAGCTCGCTGACGCGCATCGAGCTGAACAACAACCCCTACTGGCGCTGGGGCTTCATCGCCGACTTCGCGTCGCGGGAGTTCAGCGAGGTCGAGGGCAGCCCGCTCGGCGCGGGCTTCGTGACGTCGGTGACGCAGCGGGGCCGGCGCTTCGCGCTGGTCTCCGACACCGACTTCATGGGCTCGCGCGTGGTCGAGCTCTTCCCGGACGGGACGCTCCGGCCGGGCCTACGCACGACGCAGGCGCTGCGAAACGTCGTCGCCCTGACGCTTTGAGCCGAACCCGAACGGCCCTCGACCGTTGACGGGACGCACACGAGCGGGCGAGCAACGCACATTTGATGTTGATTATGACTTTCAGTATCTATACATCCCCCGTCGCCGTATCACGGCACTCTCCGACCCCCGGCGCGCACGCCGAGCCCCTTCTCGAGGATCTTCGATGACCTTCCCCCGCCTTTCCCGTCGCGCCATGACGCGCCTCCTCCTGGTTTCCCCGCTCTCCTCGTCACTGCTCGGCTGCGGCGGCGAGAGTGAAGGCGGCGGCGGTGGTGGTGGCGGCGGTGCCGCGGGCACCGAGAGCAGCTTCGCCTTCGAGGTCGGCGACGCCATGGCCTACAACATCACGGAGATGCGCGTCTCGGCGGGCGCCGAGATCACGGTGTCGATCCAGCACACGGGTCAGATGCCGAAGAACGCCATGGGCCACAACTTCGTGCTTCTGCAGTCGGGCACCAACGTGGAGGCCTTCGCGGCGAAGGCCGTGGCCGCCGCCGACAGCGAGTACATCCCGGCGTCCGAGTCGGCGGCGATCATCGCCCACACGAAGCTCGTGGGTGGTGGCGAGTCCGACGAGATCACCTTCACGGCGCCCCCGGCCGGCACCTACGAGTACATCTGCTCGTACCCGGGCCACTACTCGATCATGCGGGGCACGCTGACCTCCGTCTGACGCGCCCTCCCAGGGCGAAGAGCGGCGTCGCAGGCCTCGGCCTTCGGCGCCGCTTTCGTATGCGTGAGGCGATGTGCCAGCCGCTTCTTGAAAGTGACTTGCGATATCGTCATCCTCCCAACGGAGGGGCGCACGACCAGGGCGCGCCCCTCCCGAGACCGGAGACCAGGCCCTTCCGACGACCGGGAACGCTTGAGTTTTTCGCACGATGGCACGCGAGACGAAGGAAATCTCGCGATGAAGGGCAGGAGACCTTGTCCCTGCTCGGAGACGTAACGAGGATCCACACCATGTTCGATATCGACTTTCAGTTTCATAGGCTTGGGGCCGGCGCGCTCGCGCTCGCCCTCGCCGCGGCACCGGGCTGCGGCGACGACGGCGACGCCGGTGGGCTGCCCAGCAACGCGGCTGCGGCCGTCGCCAACTACGGCGCCATCGTGGAGGCCAGCTACACGGACTCGCTGACGGCGGCGCAGACGATGGACGCGGCGCTGCAGGCGCGCGTCGACTCGCCCTCGCAGGCGAACCTCGACGCGGCCCGCGATGCGTGGCTGGCCGCCCGCATCCCCTACCTCCAGACCGAGGTCTACCGCTTCTACGACGGTCCCATCGACGGCGACGACGGCGACCCCGAGGGTCTCATCAACGCCTGGCCCATGGACGAGATGACCGTGGACTACGTGGACGGGAACGCCACCGCAGGCCGCATCAACGACGCGAGCTTCACCATCTCGACGGAGAGCCTCGCGGACACCAACGGCGCCGACGGCGAGGCCGACGTGGCCGCCGGCTGGCACCCCATCGAGTTCCTGCTCTGGGGCCAGGACCTCACGCCGCCGGACATGCTCATGCCCGGCCAGCGCTCCTTCGAGGACTACTCCACGGCGGAGAACGCCGACCGACGCGGCGACTACCTGATGACGGCGAGCGACCTCCTCCAGGAGAACCTCCAGTTCCTCATCGACTCCTGGGCGGCCACCGGTGACTCCTACCGCGCCCAGCAGGAGGCCGCGGCTCCCGAGGTCGGCCTGCAGCGCATCCTCACCGGTCTCATCGTGCTCGCGGGCTTCGAGACGGCGGGTGAGCGCCTTCAGGCGGCGCTCGACGCCGGTGACCAGGAGGAGGAGCACTCCTGCTTCGCCGACAACACGCACAACGACATGCTCTACGACGTGGTCGGCATCCAGAACGTCTGGACGGGCCGCTACACGCGCCTCGACGACAGCGTGGTGTCCGGGACGAGCATCAGCGACGTGGTGCGCGCGGTGAACGCCGAGCTCGCGGACCAGATCGACGCGCAGGTGGGCGTGGCCGTGGCCGCCGCCCAGGCGCTACAGCCGCCCTTCGACAACGAGATTCTCCCGACGAACACCGACGGCAACACCCGCGTCCAGACGCTCATCGACGAGCTGCGGGCGCTGGAGATGCTCTTCACGGACGTCTTCGTGGAGTTCGGCTTCACGATCCCGCCCGACGCGCTCTGATCGCGCACTCGAACGGAAGCTCATGAGTGGAGTGACCACGAGGACCAGAGAGGGGCGAGCTCCCCTCGCGCGCGTCCCTTCGGGCGCCTGGCTTCGCCTCGCGGTCCTCCTGGGAGTCGCCGCAGCGCATCCCGCCTGCGGCGACTCCGCCCTTTCGCCGGAGCCGGGGGAGACCTCGAGTGGCGGGGACGCCACCACCTTGCTCCTTCTCGGGTCGAACAGCTTCTCGCTTCCCGCCCCGAACCTCTCGAGCGAGCGGCGCGCGCCCTTCTTCACGGGCAACGCCTTCTTCAGCCAGCCGTGGGTGACCGCGCCAGCGTCGACCACGGCCCGCGACGGGCTGGGCCCGACCTTTCACGGCCGCGCCTGCTCTTCCTGCCACTTCCGTGATGGCCGCGGCGAACCGCCGGAGAGTGGCGAGATCCTCATCGAGGGCACGGTGGGTCTCGGCGTTCTCCAGCCCGACGGCAGCGCGGTGCCCGACCCGAGCTATGGCGGGCAGCTGCAGCCCTTCGGCGTCCCGGAGGTTCCCGGCGAAGCCACTCCGATCCTCGTGTGGGAGGAAGTCGAGACGGGCGCCTTCCCCGACGGCGAGACCTGGTCTCTGCGCGCTCCGACGCTCGTGCTCGAGGACCCGGCCTTCGGGCCCTTCGCGGAGAACCTGGGCACGAGCATCCGCATGGCGCCGCACGTCGTCGGTCTCGGCCTCCTCGAAGCCATCCCGGCCGAGACGCTCGAGGCCTGGGCCGACCCCGGCGACGCGGACGGGGACGGCAGCAGCGGACGGTTGCAGCGCGCCATCGACCTGGAAACCGGCCTCCCTGCGATCGGTCGCTTCGGTTGGAAGGCGAGCCAGCCCACCGTGGCGCAGCAGAGCGCGGCGGCCTTCTCGGGCGACATGGGGCTGACGAGCCGCTTCTTTCCCGATGAGAACTGCCCGCCCGGCCAGGACGCCTGCGCGTCGATGCCTACCGGCGGAAGCCCGGAGGTGGAGAACGACATCATGGACAAGGTCGCGTTCTATGGCTCCACCCTGGCCGTGCCCGGCCGACGCAACGTCGCCGACCCCGTGGTGCTTCACGGGCGCGAGCTGATGCGTGAGCTCGGCTGCACCGGTTGCCACCAGGACCAGGTGACGACCGGTACGCTCACGGGCTTCCCCGAGCTCTCGAACCAGGCCATCCGCCCCTACACGGACCTGCTGCTCCACGACATGGGAGAGGGCCTGGCCGACGGTCTTCCCGACGGCGAAGCGAGCCCGCGCGAGTGGCGTACTCCTCCGCTCTGGGGCGTCGGCCTCTTCGACGACGTCAGCGGGCACACGTTCTTGCTTCACGACGGCCGCGCGCGCGGCTTCGTGGAGGCCATTCTCTGGCATGGCGGCGAGGCCGAGGAAGCGCGCGACGCCTTCGTGCTGCTCCCGAAGGCCGACCGCGACGCGCTCGTCACCTTCCTCGAATCGCTCTAAGGAGGGCGCTATGCGTGTGGCTCTCGTGACGATGATGATGGTTCTGGGCTGCGGCGACGGCCCGTCCTTCGACGTTCCGGCGCTCAACGCCAACGCGGCCGCGCTCGTCGAAGCGAGCTATGAGGAGGCAGCCGCCGAGGTGGACGCCCTCGCGACCGCCGCAGCTGACTTCTGCACGGCCCCGACGGCGCCCGGGCACGACGCGCTCGTGACGCGCCTCGAGGCGACGCGCGTCGCCTTCAAGCACGCGGAGGTCTTCGCCTTCGGGCCCTACACGGACTCCCCGTGGCGGGTGGGACCCGACCTGGACCTCTGGCCCGTAGAGCCGGACCGGGTCGACGCTTTCCTGGGCGGCGACGAGCCCCTCACCGACGGGGAGGCGCTCGAGCGCGTCGGCGGCAAGCTCAAGGGTCTGCCCGCCCTCGAGTATCTCGTTCACGGCAGCGACGTCAGCCGGCCCTTCGTCAACGGGGACGAGGCTGCCGTGGCCTTCCAGGAGGATGCGCGGCGCTGCGACTACCTCCGCGTCGCCATCGAGAACCTCGACGCGCGGCTCGACGACCTCCGCGCCGCGTGGAGCCTCGAGGGGGACCGCTACGCGCTCGAGCTGAGCGCTCCCGGAAGCACGGACCGGGAGATCTACGACGACGCCTTCGAGGTCGGGAGCGCGCTCTTCGAGCAGATGGTCTTCACCATCGAGAACGTGCAGCAGCTCAAGCTCGGCAAGCCCCTGGGGCTCCGGACCCAGGGCCGACCCGAGCCCGATTCGGCCGAGGCACGCTTCAGCGAGCGTAGCGCGCTCTATGCGCGCGAGACGCTGGCGGGTGCGCGGCAGCTCTACGACGGAGCGCCGGACTCCGAGCTGGGCATCGGCGACTGGATTGCCAGCCGCTCGGAGACCCTCGACGCGCAGATCGTGGCCGCCTTCGACGCGGCGGCCGAGGCCATCGAAGACCTCGAGGGCGAGTCGCTCGAGGCGCGCGTCGAGACGGAGCCCGAGGTCGTGCGCCTCGCCTACGACCGGCTCCGCACGCTGCGGCGTCTGCTCGCCGTGGACGCCGCGGGGCTCGTCGCCGTGACGGTGACCTTCAACCCGACCGATGGGGACTGAAGGCGGGAGCTGGCTGCGCCTTCGACGGCACCTCGCGGCACCGATCGACGGCGCGTCGCTCGTCGCCTTCCGCGTCGCCTTCGGCCTGGCCATGGCGGCCAACGTCCTTCGCTACGAGGCACAGGGGTGGGTCGACGAGCTCTACGTCGCACCGGAGCTCGCGTTCCCCTTCCTCGAGGGCGTGGAACGGCTGCCGGGACCGGCCATGCACGGCGTCTTCGCCGTCGTGCTCGCGAGCGCGCTCGGCATCGCGAGCGGCCTGGCGCACCGCCTCTTCACGGCGGTCTTCCTGGTCGCCTTCACCTACCTCGAGCTGGTCGACCGGACGACCTACCTGAACCACTACTATCTCGTCAGCCTGCTTGCCGCGCTGATGCTCGTGATGCCCCTCGGGCGAACGGGCACGCTCCGAAAGCGGCGCATCGGGACGCTGCCGCGCTGGTGCCTCTGGACGCTGCGGATGCAGCTGGGCCTGGTCTACGTCTTTGCGGGCCTGGCCAAGCTGCGCGGCGACTGGCTGCTTCGCGCCGAGCCGCTTCATACGTGGCTGAGTCGCTACGCCCATGCGCCGCTCGTGGGCCCCGTGATGGACGACCCGTGGCTCGCCTACGCCTTCAGCTGGGCAGGCCTCTTCTTCGACCTCTTCGTCGTCTTCTTCCTGCTGCGCCCGCGCACGCGTCCGCTGGCCTATGCGGCCGTCGTGGTGTTCCACGCCGTGACGGCCCTGCTCTTCCCCATCGGGATCTTCCCGTGGCTGATGATCGTGGCCACGCCGCTCTTCTTCGAGCCCGGGTGGCCGCGGCGGCTGTGGCGCGGCGAGGCTCCGCAGACCGTGGAGCAGAGGACGCCGCTTCCTTTGGCCGCGCTGGCGCTCCTGGGCGTCTGGTTCGCGGTGCAGCTCGCGCTCCCGCTGCGGCAGCATCTCCACCCGGGCAACGCCTGCTGGCACGAGCAGGGCTATCGCTTCGCCTGGAACGTCATGGTCATGGAGAAGACGGGCATGCTCGAGCTCCGCGTCCTCGACGCCGAGGGCCGCGAGACCCGACTCGCGGCGCGCGAGCTCCTCTCGCCGCTGCAGCAGCGCATGGTCCCGACGCAACCGGACCTGGTCCGCGAGCTGGCCCGGCAGGTCCGGGCGCGCTTCGAGGCCGAAGGCCACCCGGCTCCCGTCGAGGTCCGCGCCGACGCCTGGGCGTCGCTCAACGGCCGGCCCAGTCAGCGCCTGATCGACCCGAACGTCGATCTCGCGCACGCGGGCCGACCACCCGCCGGGTGGATCCTGCCGCTCGCGGAGGCGACGCGGCGCTGACGCGCGCCGAGGCTCAACGCGGCGCGGTCGACACGCGAGGCGCCACGAAGACGCCGGGATGCGAGCCGAGGGCGTCGTGCACGCTCACCGTCTCCGGGAGGCCGTCGCCATCCTCGTCGAGCAGCTCGACGGCCTCGCCGGCGTCCGCGTAGATGCGGATGATGCGGTCGGGCGCCCCGTCGCCGTCGGAGTCGTGCCACACGGCGGTGGGTCGACCGTCGGTGCCGAAGATGACGAAGCGATCGACGAGACCGTCGCCATCGTCGTCGGCCTGGGCGACGCGCGAGGTCTGCACGTCCGCTCGGGCCGCGCCAGGGGGCGCCGTCAGCGCTCCGAGGCCGTAGCCTCCGAGCGCGAGGAGCGCGCCGGCCAGCGCGCCGAAGGTCCGCCCGCGTCGGCGAACGCGAGGCAGCGCCGAAGGCGCAGCCACGCCGCAGAGGCCCGCCGCGAGGTCGCCGTCCGAGGCCGCCACGCTGAGCAGCC
>CALCTH010000267.1 GCA_937893795.1 uncultured Myxococcales bacterium | reverse complement strand
GCCGCCCTGAGCCGCTGCGCCAGCAGGCCGCTGAACTCTTGAGTTCAACGGCCTGCTAGGGCGCCGCCGTGACGTCGACCTCGATGCTGTAGGTCCCCGCGTTCCCCGCGTTGAAGCCGTCGACCACGAGGAAGTAGGTCCCGCGCTCCAGCACCTCCTCGATGCGCGCGTGGCGGTTGTCCCCGTGGTCGTCGTTGCACGCCAGCTCCGTGGAGGGGTCCACACAATCGGAGCGCAGGTGGAGCGACCCGTCGTAATCGCTCGACATCTCGACGACGACGCGGGAGCGCCGCGTCACGCGGAGGCGGTAGAGCTGATCCGGGCTCCGCGAGCCTCCGGCGCATTGCGCGCTGCTCTGGAAGTCGTCGCGCTCGTTACGGGTCGCGCCGTTGACGGTGCGCCCGGCCCGAAGGAGCGGCGCGCGATTGCAGGTCCGCGCCAGAGCAGCGAGGTCCGTCATCTCCACGCGCACGTCGGCGGCGCCGAAGGCGTCGGCGCGCTGCCCGTCGATGACGACGCTGTAGCTGCCAGGCTCGACGACGGTGTCGAGGGCCGCCGGGGCGTTCGGGTTGCCGTTCCCGCTGCGGGCGCCCCGAGCCGGGGCCCGGGCGCACGCGACCTCGGTATCGGCGTCGCCGCAGCGGCGCTGCACGTAGACCGCGGTCTCCATCTCGGCCGAATCGAGGAAGACCTGCACCCGCGAGCGCGTCCGCGCGCGAAGCGCGTAGACGACGTCCGGAGATCCCGCTCCGCCGCAGCTGCCGCCCAGATCGTCGGACGCCGTGAAGGTGTCGATGCCGACGGCCTGCCCGGGCGTGAGACTTCCCGGCGCCGCGCAGCTATCGGCGGAGGCCGAACCGCCGTTCAGGTCGCCAAGCTCCGCCGTGACCGTGTAGCTCCCGCTGGCGTTGGCGGCGAAGCCGTCGCTGATGACCGCGTAGCGTCCGGGCTGGACCAGCGCCGTCACCAGGCTGCGGTTCTGGTCCCCGAAGTCGTCGTTGCAGGCGATCTCCGTCGTGGGGTCTTCGCAGCTGCGGCGCACGTAGAGCACGCCGTCATGGTCCGAGCGCTGGCGCACGCGCAGCCGCGCCGGCTGGTCGACGTCGAGGGCGTAAACCTGGTCCGGCCCGCGGGCCCCGTTGGCGCACGTGGCCTGGAAGTAGTCGATCTGCTGGGACGTATCGCCGGCGGTCGGCTGGCCGACGGGAAGCGGCGTGGCCCCGCCACAGACCGCGCTCAGGGGCTGCAGAGCCTGCGCCGTGGCCTGGAGCGTGTAGTTGCCGGCCGCGTTCTCGTAGCCATCGACGACGAGGTAGTACACGCCGGGGTCCACGGTGGCGTCGATGCGTGAGCGGGAGGTGTCCGGCGCGTCGTCGTTGCAGGCGACCATGCTGTCCACCTCGCCGCACGCGCGGAGCAGGTAAAGCGTGCCGTCGAAGCTCGACGTGAGCGTGGCGGTGAACATGGAGCGCTCGCTCACCTCGATGGAGTAGACGCGCTCGGGGGCGTCCCCCCCGCCGGCGCAGGGCGCGGCCGTGAAGTTCCCAGCACCTTCGGTCGTGCCCGTCACCGTCTCGCCGAGGGCCAAGGGGATCGGCTGGTCGCAGGCACCGGGGCCTGCGGCAACGCCGGTCTGCGCGACGCCGGCCCCGCCGCTCTGACCGCCGGACCAGCCGCTCACGACGTAGCCGCCGCTCCCCTCCGCCGCGCGAAGCACCACCGTGTAGGTGCCCGCGCGCGGAGCACACGCCTGCGCCGCCGCCTGCCGATCGTGGGTCACGTCGCGGCCGATCTCGTTCTCCTGGGCATCGACGATGCGAAGCTCCACGTCGCGCATGCCGCCGCTCGCGAGCGCCACGAAGGTGGTGCACGTCCCGCCGCGGAGCTCCACGTCGAAGCGCACCTCGTCGCCCTCGCCGAGGGAGCCCTCGCTGATGGCCGCGGTCTGGGCGTAGCCCATGGCCGCCATCGTGTTGTGAACGGTCACGTAGCGGGGCTCGAGGCTGCCGCCGCTGCCGCCGCAGGACACGAGAAAGAGCGCGCTGAGCGTGACGGAGAGGGTGTTCTTCATGCAGTCGTCCAGTCGGGGCGCCGCCCCACGCGGGAGCTTACGGCAGGGGAGCACGATTCTCCTCCCGCGGACGCGGCGAGCGCTCCCCGGCGCCCGCCGCTGGCGCTATCCTCGCGCCATGCGTTCTCGCAAATGCGCCACCTGCGGCAAAGCGATCGCGCGCGACGTGGCCACCTTTCCCTTCTGCTCGCCGCGCTGCCGGGCCGCCGACCTCCACCGCTGGCTGGAAGGGGCCTACGCGATCCCCTCGGTGGAGACACCCTTCCCGAGCCCGGACACGCCCCGCGAGGTGCCGGAGAGCTGAGAGAGCATCGCCTCCGCGGCGCGCTCGCCGCTGGCGATGGAGTCGGGGATGCCGACGCCGCGGTAGACGTTCCCCGCGAGCTCGAGGCCCGGGACCCGGGCCACCTCCGCCTCGACCTGGTCGATGCGCGTCCCATGGCCGAGCTCGTAGCGCGGCATGTTGCCGAGGTAACGGTCGAGACGCACCAGCCGCGGGGGCGCCTCGATGCCCATGAGCTCGCGGAGACCTCGCCGCGCGGCGACGACGAGCTCCTCTTCGCCGTGGAGGGCAACGTCGTCACGGTCGTTCCCACCGAGGAACACGCGGATGAGCACACGGTCCGGGGGCGCCCGTCCGGGCCACTTCTCGCTGGCCCAGGTCGCCGCGAGGAGCACGCTGTTCTCCACCGCGGGCACCACGAAGCCGGACGCGCCGAGGGGATGGCGCACCTCCGCCCGCGCGTAGGCGAGGGTGACGGTGGCGGCGGAGCCGTGGCGGACGGCCTCGAGCTGACCGGCCGACGCCGGGAGGTGAGCGCGCACCAGCGCCGCGGTCCGCGGAGCGGGCAGCGCCACGATGACCCCCTCGGCCTCGAGGGTCTCCACCTCCAGGGCGACGCGCCAGGCCTCACCCTCGCGCGCCAGCGCGCGCACCGGCGCGTGGAGGCGGAGCCGCTCGCCGAGGCGGCCCGCGAGGGCGCGGGGCAGCACCTCCACGCCCTCGTCGAAGCTGATGAAGAGCCCGTAGCGTGCCCCCGCCTCGTCTTCCGTCCCCTCGCGCCGGGCCTGCGCGCGAAGGCCGAGCGTCACGCTTCGCGCCTCACGTTCGAGGTCGAGGAAGCGCGGCATGGTCGAACGAAGGCTGAGGCGGTCCGGCGGGGCCCCGTAGATGCCGCCGGCCATGGGCTGGCTCAGGCGCTCGAGCACCTCCGCGCCGAAGCGACGCCGGACGAAGCTGCCGAGGCTCTCGTCCTCCCGCGCTGCGCCGCGCGGAAGAAAGGGCTCGAGGCTCGCGCGAAGCTTCGCGCCCCGGGTGAGCACCGGAGAGCGCCAGAGCGCGCCGAGGTCCATGGGGGCGACCACCTGACACCCCACGGGCACCCGCACGAGGCGCCCCCCGCGCACCACGAAAGCGCCGCGGTTCTCCGGCCGGGTGCGGACGATACGGTCCTCGAGTCCCACGCGTCGCGCGAGCGCGAGTGCCGCGGGCTTGGACGTGAGGATCGCGTCCGGGCCGTGCTCGATGAGGTAACCCTCCTCGGTGCGCTCGCTTTCGAGGAGCCCCCCGGGTCGGCCGCTCGCCTCCAGGCAGCAGACGTCGAGGTCCGGCGCGAGCTCGAGGAGCCGATGCGCGGCCGCCAGCCCGGTGATGCCCGCGCCGATGACCACGACGCGGGTCACGTGGTCCGCATCCGCTCGGAGGTCTCGTGGACGTGGTCGACCAGCGCCTTCACCTGGTCGACGGTGGTCTGCGGCATGATGCCGTGGCCGAGGTTGAAGACGTGCCCGGGGGCCGGCCCCGCCTGCTCCAGGATGCGCGTCGCCCGGGCCTTCATCACGTCGTGGGGCGCCAGCAGCATGGCCGGCTCGAGGTTCCCCATGTGCGCCACGTCGTCGCCGAGGCGCGCGCGGGCCACGTCGAAGGGCACGCGCCAGTCGACGCCGATCATGCTGCCGCCAGCGGCCTTCATGTGCGGGTAGAGCTCCGTGTTGCCGGTGCCGAAGTGAGTCGTCGGAACGCGGTCCCCGACGGCGTCGAAGATCGACTTCACGTGGGGCTGCACGTAGCGCACGTAGTCCTCGGGCGAGAGGCACCCGATCCAGCTGTCGAAGAGCTGGAGACACTGCGCGCCCGCGTCGACCTGCGCGTTGAGATACGCCGCGAGGGCCCGGCTCAGCTTCCCCATGAGCGCGTGCCAGAGACCCTCGTCGCCGTACATGATCTTCTTGGTCTCGTAGTAGTTCTTCGAGCCGCCCCCCTCGATGGCGTAGCTCGCCAGCGTGAAGGGCGCGCCGGCGAAGCCGATGAGCGGCACGTCGAGGGCCCCGCGGGCCAGGCGGATGGCCTCCATCACGTAGCCGAGCTCACCCTCCGCATCGACGGTCTCGGCGACGGCGTCGACCTGGGCGGCGGTCCGGATGGGCTCGTGGATCTTCGGACCGTGGTTCTTGGCGAACTCGAAGCCGATGCCCAGGGGCTCCAGGATGAGGAGGATGTCGGCGAAGATGATGGCCGCGTCGACGCCGAGCTGCTCCACGGCGTCGACGGTCACCTGGCAGGCCAGCTCCGGCGTCTTGCAGAGGTCGAGGAAGCTGACCTTGTCGCGAATCGCGCGATAGCTGGGCTGGTAGCGGCCGGCCTGCCGCATCAACCAGATGGGCGTGAAGTCGGTCGGGCGGCGATGGCAGGCGTCCAAGAATGCGGGCATCGCGGGGACTCTACTCGGAAGTAGGCGGGCGTGCCGCCGCTTCTCCGCGCTGGTCCGGCCGCCAGCCGCGTGATAGCTGCGCCCTAGTGGATCGGGTGTCCAAGAACCCTCCCACCGTGGAGGCCGCGGAGAAGAAGACGCTCGGGCGCGGGGTCTTCCGGCGCTGCGACAACTGCGGCGAGACGCTCAAGGCGCGGGAGTTCACCGACAACCTGGAAGTCTGCCCGGCCTGCGGGCACCACTTCCGACTGAGCGCCGAAGGCTGGGTGGAGATCCTCCTCGACCCCGGCTCCTTCGAGGAGCACGACGCGACGCTGGCGAGCGCCGATCCCCTCGGCTTCGTGGACTCGAAGCCCTACCCGGAGCGCGTCCGGGCCTCCCGGCGGAAGAGCGGCGTGGACGACGCCTTTCTGGCCGGGAGCGGGCGCCTCCTCGGCCGCCCCGTGCAGCTCGGCGTCTTCATCTATCGCTTCATGGGCGGCTCCATGGGCAGCGTGGTCGGCGAGAAGATCACGCGCATGTTCGAGCGCGCCACGGAGCGCGGGGAGCCCGCCATCCTGCTCAGCGCCAGCGGCGGGGCGCGCATGCAGGAGGGCGCGCTCTCGCTCATGCAGATGGCCAAGAGCGTCGCGGCCCTGGGCCGGCTGCGCCGCGCGGGCCTTCCCTTCGTGAGCGTGCTGCTCAACCCGACGACCGGCGGTGTCGCGGCGAGCTTCGCCTTCCTGGGCGACGTCAACCTGGCCGAACCGCGCGCGCTCATCGGCTTCGCCGGGCCGCGCGTCATCGAGCAGACGATCCGGCAGAAGCTGCCGGAGGGCTTCCAGCGCGCGGAGTTCCTGCTCGAGCACGGCATGATCGACCGCATCGCGCCCCGGCCGGAGATGCGCGCGACCATCGCGCGGGCCCTCGGGCACCTGCTCGATTGAGGCGACGGCAACCGTGACGGCGTCGGGGCGCACGCGGGCGCGCTACGAAGCGGCGCTCCGCTGGCTCTACGGGCTCTCGGCCCGGGGCATCCGCCTCCACCTCGACCGCATGCGCGGAGCCGTCGCGGCCCGGGGCATGCCGCAGAAAGGGCTCCGGGTGGTGCACGTCGCGGGCTCGAACGGCAAGGGCAGCGTCTGCGCCATGGTCGAGCGTGGCCTTCGCGCCGCCGGCTACCGGACGGGCCTCTTCACGAGCCCCCATCTCCACCGCTACGCCGAACGCGTGCGCATCGCGGGCCGGCCCCTCGGCGAGGGTGAGGTGGCCGATCGCCTCGAGGAGCTCCGGCAGGCCATGCCCGACCTGCCCCGGCTGACCTTCTTCGAGGTGACGGCGCTGCTCGCCTTCGAGGCGTTTCGCGACCACGCGGTGGATGCCGTCGTGCTCGAGGTAGGTCTCGGCGGGCGCCTGGATGCGACGAACGTCGTCGGCGCGCCGCTGTGCAGCGTCGTGACGGGCATCGCCCTCGAGCACACGCGCATCCTCGGCGACACGCTCGAGGCCATCGCGAAGGAGAAGGCGGGCGTCATCAAGCGGGGCTGCCCGGTGATCCTCGGCGAAGGCACCCCGGGTCCCCGCACCGTGCTGCGCCGCACCGCAAACCGGCGCAGGGCGCCGGCCTGGCTGCTCGGCCGGGACTTCGAGGGCCGGCAGGAGCCCGACGGCCGCGCGATGATTCGCGTGGGAAGCGGACGAGGCGCCTTCGAGCGGACGCTCCGCCTCGGTCTCGGCCGCGCCCCCTACCAGGCGCACAACGCGGCGGTGGCCGCCGCGACGCTTCGGCGCCTCGGCGATCGCGGCCTGAGCGTTCCGGACGACGCCATCGCGACGGGCCTCCGGACGGCGCGCTGGGCGGGCCGCGCCGAGCACGTCGACGTGGCCGAGGGCCCGAGCTTCCTCTTCGACGCAGGGCACAACCCCGAGGGCTGCGTCGCCGCGGCGGCGCTTCTCCGGTCGCCCCCCGCGCGAAAGACGGTCCTTCTCTTCGGCGCGATGGCCGACAAGGACCACGAAGCCATGCTCGCGGCCTTCGCCGGCCGCGTGCATCGCCGCGTCTACGCGGCGCCGGTCATGCGCCGGGCCGCCGAGGCCGACGCCTTCGCCGCCCTGCGGCCAGGGTCCGTGGCGCGTTCGGTCCGCGACGGGCTCGCGCGCGCGCGGCGCATGGCCGGTCCGGAAGGACTCGTGGTCGTGGTCGGCTCGATCTTCCTCGTCCAGGAGGTCCGCGCGGCCGTGCTCGGCATTCGAAGCGACCCGCCGATCGCGATGTAGCGCGACCTACTCGGGGCGGCTTCGGTAGCGCACGATGCCCAGCCAGACGTCCTCGGCCACGAGACGGAGCTGCAGCTCCTCCGGCGCGTCCTCGGCGACCGCGACGCGGGCCACGACGCGATCCGTCGCAGGCCGCTCGAGAGAACGAAGCGTGATGCCCTCGCCCTCGATGGAGAGCGAGGGCAGCTCCACCGCGCTCTCCAACCGCCACTCGAGCGTGTGCTCGCGGCCGCGGACGAGGGCGTCACGCTCCGTCTCCGGGCCGGCGTCGATGCGCGGTGCGACGACGTTCACGGGGAGCGCGGGGAACGCGCGTCCGTCGCGCGTGCAGACCACCTCGGCACTCCCGACCTCGTCCAGCGTTCGCGCGTCACCCTCGCCGGGGCCGCAGCGGACGCTCCCGGGGCCGATGACCTCGGAGCCCACGAGCACGTTGGGAACGGCGGGCTCCGCGAAGGGATCGGGAGGTTCCGAGGCTCGGGGCCCGGCGCCGGGCGCGCGCACGTCCACTTCCCAGAGCCTCAGGCGGAGTGGGCGCGAGGGCCGGCTCTCGAGGAAACGCTCGTCGATGGTCGAGACCGTCACCCAGTAGCGACCCGGCGGAAGGCGCTGGAGCGAGAACCGGGTCACGTCCGCGGGCACTTCCGTGGCTGCGACGACGGCGCCGCGAGGCCGGCCGAGCCCCACCTCGACGCGATAGAGGCGTGCCCCCTCGACCGGGCGCCAGCCGCCCTCGAGGGTGCCCCCCTCGTTGGCCAGGCCGACGAACTCGCGCTCGCCGACGCGCCAGGCGGGGGCCGAGGGGAGGCGACGCGGCGCCGAGGGGCGGGCGCCACGCCGCACCTCCGTGCCGAAGCCGGAGCGCACGGTCACGCCCTCGCCTTCGCTCCCGCGCACCATTGCCGGCCGCCCCTCGAAGTTCGAGAGGCGGCTGGTGCCTTCCTCGTCGACGGCGACCACGGCGCTCCCGCCGGTGAGCTCCGCCTGCGCGCTGGGCGTCTCCACGTCGAGGCGGAGGTCCCCGAGGCGGCTCCGCAGCGCGCCCCGCTCGAGCACGGCGCGGGTGGTCCGCCGCCGGGCGCGCCGGGCTTCGCCACCGAAGATGATCACGAGGGTGTTCTGGCGCATGTGAACGACGGATTCGTCGCGAAAGGTCACCTCCGCCGTGGCTCGCTCGAGCGTGTTGACGCGCCAGCCGCGGAAGAGGCCCAGGCCGCGGCTCGCGGCCTGCCACGTCGTGTCGTCGGGCTCGCGCGCCTGCACGCGCCGCCGCACCGCCGTCAGCCGCGCGTCGGGAGAGCCGGGACGCGCCCCGGGGTCGCGGGCGAGGCGCAGCACGACCCCCGGGTGCAGGTAGGGCCCGCAGCTCCCCCGGCGGGCGCCGTCCGCGAGCTCCGGGTTCAGCCGGAGAATGACATCGTAGCGACGCCAGTCGCCGTAGAAGCGCTCGGCGATGCGCGCGCAGCTGTCCCCGCGCTCCACCGTGTACTCGAAGGTCTCGCCGGCCTGCGCGCTTGCCCTCGCGGCGGGCAGGAGCGACATCGCGAGGACGACGAGGGAGAGACGAAGGACCATGACGCTCAGCGTGCCTTCCGGATGGCGCGCGCGGCCTTTCGTGCCACGTCGGCCGGATCGATGGGCCGCATGACGACCTCTGCGGCGCCGGCTTGCAAGAGGGCGCGGAGCCGGTCGATGTCGCCCCGCTCCCCGTCGGCGATGACGGGCCGCCCGTGACGGACGAGCTCGGCGACGAGCCCCGGGCTCCCGTCCTGGACGAAGACCGCGTCCGCCGCGGGCAATCCGCCGTCATCGTCCGAGTCCGCGCCGACCAGTGCGAAGCCGTGGGCGGCGATGGTGAGCTCGACGTGGTCGTCCACGGGGCCGATCCAGACGAGGCGATGGGTCTTCGCCGGCGCCAGACGCTGGGCACCATCCATGGTGGGGGGCGCGGAGAGCATCCGTGCCGCCCGGCCCACGCTCCGCGATCCCTTCGAGACGGGGCTCACGCGCGGATCGTCCTCGGGGTCGAGGCCGAGGAGAACGTCGCGCACGTGCTCTGCGCTCGGCCGGCGCGTGGCGTCCTTGGCAAGCATGCGGTTCACGAGATCGTCGAGGGCCCCGGGGACGATCAGAGGCGGCTCCACGTCGCGGAGCCGCGGCGGCTGCACGAAGAGATGCCGCGCGAGGAGCGTGGCCGTGTCGCCGTAGAAGGGGACTTCGTTGGTGAGGAGCTCGAAGAAGAGCACCCCGAGGGCATAGATGTCCGACGCCGGCGTGACGTCGATGGCCCCGCGCGCCTGCTCGGGAGACATGTAGTCCGGGGTCCCGCTCACGACGCCTTCCCGCGTCAGACGCCGGACACGTTCGTCTTCCGCGGAGCCGGTGAAGGCCAAGCCGAAGTCGACGACCACCACGCGCGGGTACTCCAGGTCGCCTTCCAGCATGATGTTCTCGGGCTTGAGATCCCGGTGCACCAGGCCGGCAGCCTCCGTGGCCACGAGCACCTCCGCCAGCTGTCGTGCGACGTGAAGGGCGAGCGCGACGTCGAGGCGCGGCAGGTCCTCGTCCACGAGCCCGCGGAGGGACTGCCCCTCGAGGAGCTCCATGGCGAGGAAGAGCGTGTCGTCGTGCTCGCCGAAGTCGTAGATCTCGACGATCCCGGGATGCTTCAGCGACGCGAGCAGCCGCGCCTCGCGGAAGAAGCGGTCCCGGCTGTGCTGGTTCTGCGCCGCGGCGCTGTGGATGACCTTGAGGGCCACGTCGCGCCCGAGCGCCGTCTGCTGGGCGCGGTAGACGGCCCCCATCCCGCCGGCGCCGAGCACCTCGCGGATCGCGAAGCGCTCGGCGACCACGGTGTCCGGCGCCAGGAGCTTCACGGGCGCACCTCGTAGAGACGCACCGGCTCGGCGCGGCCGCTCAGCTCGCGGTCGCCGAGGTCCACGAACTCGAAGGGCGCCTCGCCCGCGCGTCGTCGCGTGGCCTGCGTGGCGAGAATCTGGGAAGGCCGCGCGATGGTCTCGAGGCGCGCGGCCACGTTGACCGTGTCGCCGATGGCGGTGAACTCCATGCGGGACTCGCTCCCCACGTTGCCCACGATGGCCTCGCCGGAGTTGATGCCGATGGCGAGCTCGATGGTGACCCCATGGCGCTCGCGCCAGGCTTCGTTGCCCGCCTCGAGCCAGCGCATCATGTCCTCGGCCGCCGCCAAGGCGCGCTCGGCGTGATCGGGCATGTCCCGTGGAGCGCCCCACATCGCCATCACGCAATCTCCGACGAACTTGTCGACCGTTCCTTCATGGCGGAAGACGATTTCCGTGAGGATCGTGAAGAGCTCGTTGAGGAGCGCCACGACCTCCTCGGCGCTCAGCTTCTCGGTCAGCGGCGTGAACGCCACGACGTCCGCGAAGAGGATCGTCACGTCGCGGCGGTCGCCGCCGAGCTTCATGTCCTGCTCGCGCCGGACGACCTTGTCGACGAGGTCCGCGGGCAGATAGCGCCCGAGATCGCTCCGGATCGCCGCCTCCTCATGGAGCCTACGCTCGCTGGCCTGCAGATCGGCCGCCGCCGCGCTCATGACGTCGCCGAGCACGCTCAGCTCGTCCCTCGTATCCAGGGTCACGCGCCGGTCGAAGCGGCGATCGGCGAGGTCCTGCGCGAAGGCGGTCAGCGTCTCGATGGGCTGCGTGATCTGCCGGGCCACGGCGAAGGCGACGAGGAGGGCCAGAAGCGTCACGACGACGAGCGTCGCGATGACGAGCCTCTGCATCTCGCCGTAGGAGGCATAGGCGACGTCGTGGCTCACCTGTACGGCGACCGCCCAAGGGAGGGTCTCCAGGCCGACGAGCGATCCGACCATCTCCTCGCCGCCGGCGCCTTCGTACTCCCCGCTCTGCATGAAGCGCCCGGAGACGATGCCGTTGCCGACGCCCTCGAGGATGGGCTGGTCTTCGGCCGAGGGCAGCTGCGCCGCGAGCGCGGCGTCCGGGTGCGCCAGGATGCGCGGCACGTCATCGATGACGAAGAGCGCGTCGCGTCGGCCGCCGAAGCGAACCTCCGCGAGCCGGGCCACGCGCTGCTGCACGCCGCGGAGCGACGCGAAGGTCGCGACGAAGCCCGTGACCTGCCCCTCGACGCGAAGCGGCACCACCACGGGCAGGCGCGGCCCACCCGAGGCGACGACGGCGCGGCCCCGGGCCACGTCGTCGCCGAGCGCCTGCGCTCGGAGCGCCGCCGGAGGGGGGTCCGGCGGCGCCGGGATCGTCGCCGCTTCCTCGCGGATCACGTCCACGAGAGCGCCGGCTTCGTCGTAGACGATGGCGTGGTCGAGGAACTCCCGCGCGGAGACGAGGTCGATCACCAGCTCGACGACCGCGTCCTGGTCGAGGCGACGGTCGAGGAGCACCCGCGCCACGGCGTCGAGCCCGTCCTGCACCCCCGTGAGGCTGACGTCGATGGTGCGCGCCACGTCGTCGGCCACGGCGAGCTGGAAGTCCCAGGCGTTGACGCGGAGCTCGTCCGCGTTGATGTCGAGCAGCCGCACCCCGACCACCCCGAGGGGCACGAGCGCGAGCAGCCCGCCGACGAGGGAGAGCTTGAGGCGAAAGGGGATCATCGCCTTGCGGCGGGGCTTTCCACTCACGTGGGCGTCCTCGCGTCGCGCCGCTGCGCCGCCCCGAGCGCGACGCCGGAGGGTGGCCAGTTGGGGCAGGCTGCTAGCATCTCGCCGTGTCTCCGAAGCAGACGCTACCCTACGGGCAGGGCGCGCGGGTCCCGGTGTTGACGACGCGGGTCGAAGTCGTCGAGGGACCCGACGCCGGCGCCTCCTTTCAGGGCGAAGAGGAGACGCTCACCGTCGGCTCTGCCCAGGGCAACGATCTGGTCCTCGGCGACCCTACGGTGAGCCGTTTCCACGTCGAGGTGGCGCGGCTCGCCGAGGGGCTGACGGTGCGTGACCTCGGGAGCACGAACGGCACTCGCGTCGGCGCCGTACGGCTGAGCGAGGGGGTCGTCCCGCCCGGGACCGTGCTCCAGCTCGGCGCGAGCCGCGTGCGCGTCGGCGAAGGCACCGAGGAGGAGGTCGACCTTCACGAGGGAGACGAGCTCGGCAGTCTCCGTGGCACCTCGCCCGCCATGCGCCGGCTCATGAGCCGCATCGAGAAGGCAGCGCGGACGGAAGCGTCGGTGCTCGTGGTCGGTGAGTCGGGCACGGGCAAGGAGCTGATCGCCGACGCGGTCCATGCGCTCGGGCGTCGCGCCGAGGGGCCCTTCATCACGGTGGATTGCGCGTCGATGACGCCGAACCTCGTGGCCAGCGAGCTCTTCGGCCATGAGCGCGGCGCCTTCACGGGGGCGGATCGCCAGCGCATCGGAGCCTTCGAGCGCGCCGACGGCGGCACGCTCTTCCTGGACGAAATCGGCGAGCTGCCGCCGGAGCTCCAGCCAAATCTCCTCGGCGCTCTCGAGCGCCGACGCTTTCGCCGCGTCGGCGGCTCCAAGGACATCGAGGTGGACGTACGCGTCGTGGCGGCCACCAACCGGGACCTGCGCGGCGAGGTCAACGACGGCCGCTTCCGCCTCGACCTTTACTACCGACTCGCGGTCGTGACGCTGCAGGTCCCGCCGCTGCGCGAGCGTCCCGAGGACGTGGAGCTCCTCGTCGCCCACTTCCTCGACGAGGCGGGGTTTCGCGGCGCCCCCGCGGACCTGATCGGCCCCGAGCTGCTCGACCAGCTACGTTCCCACCCCTGGCCAGGCAACGTCCGCGAGCTCCGGAACTTCGTCGAGGCGACGCTCGCCATGGGCGAGGCGACGTTTTCCGAGCCGCCGGAGGGCTGGGAGCCGGAGGCCGGCGAGGGCCCGGCCATCGCGCTTCGGGGCGCCCTGGTGCAGCCCTATCGGGAGGCGCGAGCCTCCGTGCTCGAGCGCTTCGAGCGCGCCTACGTC
>CALCTH010000266.1 GCA_937893795.1 uncultured Myxococcales bacterium | reverse complement strand
TGGTGTCCCACGGTCCCGGCATCCGACGCATGGCACGCGCGCCTCGCCCGGGGCCAGGGCACGGTCTGGGTCGCCGACAACCGGACGGGCTGGCACGGAGGCGCGCACTACCTCCGCTGGGTGAGGAACGCGGCGTCGATGCCGGAAGCCACGAGCGCGCTCGGGGCGGTGGCGGATCGGGTGCGCGTGATGCCCTTCCTCGAGGGGATCCCTTGCTCGATTCACGGCGCGGTCTTCCCCGGGGGCGAGACCCTCGCCTTTCGACCCTGCGAGCTGATGGTGCTCCGGCGGCCCGGCTCGGGGGAGCTGGCCTACGCGGCGGCGTCGACCTACTGGCTGCCGCGCGCGAGCGACGCCGAGGGGATGCGGGAGGTGGCGCGGCGCGTGGGAGCGCACCTCCGGGACGCGCACGGCTACCGCGGCACCTTCACCGTCGACGGCGTGATGACCGCCGAGGGCTTCCTGCCGACGGAGCTGAACCCGCGCTACGGCGCGGCGCTCGGGCAGCTGGCGGCGGGAGAGCCGGAGCTGCCGCTCTACTTCCTCCACCTCGCGCTGACGGCGGGCGAGGACCTCGACTACCGGCCGGCGGAGCTGGAGGCGCTGGTGGTGGAGTCGTCGCTCCGGCAGCCGACGGGGCGCGCGCACCGCATCGTGCCGGGGCCGCTCCCGGCGCGGGAGGGCGGGCTGGTCTTCGAGGGCGGGACGCCCCGCTTCGCCGCGGAGGACGAGGAGCCGACGCTGACGGTGCGCGTGGGCCCGGCGGCGTCGGGGAGCATCGTCATGCTCTCCTCGAAGCCCGGCGCGATGCCTCTCGGGCCGCCGCTGGCGCCGCGCATCGCGGCGGCCTTCGCGTTTCTCGACCGCGAGTGGTCGCTGGGCATGGGGCGGCTGGAGGCGGCGCCGGACGTACGCGACTGACGGCCCTCAGGGCACGGCTTCCATCGCCGCGGCGATGTTGCGCACGAGGGACTCGGCGGCCGGGCGGTAGTCCTCGCCGCAGGTCGAGGCGAGGCCCGTGTGTGCGCCGGCGGCGGCGAGGCCGTCGGCGACGGCGAGGATGCGCGGCGGCGGGAAGGCGCGGCCTCTCCCGGGGACGCTGCACGACTGGAGGAGACTCGTGTCGTCGTCGGGGTTGACGCGAGCTTGCAGCACGGGCTCCGCGCGGAGCGCGCTCCAGTCGGGCGTCACCTCGGGCTCGGGCACGAGCGCGGCGGGAACGCCCACGAGCGGCACGAAGACGATGCGCCGCGGGTCGCTCACGGCCTGGAGGCCCTCGACGTAGCGGGCGACGGGGTGAATCGCCTCGGGGTAGTTGAAGCAGCGGATGTTGAGGTCGCCGGGGTAGGATTCGCTCCGCGGGTCGAAGATGCCCGGATCCGCGGCGGAGCAGTCGTCCTCCGTGGCCATGAAGAGCACGGCCAGGACCGCGTCCTCCCGGAAGCAGCCCGCGTGGGCGCCGTCGGCGTGGCCGCGCGTGCCCTCTTGAACGCGAAGCATCGACGACGCGGGGGTGACCGCCTTGAGGAGCGACTCGAGCGGCTGCTCGAAACCGCAGCCCCCAACCCCGCGCTGCGAGACGCATTCAACGCCCTGGATGACGGACTCGAGAGCCCCATCGCCTGCGCCGAGGCGACGGAAGCGGGGATACGAGGCTTCGCAGAGAGGGCCCGCCGCCACGTTGCCGATGTTGGAGAAGAGGCCGTCGTCGCCGAACCGAGGCTCCCGGCACGTCGGGACCTCGAAGCCGCCGGTGCCCATGTCGTGTCCGAGCACCGCGATGCGCAGGTCCGTCACGGGCGGGAAGTCGAAGACGGGCCCGAAGTCGTCGGGCGTCCAGCGCCCGTTCAGAAGCGAGCGGATCAGCGCCGGGACGACGTCCACGAGCTCGTCCTGTTCCTCCTGGTTGCCCCCCGAGTCGTCGACCACGAGGATGAGCTGCGCTGCACGAGTCGCGGGGAGCGGGGCCGGCCCCGCGTCCACCACGGGCTCGGGACCGGACTCGCCGCACGCGGCGACGACTGCGAGAAGGCAAAGCGCACGCAACACGGCCGGCAGCCTAGACCCAAAACGAGCGCTGCGCGCTTGATGGGGGCTAGACGAGCGCGGCGAGGATGGCCCGGGCGACGCCGAAGTAGACGATGAGGCCGAGCACGTCGACGACGCTCGCGATGAAGGGCGTCGAGCTCACGGCCGGATCGAGGCCCACGCGGCGGATCAGCATGGGCAAGAGCGAGCCGATCATCGTCGAGAGCGTGACGATGGCCAGGATGCTCGCGCCGATGGCCGTCGCGAAGCTCAGGGGATCGAGACCGCCGCCGCCGAAGTAGCCGCGGGCGAAGCCCATCAGGCCGAGGATGACGCCGAGCGCCATGCCGATGAAGAGCTCGCGCGCCAGCACCCGGGTCCAGTCGCGCGGCTTGGCCTCGCCGACGGCCATCGCGCGGATGATGAGCGTCGAGCTCTGCGAGCCCGCGTTGCCGCCCGACGCGATGATGAGCGGGATGAAAAGCGCGAGCTCGACGGTCGCGAGCAGCGTCTCCCGGTTCTGCTCCATCACCGTGGCCGTGAGCAGCTGCCCGAGGAAGAGCACGATGAGCCAGATGCCGCGCTTCCACACGAACTCCACGAGCCCCGTCGAGAAGTAGGTATCCTCGAGGGGCACGACGCCGCCCTGCTTCTGCGCGTCCTCGGTGGCCTCCTCGATGACGACGTCGACCACGTCGTCGACGGTGACCACGCCGAGCATGCCCTCCTGCGGGTCGACCACGGGCATGGCCGTCAGATCGTAGCGAGCGATGAGCCGGGCGACCTCCTCCTGGTCGGTCTCCGGCGGCACGCGCATGACCTTCTCGCTCATCACGTCGGCGAGCGTCTGTCCCGGGTCGGCGAGGATGAGGTCGCGGAGGCTGATGACCCCGAGCAGCTTGTCGCCGAAGCCGACCACGTAGACGTAGTGGATGGTCTCGGCCTCGTTCTCGCGGCTCAGGCGCCGCACCTCTTCCACGGCCTCCCAGAGCTTCATGTCCGGCGCGAGCCCGACGTACTCCGTGGTCATCAGCCCGCCCGCAGACTCGGGCTCGAAGGCGAGGAGCTCCTGCGTCTCCTCGTGCTTCTCGGGCTCGTCGGTCGCGAGCTGCGCGAGGAGCTTCCGCGCGTCGCGCTCCTCGAGCTCTTGAAGCAGATCGACGCGGTCGTCCGGGTCGAGCTCGGCGAGGAGCCCCGCGGCCACCGTGGGCCGGAGCTCCATGATGACCTGCTCCTGCCGGTCGGGGCTGAGCCGCTCGACGAGGTCCGCGCCCATCTCCGGCGGCAGCGCTCGCACGAGCCCCGTCACCGTCGACGCCGGCAGATCCTCGAGGAGCTCCGCGACGTCCTCCGGGTGGAACTCCTCGAAGGTCTCCTTGAGCGCCTCCGGATCGGAGGTCAGGGCCTCCAGGTCCGGCCCGAGCAGCATCGCGAGACGCATCGCCCAAAGCCTACGGGTAAAGGGTGGCCGGACCGGCGAAATCGGCGTGGGCGCCGCGCATCCCATCGACCTCGCCGGCTCCAGGCCGCCCCATAAAGAAACGCCGGAGGCGCGAGGCCCCCGGCGTTTCCGGTGGATGGTGTGATGTCGGTTTGGGTGGTGGATGGAGCCGGGCCGGAGGGAAGTTCCGACCCGGTTCGTCAGCTCAACGACAGATGCCGTCGCGGCATTCCCGGTCGTCGTCGCAATCGACGCTCGTCGTGCAGTCGCTCGTCGCCTCGTTGCTCGTCGAGCAGAAGCCCTCGAGGCAGATGCTGAACTGCACGTCGACCTCGGCGCACTCGGTGCTGTTGGCGCAGGGGGTGCGGCAGACGCCCGCCACGCAGGCGAAGCGGCAGTCGCTGTCGGTCTCGCAGAAGGGGCGCGGCCGCGTGTCGACGCGGCAGGTGCCGGCGCGGCAGATGCGACCCTCGCCGCAGTCCGCGTCGCGGCTGCACTCGTCCACGCAGACGCCGTCGAGGCAGACCTCGCCGCCCTCGCAGTTGGCGTTGGTGGCGCACTCCGGCGTCGGCGGGACGACGTCGCGGCAGAGGCCCCCGGCGCCACACGCCTGGCCCTCGGGGCAGTCGGCGTCGACGGTGCAGCCGGACTCGAGGCACTCCCCGTCGATGCACTCGCGGCCCGCGCCACACTCGGTGTTGAACTGGCAGGCGTCGTCCTCGGGCACGCAGGAGCCGTCGCTGCAGACCGTGCCGGTGGCGCAGTCGGTGTTGAGCTCGCAGCGCGGCTCCGTGGTCACCGTGCAGACGCCGTCGAGGCAGACCAGGTCGGCGCGCGGGCAGTCGGCGTTGACGGCGCAGTCGCCGGGCGTGGGCGTCGGGTCGTCCATGGCGCCGGGCTCGATGCAGGCGCCATCGATGCAGTCACGACCCTCCTCGCAGTCGTCGACGCTGCTGCACTCGGTCACGCAGCCGGCGTCCGTGCAGAAGGTCCCCGTCGGGCAGTCGAAGTCGCCGTCGCAGGGCGCCCGACCCGGCGGGTCGAGACGCCGGCATCCGAGCCCGTCGCACGAGTAGCAGCCGGTCTCGTCGCAGAAGGCGCGCGTCGAGCTCTTGCAGCCGCCCGCGAAGGAGAGGCTGGCCAGGAGAAAGGGCAGCGCCAGGAGCAGGCGCGGGCGGAGGGAGGGAAGGACGTCGGGCATGAGGTGGGGGCGGGCGGTGGCGAAGGTCCGCGCGCACCGGACTACATACAACCATCGTGCCAGCGCGGGGCACGCGCCGTGGCGCCCGTGATCCCTCTTCTACCGCCCGACCTCTTGGCCCGCCGCGCCGGCTGCGCGCCGCTCGCGTGGTCTCCGTGTTACCCCGGTTCCACGCGCCCCGGCCCCTCGGAGCGGCACGGGAGGGACATGTCGGGCGCGCGGACGGGCGCGGATCGGCCCGGTGAGCTGCCCTGCTATGGTCCCGCCCCGTGCGCGTCGCCTTCGCCCTCGGAGCCATGCTGGCCGGCTGTGCGTCGACCGCCTCCTTTCCCTCGCCGGCCGATACCGTCGAGGCCTACGCGCGGGCGACGCGCGCGGGCGACGCCGAGGCCGTACACGCGCTCCTCGACGCCGAGACCCGAGAGCGCGTGGACGAGGCCCGCGTGGCGGAGCTCCTCGAGGAGAACGCCGACGAGCTGGACGCCGAGGCGACGCGGCTGACCGACGCCGTGCCCCCGGAGCCGGAGGCGCGCGTGTACCTCTCGAGCGGCGAGGTCGCCGTGCTTCGGCGCGAGCGCGGGGCCTGGGTGCTCGTCGGCGGTGTGCTCGACGCGCCGGCACAGGCCACCCCCCTCGACGCCGTGCGGGCGCTCCGCCACGCGCTGGCGCGACGAAACCTGGAGGGCCTTCTGCCGCTCCTGAGCCGATCGCTCCGGGCCGAGGTGGAGGCGGAGCTCGACGCGCTGGTCGAGGCGCTGGGCGACGAGCTCGCGCTCGAGGTCACGCTCGAGGGCGACGCGGCCCAGGTGCGCACGCCGAGCGGCCGCGTGATCGTGCTGAGGCGCGAAGCGGGCCAGTGGCGCGTCGACGACGTGCGTTGACCGCGGTGGGCCAGCGCGCCGACTCAGAACTGGCGCCGGTAGCCTACCGACGCCGTATCGATGCGCATCCACGGGCGCCGGTAGCGCAGGTAGCCGACGTCGAGGCTCTCCGTGCCCCGCGCGCCGTTGCGCGAGAAGTACCAGCGCAGCTTCACGCCGAGCTCGTGCGCCCGGAAGTCGGCCAGGTCCGAGTCGGCGGTCCGCGGCTCGAGGGGGAGCTCGGCGGGATTCGGGATGAAGGGCGTGAAAAAACGAAGGCCCCGCTGCGCGTGCAGCCGGTAGCTCAGCTCGCCCGTGAGGCGTGGGCCGAGCCACTGGACCCAGGCCGCGCGCGCCGTATCCGCGACGAGCCCGAAGTCGTCGCGGTAGTGGCGGTAGCGAAGGCGCAGCGTCCCGCCGGCGCGAGGAATGCGCTGCAAGAGCTGCAGCGAGGCGGCGTGGCGAAGTCGGCTCCCCGGGAAGACCTCGCGGGGGCGGTTCGTGAGGGTGCCGCCCGTCGGGACGGTGGGGATCGAGTTCCAGGGCTGCTCGAGGAGGCCCCACTGCCGCGTGAGGCCGTAGCTCGCGGCGGCGAGCGTGGTCGGCGAGAGCACCTGCGATACCCCCACGTTGGCGTTGAGCGCGCGGCGCTGCTCGTAGCCCCAGTCGAAGCCCTGCGGCGTGATGGGGTCGAACCAGTCGATGGAGGCGTTGAGCGACGCCTCGAGCGTCGCGTTGTCGCAGGCCAGGTCGCGCACGAAGCCGGCGCCGACCTCGAGGGAGCGGAGCGTCTCCTCGAGATGGTAGGAGCCGCGCAGGCTCAGGTGGTCGTCGCCGGTGGCGTCGATGGTGGTCGCGAGCTGGACCGACACGGCCTCGTTCCAGAGCGACGCGCGGCTGACCACATCGAGCGCGTCGGCCGAGGCCGAGGCGACCACGTCGACGGGAATCGTGAGCACGTGGCGCACGCGCTCGTTCTGCCGGACGCCGAGGCGGGCGATGGGATTGATGACGTGGAGCCGTTCGCTCCCGCGGATGGTCCCGTCGCGGTGGCGCCTCGCGCCGGCTTGGGACTGGCCGCCCCGCCCGCGCTGGTCGCTGTAGCTGAGGCGAAAGGCGAGCTCGTCGAGGACCCAGCGTTCGCCCTCGTCCTCGCTCGGCTGCGCGACGCTCAGGCCGGCGACGAGCGCCACGGCCGCGAGCAGCGCGAGGCTAGTTGCCGCACGCACAGCCGCCTCCGGCCGCGCTCCCGTCGCCGCCGCCGGCGCCCTCCCGGGAGACGTGGAGCTTACGCTCGGCCTGCGCGGCGAGCGGGTCGTCCGTACGCTGCATGGTCGGATCGGCCAGGTGCTCGCGCTGGTAGGGCTGCACGACGACGCAGCCCCCGAGCGTGGCGAGCGTCAGGACGAGGACCGTGCGCCGCGCGAGCACGACAGTCCCTTATCATGGATTGTTCGTCACGGCCGGGGATCGTCCTCGCCGTGAGCGAGGGGATCGTCGAGAACACACGCCGCCGCTGCTAGGGTCGGCGCCGCGCCGTGCTCGAAGTCTTCTCCACCGCCGACGCCTGGGTCGGGCTGCTGACGCTCACGATCCTCGAGATCATTCTCGGGATCGACAACATCGTCTTCATCGCGATCCTCACGGCGCGCTTGCCCAAGGGCCAGCAGCAGCTCGCGTACCGGCTGGGGCTCGGCGGGGCGATGTTCACGCGCATCGCCCTGCTCTTCGCGATCAGCTGGGTGATGGTGGAGCTGAGAGAGCCCTTCGCCGAGGTGCTCGGACACCGCGTCACGGGGCGCACCCTGATCCTCTTCGCGGGCGGGCTCTTCCTCATCTACAAGAGCGCGACCGAGATCTACGAGAAGGTGGAGGGCGAGCTCGAGGACGAGGTGAGCGGCTGGTCGAAGGGCCTCGTCGGCGTGGTCGGGCAGATCATGGTGCTCGACATCGTCTTCAGCCTCGATTCGGTGATCACGGCCGTGGGCATGGTCGACGACATCGAGGTCATGGTGGCCGCCGTGGTCATCGCCGTGCTGGTGATGCTCGCCTTCGCCAAGCCCGTCGGCGACTTCGTGAACGAGCATCCGTCCATGAAGATCCTCGCGCTCTCGTTCCTGCTGCTCATCGGCGTGCTGCTCGTCGCCGAGGGCCTCGGGGAGCACCTCGACAAGCGCTACATCTACTTCGCCATGGCCTTCGGCCTGAGCATCGAGCTGCTCAACATGCGCTTTCGAAAGAAGAACCCGGACGCGCAGCTCTAGGGCTGCTCAGAGCGGCGCCGCGGTCCAGGAGTCGACGTAGAGCACGCTCGGGCCGAGCCCGAGGTCGGGAATCCGCAGCAGGCGGCCGCGAACGCTGCCGATGCGCTCGGGAGGCAGCGGGTCGCAGCGGGCCTCCGCGTCGCATTCGGTCGCGTAGCAGGCCCAGTGGAGCGCCCCGTCCGGGCTCTCCCCGGCCAGCGTGGGACCGAAGTTCAGCGGCGCGCGGACCGTCGAGGGCCAGAGCAGCTCGCGGCCGACGTCGAGGCCGGCGGTGCCGTAGCCCGCGAGGGGCAGAAAGCGGGTCTCGCAGCGCACGCCGAGCACCCCGGCGCAGACGCATCCCTCGCAGGCTTCGTCGAGCTCGAGCGCATCCACGGGAAGGTCGAAGCGCCGCCCCGCGAGCCCGTCGGCGCAGAGGTCGCCGGGCACGCGGATCGGGTCGAGCGCGTCGCAGGCCGGCAGCACGTCCTCGCAGGGAGGCCAGTCGAGGCGCGCGGCCGCGTCGTCGTTGATGGCGAAGCAGGCGCCGCGCGCCGCGTCCCAGCGCAGCGTCCCGCCGAGCGACGTCGAGACCTCGCCCGGCAGGCACGCGATGGGGACGTACTGGTCGCTGATGGTCAGAACGTCGGGGTCGAGGCAGGTGCGCGCATCGGCGAGGGCCCCGAGCACGGGGGAGCAGAGCTCGGAGCACGAGAAGCCGTCGAGCACGCACGCTCGGGGCGGCTCGTCCGCGTCCACGTCGACGCCAAGGTCACCGGTCACCGCGATCCGCGCGCATCCCAGCAGCACCACCCCGACGAGACAGACCCGCGACACGCCCAGAAGCTAGCGGGTCCTCGCGGCGACTCCCAACGTCCGCGCGAGCGGCTCGATCTCGGGTGAGGCCCGGGCGCGCGATGGGGTAGAAGCGGGCGCATGGACTCCATCTCGGCGCCTCGCGCCTCGTCGCTCCTGCCGGCGCTCGGCGGCTGCCTGCTTCTGGCGTGTGGGACGACGCCCACTCCCGAGCTCCCCACACCGGAAGCGCGACCGCTCGATGCCGAGGGCGTGGCGGCGCTCGAGGCGGCGCTCGACGCGGAGGTCGAGGCGGGGCTTTGTCCCGGCTACTTCTTCGCCGTCGCCCGGGACGGCGCGCTGCAGGCGACGGCGGCGAGCGGGACGTCCGAGCTCGGGCGCGAGCGGCCCTTCACGCTGACCACCCCCGTGCGCATCGCGTCGATGACCAAGCCGGTCACGGCCGCGGCCGTGCTGACGCTGGTCGACGCCGGGACGATTCGCCTGGACCAGCCGGCGAGCGACTTCGTGCCGGCGCTCGGCGCGCTGCGCGTCGCGACCGATCCGAACCGCGGCGAGGACGGAGCGATCCCGACGGAGGCGCTTGCGCGGCCGATCACCGTGCACGACCTGCTCTCGCATACCTCGGGGCTCAACTACTTTTTCGGCCCGCCCTCGGACCTCGTCGCCATGAACGCGGCGCTCGAGGTCGAGGGCCTCGCGACGCTCGAGGCGGCCGTGGAGGCCATCGCGTCGGTGCCGCTGGCGCGGCAGCCGGGGGCGCGCTGGGCCTACTCCTGGGCGAATGACGTGCTCGGGCGTGTGGTCGAGGTGGCCGCGGGCGAGCCCTTCGACGCCTATCTGGAGGGCGCGATCTTAGGGCCGCTCGGCATGGAGGCGACGGGCTTCCCGCTGGGGACGGCGCCCGAGGGGCTGCCGCCCATCTACGTTCACGACGAGAGCGGCGCGCTGGTGCAGGACGCGGACGACCTGCTCGTGGAGTCGCGCTGGCCGAGCGGCGGGGGCGGCCTCGTCTCGACCGCGGCCGACTACCTGCGCTTCGCGCAGATGCTCGCGAACGACGGCCAGCTCGAGGGCACGCGCATCCTTTCGGAGGTGAGCGCTCGCGCGCTCCGAAGCGACCGGCTCACGGACGCGCAGCGGCCTGCGCGCGGTGAGGACTGGTTCTTCGACGCGGGCTATGGCTACGGCGTAGGCGTCGCCGTGGCAGGCTTTCCCGACACCAACGCCGAGCGGGGCGCGGCCCCCGGCGACTTCGGCTGGGCCGGCGCCTACGACACGACCTTCGTCGTGAGCCCCTCGCGCGGCGTGGTGGGCGTGTTCATCGCCCAGGTGACCATCGGCGCGCACACGCCGGGGCGCTGCGAGGGGACCTTCGCGCGCAACCTGCACCGCGTCGCGCCCTGACCCGGCGCGGGCGCTGACCCGTGAGTGAACGCTCAGGCCACGGAGAGTTGTCCTCACTCTCTCGCCGCGCCCCGCGGCTCCATGCACCGGAGACTCTCATGCTCAAGCGCACGCTCGTGGTCCTCGCCCTCGCCTCCTTCACGTTTCCCGTCGCCGCGCAGCGCGGCAATCGCGCGCCCCGCGTCGAGCACGACTTCATCGACGGCGCCGAGATCGACGGCACGCTCCGCCGAACGACCGTGGATCTCATCAACGTCCGCACCATCGGACCGCGGCAATCGCTCATCCGCGTGCGCACCAGCTTCGTGCCGGAGCTGACGAAGAGCGTCGAGCGCCGCTGACGCGCGACTCCGGGCGCTGCGCCCGGAGGCCGAGCGCGAGGCGGGCCAACTGCACGCGCTCGAAGCTCGGCGACCGGGACGTCCCGAGCGGACGTCATGGCGCCGCGGGCGGCAGGTCGGCCCAGCATACGCTCGACTGCGGGAATCGCCGGAAGCGCCGCCGCGGGATGCGCTCGAAGGCGAGGCGAACGCCCCCGCCGGGCAGCGCGCGGGCGCGCACGTAGCGCTCGCGCACGGCGTTCCGGGTGAGCGCCGTGACGGCGCCCGTGGCGAGATCTACCTCGACGATCTCGGCGTCGTCGGGGGAGGGGTCGGCGTCGCGTGCGGCGCTGGCCTCCGGTCCCGCGTCGGGAGACTCCGAGCCCGCGTCGGCCGGCAGCTCCGCGTGGGGCGCTGGAGACGCGAGGGCCGCTTCGGCGAAGAGGCGACCCGTCGCGAGTGCGGGAAAGGAGATGCAGCGGGCGAGGGGCACCCAACGAAGCGCCTCCGTCGCCGGGTTCCAGAAGCCGAGGCTGCAGCCGTGGACGCGGCTCTGGCTGACCAGGAGGAGCTCCTCCGCGCCGGCCGCGTCGCGGACGACTCCGGCGACGAAGCCGATGGGGCGCTCCGTGCCGCCCACGTGGTTGACGAAGCCGCCGTCGGGCCGGTAGCGCGCCACGTGCGTGAGCGGCGGCGCACCCGGCGCGACGCCGGGCTCGTCGAACATCTCGGCGAGGAGATCCTCGCCGGATTCGAGGGCGAGCGCATCGGCGTCCGCGACCTGATCGGGTCCCGTGCCCCGTTCCGTCTCCGGTGCCGTGGCCGTCTCGGGATCCGTTTCCGCCGCCGTCGTCGCCATGGCGGTCTCGGTCTCCGCGGCCGCTTCCGTTCCCGTGGCCGACTCCGGCTGCGTCGCCGTCTCCGGCTCCTGCTCGGCCGGCTCCGGCTCCGTTTTCGCGGCCCCGAGGACCTGGACCGCGAGGAGCACTTCCGGCGAAGCGGCGCCCGGGAGGGTCAGCTCGACCCATCGGAGGAGCCCCGCGTAGGCCGTGATCCGCGTCGGTGGCGCCGTCACGTCGCCCTCCGCCGGGAGCGCGACCACCGAGGCAGCCGGAACATCGCGGCGGTGGGCCTGAGAGCGAAACGCGACGAAGCGGCCGGAGGGGCTGGGGATCGCGCCGGCCAGGCGCTCCTGCGACCGGAAGAGCCGCCGCGGCGCGCCTCCTCCGGTGCCGACGGCCGAGAGTACGTAGTGCGGGCGAACCCGCTCCACGTAGGCGAAGAGCGTCGTGTCGCGGCTGACGGCGCCGTAGCCGAAGACGTTCTCCGTCGCGAGCAAGGTCCGCTCCGGCACCGTCGCGGCGGGGAGGCCGCGGCGCCCCCCGGGCCGCGGCCCCGGACGGGGGACGGAAGAGACAGGCACGCACCGGCCGGGGGGGGACGGCCGCCCCGAGGCCGCGGCGG
>CALCTH010000265.1 GCA_937893795.1 uncultured Myxococcales bacterium | reverse complement strand
ACCTGAAACAAGTGCGGGCGGCCGTGGCCCGGTTCCGGCAGCGTGGCGATACGTCCGAAGAGTGGTCCCATCCCGAGGCACACCTTCGCGCCTACGCCTCATGGCGCTTCTCCCAAAGCGACCTCTTTCGCGAGCTCACGGGCCGCGGCCCCGGCACGTGCACGATTGCCGAGGCCAACGCGCAGGTGTCGGAGCTCCTCGTCAGCGAGCCCGACGTCTCGAGCTTCCGGCGCATGGCGCAGGCGGCGGGGTTCGTGAAGCCGAAGGAGCGCCGCAGCGCGGCCGTCGGAGACCAGCCGCCCGCACGGCCGGCCGCGCCTCGAAACTCGCCGCTCGGCGGCGCCATCGACGTTGCGCGCGAGGTGGCCGACGCGCTGGCGGATGCCGCGCTCGAATCGTTGTCCAATGCGCCTTCCGTCGCCGAGCTGATCGAGAAGCCGCTCGCCTCGGCCCGACGTCTCGCCGGGCGCGTGGCGAAGAGCACGCCACGCGAAGGGGTCGAGGCGACCGCGGTCGACGACGTCGAGGAGGAGGACCCCTTCGCCGCCGAGGAGGCCGCGCTTCTCCGGCGCTTCGAAGAGCTCGAGCGGCAGCACGGGAAGGGCTGAGGCCGTTCACGGGAGACCTCGCCCGACCACTCCTGCCGCTGACACCGCGCCCTCTCTTCACGCGCTCGGCCCACGCCTCGGGGCAGGGCCTGCAGAGTGCCACTCGTCAGGGGTTCGCCTCTTCATCGAGGTCGCGGCAAAGCGTGTTGATGGCCCGCAAGTCGTCGATGCAGGGGCGGTCATCGACGCAAAGCGCCCGTTCCCATACCAACGACTCCATGAAGTCGAAGTGGGTGAACGTGAGCAACACGGCGAACTCCCCGGTCCGTGGGTTACGGAGCTACACTACGAGCTCAGAACCGCCGAAGAGGCTGGTGTGGGCCAGAATCACCGGGTACACCCGGCAAAGACGGTCCAGGTCGTAGGGCACGATGACGATGGGCACGCGCCCTGGGGGCCCGGACGACTCCCCGTCGAAGAACGCAACGAGCGGCTCTCGGTCGTCCAGGAGCGCGAACTCCGGAAGGTCTCCACTCCGCACGTCCCCGCAAGCAGTCGACGTGAGCATCAGAGCGAACGCGATGGCTACGAGGAGCACTCCGCGTGGGCGCCGCCTAAACGGGTGCCTACTGCAGGCTCGGGTCGTGGTCGCTGCGGATAGGCGCTCTCCGACTCTCAGAGGCTCGCGCACGCCGGGAAGTCAGCCGCGACCGTGGTCACGCACACGCCGAGCTCGTCGCAGCGCGCGGTCGGGGGGCACTCCCAGTCATCCGTGCAGGCCACGGTGCATCCCGCGCGATAGCGGTCGGCGCAGCCATAGTCCGTTCGGACCCAGCACCAGCCTCCGCTGCAGGCCTCGTCCTCGAAGGCGCCGGCGCGCTCATAGGGGGGCGTGCAGGGCGTCATGAAGTCGGGGTCGCTCGGCGGCTCTCGCACGACGCAGGCGCCCGCGTCGCCGCAGCGCAGATAGGTGTGCTCCGGGCGGGAGCCGGGGCTCCAGACGGCGGTCGCGCGGCAGTCGTCGTCGCTCGCGCAGGCGTCTCCCAGCTCGGCCCGCGGACGGGACTCCTCACAGAGGAGTACGAGTGGGGTTTCGAAGACCGGGCTCCGCAGCGAGAGCCGGCCGTCCAAGCGACACCCTTCGGCGCAGCTATAGAACTCGGTCCGGCACGTCGCGTCGAGCGGCCACTCGCATCCAGGCACCACGCGAGTCCAGCCGCCGCTGACCTCGCCGTCGACGCACTCCAAGAAACCGAAACAGTCGGTGTGGCAGTCGTCGACGGGTCGACCCGCGCCGGGCGGCACGGGACTACCGGCGTCGCGTGGTTCCGGTATCGGTACGCTTTCGGAACCGCACCCGAAGGCCACGAGCAAGGCGACCACACCCCATGTCCGCATGGGGACCATGGTGCCATCG
>CALCTH010000264.1 GCA_937893795.1 uncultured Myxococcales bacterium | reverse complement strand
GCCGAGGCCGCCGCCGAGCCGGAGCCGGAGCCGGAGCCGGAGCCGGAGCCGGAGCCTCCGGCGGCGGCGCCCACGCCCTGGCGGAAGCCCGATGAGTTTCGCTTTGGCTGGAAGGAGTGGACGGGGGCGAGCGTCGGCGCCGCCTTCGTCCTGGCTTCTCTCCTCGTGCCGCGCTCCTGCCAGCGCCAGCCGCCGCCGCCCTTCGCGGACGAGAGCGGTCTGACGCCGCGGGCACGCTGCGCCGAAGGAGAGCCTCGCCCCGTCGAGGGCTACGCGGGCGCCATGGAGCTCGCCCCCGAGGTAGCCGAGCGCGTAGCCGCGGCCGTGGCCTTCGGGGCCCGGACGGGATGCTCGGGCGCGCTGGTCGACACCGACACCTTCCTCAGCGCGGGCCACTGCGGCTGGCGTGTAGGGGACATGGTGGACTTCGCCTATCCGAGGCCTCTCGGTGAGCGCGAGGTCGACCGGAGGCCCTCCGAGTGGCGCGTGGCCGAGGTGCTCGCCGCTGCCGATGCGGCGAGCGCCGACTACGCCGTCCTCCGCTTGGACGTCGCCGAGTGGGAGGAAGACGCTCCGCCGCGGGCCTTCGTCCCGCCGCCGGAGCCGCTCGAGATCGGGCCGGTCCCGAGCGGCGGCGGCTGGGTCGGCCTCGTGGGTCATGCTCAGGACGAGCTGCGCGATGCGCAGCCGGACGCGCCCTCGAAGAAGATCCATGCTTCCCCGCTGCCGGAGCCCCTCACGACCGTCGACGAGAGCTTCTTCGTCCACTACGCGGCGTCGCGACCGGGTACCTCCGGCGCGCCGGTGGTGGACTCCGAGGGCCATGTCGTCGGCATCCACATCGTGGGTGGCTGCCGCGAGGGCAGCGAAGGGTGCATCGCCGACTACGCCCGCTGCGAAGGCGGCGGCAACTTCGCGATGACCGCGACGGACGTTCCCCTCGGCGGTGACGAGCCCGCCCTGGTCACGGCCGAGGAGGAGCCGGCGGACGTCGCGGCGCCCGACGCGGACGGCGATGGTCCGGCCGAGGACGTGACCGACGAGGAGGCGACGACGCTCGGGGAGCTGACGGCGCCGGCCCTCGGCGAGCTCCGCCTGCGCCTCGAGGGACCATCGCTGGCCTTTCCGAACGGCCGCCCGGCGCTCTGAGCTCGCGCGCTACTTGAGCCGCCGCGGCGCGAAGCGCGGCAGCTGACGAAGCGCCGACTCCGCCGCCCAATATCCACACATGCCGTGCACGCCGCCCCCCGGCGGCGTGGACGCGCTGCACAGGAAGAGGCGCCGGTTGGGCGTCGCGTAGGGATCGAGGCGCGCCACGGGCCGCGTGAAGAGCTGGAAGACGTCGGCCACGCCGCCGGTGATGGCGCCGCCGACGTAGTTGGGGTTGTGCGCCTCCCAGGCGTCGGCGTTCCAGCTCCGGCGCGCCAGAATCGTGTCCCGGAAACCCGGCGCGAAGCGCTCGATCTGCGCCTCGAGCACCGCCGTGCGATCCGCGGTCGAGCCCGCCGGGACGTGCGCATAGGCGTAGCCCGTGTGCCGTCCATCGGGCGCGCGCGTCGCGTCGTGGGCCGACGCCTGCACGAGGATCATGTAGGGGCGCTCCGTATGCCGCCCCTCCCACATGGCCCGCTCGCTCGCCGCGATCTCCTCGAGCGTCCCGCCGAGGTGCACGGTCGAGGCGCGGGCCACGCGAGGGTCCTTCCAGGGGATCGGCTCGCTCAGCGCCCAGTCGACCTTGAAGCTCCCGGGCCCGTAGCGATAGCGACGTAGCCGGGCGACGTAGCCGGGCGGGAGCACCGGCCCGCAGACGTTGGCGAGCTGCGCCGGGGAGGTGTCGAAGAGGTAGACGCGGGCCGGCGGAAGGTCGTCGAGCCCCCGGACGTGTCGCGACGTGCGCACGTGGCCGCCGAGGCTCTCGAGCACGCGCACGAGGGCCCGCGCCAGGTTGCCGCTGCCGCCTTCCACCACGGGCCAGTCGACGGCATGCCCCATGAGCGCGAAGAGGAGGCCGAGGGCGCCGCTCACGGGCTGCTCGAGGGGCAGCACGCTGTGCCCGGCGTTCCCTGCGAGGAGCGCGCGGGCCCGGGGACCACGAAACGCCGTGCGCGCGAGCGTGGTAGCCGGCAGCGCCGCCCGGAGGCCGAAGCGCGCCAGCGTCACGGGGTCCTTCGGCCAGCGGAGCGGCGCGAGGGCGTCCCCGAGAAGCGCATCGATGCGCTTCTTGAAGGGCTTACATAAGCGCAGATAGGCGCGGGCGTCGGGCCCCAAATTGTCCGCTGTTTCCGTCAAATCGCGGCTCAACAGGACCGCGGGCTCCCCGTCCAGGGGATGCGCCACGCTCGCCGAGGGGTGTACCCAGCGAAGCCCGTGCGCCTCGAGCGGGAGCGTTCGCCAGAAGGGCGAGAGCTCGCCGGTCGGATGGCACGCGGAACAGAGGTCGTGATGAAAGCCCGGGAGCGTGACCTCACCGGTGCGCATGCCCCCGCCCGGGGTGGCTTTCGCCTCGAGGACGAGGACCTTGGCCCCTTCCTGCGCGAGGCGGATCGCGGCGCTCAGCCCGTTCGGGCCGCTGCCGACCACCACCGCATCCCAGGGGCCTCGGGGCCGTGCTCGCGCCTCATCCTCCATCGCGGCCACAGATAGCGCGCGCGCTGGCTGCCTTCGAGGACGCCTTCACGCGATGGGCGCGGCGCCGACCTCCGCGGCCGAGGCGCTCCACCCGTAGTCCCAGGGCTGGTGGGCTCGAAGCGCGCTCACCGTGAGCTCTCCTTCCTCGCGCAGGCCCGTCGCCGCGTCGTGGATTCGGTAGCGGAGCGCCTGCCGCTGGATGGGCTGCGATTCCACCATGATCACGCGAAGCTCGCCCTCCTCGAAGCCGCACTGCGCCTGAAGCGAGCGAAGGAGCTGCTCGTCGTGGAGGTGGCCGTCCCCGAAGTTCCATCCGAGGG
Organism: uncultured Myxococcales bacterium; assembly: GCA_937893795.1. Classification (GTDB taxonomy): domain Bacteria; phylum Myxococcota_A; class Polyangia; order Polyangiales; family Houyiibacteriaceae; genus CALCTH01. The sequence goes on along the minus strand of CALCTH010000264.1, from coordinate 21,423 downwards.
CGAGGCCCGCGACGAGCTCCCCGTCGAGCCACTCGTAGCGCGTGACGTCCGCGACGGCGCGCGGCAGGAGGTGCCCGAAGGCGCGTCCGTGCAGATGCATCAGGCGAAAGCCGATGACCTTGCCCACGAGGCCGACGGCGGTCTTCCGGTCGTAGAAGGGCGCGAGCTGGTCGTAGACCCAGGGGGCGCTCTTGGTGAGCCGGTCGAGCTTCCGGAAGCTCTCGCCCTCGAAGAGCCACACGCTCATGGGCCAGTTCCCCGCGTAGTAGCGCATCGAGCAGAGGAACGAGACCCACGCCGGCTTCACGTTGCCGACGAGCGGGACCACGAAGGACCAGCCCGCCACGAAGGCGAAGAGCCAGCCGGGCTCGATGGCCAGGATCGATACGCCCGCGTGCTCCCCGGTGAAGAGGAAGAAGGCGCTGTAGATCACGAGGACGTTCCACTCGATGGGCACGCCCATGGGCACGGTCGAGAGGATGAAGCCGTGGAGCAACAGCATCATCACGATGCCGACGGTCGTGATCGCGCCGCCGTCACCGAGGAGCAGCATCACGGGCACGCCGAGCTCGAGGGCCGTCCCGGCGTGGGCGGACCAGACGGCGACCCGGGATGGGCGCAGGTCGTCCGGATAGCTCCGGTACATGGGCCGGCGCATCCAGCCGAAGCGGGTGACGGGGCTGTTGCTCGTCATCACGCAGACCACCGCGGGGAAGTGGTGGTTCAGCTTGGAGACGCCCGCGAAGAACCAGAGCGCCGCTTGGACGGCCTTCGCGCCGGGCACCCAGTCCGTGCCGACGGCGAAGGACGCGACGAAGACGACGGTGACGACCCAATAGTGCTCGGCCCGCGCGGCGAGGAAGAGCGTCTTGTCGAGCACGCCGAGCACCGGGACGAGCACGGCGATGGGCAGGAGCACCTCGGCGCTCAGGGCCGGCGCCACGAGCGCGCGGCCGAGCGCGACGAGGAGCGCTGCGTAGAGGAGGACGTCGAGCGGCGTTCGCGTGCCGGTGCCGATGAGCGGCGCGCCCTCGAAGAGCGGCAGCTTCGTCGTCCCCGGCCGCAGGAAGTAGAGCGCGCCGCCGACGGGCGGCAGGTAGCGTCCGGTCAGGGGACCGCTTCCGCAGCCGAGGCCCAGCACCTCGAAGAGAAGCGACCAGAGGATGAACTTCTGGAAGGCGATGGGCGCGAGCCACCACTGGCCGAAGGCGGCGAGGCCCCCTTCGAGGCCCGGCGTGAAGCCGACGAAGGCTCCCCAGGCCCAGAGGTAGAACCAGACCTTCAGGCCGTAGACGAGGAAGACGCTCGGCGGGGTGCCGTAGCCCTGCAGGGCCCAGCTCTCGCAAACCATCCGCGCCTTCTCGGGAAAGGGCTTGCCCGCCCATTCGAGCGCGTCGTAGGGCGGCGGCGTCGGGTCGAGGAGCCCCATGCGGCGCTCAGGTTACACGAGGGCCGGGCGGATACCTCGGCCCTTGCGCCCGACCTCGTGCGGGACACAGAACCCCACCATGCCGGTGACGACGACGGTCGGCGATCTCATGACCGAGGAGGTCCTCACGCTCGGCGAGGCGCAGAGCCTCGGCTTCGCGACGGGGACCATGAAGCTCGCGCGCATACGCCACCTCCCGGTGGTCCGCGACGGGGTGCTCGTCGGCCTCGTCTCGCACCGGGACCTGCTCCGCGCCGCCTCCGAAGCGGCGGCGCGGGCAGCGGCCGGGGAGCCCGAGGAGCGGCTCACGGCCGGCACGCTCATGACCACCGAGGTCCGCACGGTCGCGCCGACGCTTCCCGCCGACGAAGCCGCGATGGTCCTCCTCGACGAGAAGTTCGGCTGCCTGCCCGTCGTGGAGGACGGGAGGCTCGTCGGCATCGTGACCGAGGCCGACTTCCTCCGCTGGGCCGTCGGCGTCCTCGCGAGCGCGAACGCCGGCTAGCGCCCCGGGCTAGGCCGTGCCCTGGAAGCCGTCGCGGATCGTGTCCACCACGGTCGGGTCCGCCAGCGTCGATACGTCGCCGAGCTCGTTGCCGCGGCCCTCGGCGATCTTTCGAAGGATGCGCCGCATGACCTTGCCGGAGCGGGTCTTGGGCAGCCCCGGCACGACCTGGAACTTGTCCACCTTCGCCACGGCGCCGATCTGGCTTCGCACCGTGCCGTTCAGCGAACCGACGTCGATGGTTTGACCAGGCTGGGCAACGACGTAGGCGTAGACGCCCTGGCCCTTGATCTCGTGGGGGAAGCCGACGACCGCGGCCTCGGCGACTTCCTCGGCGCTCACGAGCGCCGACTCGAACTCCGCCGTGCCCATGCGGTGACCGCTCACGTTGATGACGTCGTCCACGCGGCCGGTGATCCAGTGGTAGCCGTCCTCGTCGCGGCGGCAGCCGTCACCGGTGAAGTAGTGACCGGGCATCATGTCGAAGTAGGTCGCGACGAAGCGCGGGTGGTCGCCCCACACCGTGCGCGCCTGACCCGGCCAGGGATGCTCCATGCAGAGGAGACCGTCGCCGGGTCCGCGCACCGTCTGGCCCTCGGCGGTCTTCAGCACGGGGAAGATGCCCGGCATGGGGAAGGTCGCCGAGCCCGGCTTCGTCGGCGTCGCCGGCGCGATCGGGCTGATGACGATGCCGCCCGTCTCGGTCTGCCAGAAGGTGTCCACGATGTTGCAGCCACCGTCGCCGACCACGCGGTGATACCACTCCCAGGCCTCCGGGTTGATGGGCTCGCCCACCGTGCCGAGCACGCGGAGCGAGGAGCGGTCGTACTTGGTGACGAACTCGTCGCCCTGCGCCGCGAGGGCGCGGATGGCGGTGGGCGCCGTGTAGAAGATCGAGATCTTCAGCCGCTCGACCATGTCCCAGTAGCGGCCGGCGTCCGGGTAGGTCGGGAGCGCCTCGAACATCAGCGACGTCGCGCCGTTCGCCAGCGGTCCGTAGACGATGTAGCTGTGGCCCGTGATCCAGCCGATGTCCGCCACGCATCCGTACACATCGTCCTCGCGAAGGTCGAAGACCGTCGCGTGGGTGTAGGCCGTGTAGGTGATGTAGCCGCCCGACGTGTGCACGACGCCCTTCGGCCGGCCCGTCGATCCGGAGGTGTAGAGGATGAAGAGCGGGTGCTCGGCGTCGACGATCTCGGCGGCGTGCTCGGTGCTCGCGGCGTCGACGGCCTCGTGCCACCAGACGTCCCGGTTGCCGTCCCAGGCCACCTCGCCGCCGGTGCGCTTCACGCAGAGCACCTTCTTCACGCTCGGCGCGGCCTGCACCGCATCGTCGACGGTGGCCTTGAGCGGGATTTGCTTCTTGCCGCGGTAGGCGAAGTCCTGCGTGATGACGAGCTCCGCGCCGCAGTCCCGGATGCGGTCGGCGAGCGCATCCGCGCTGAAGCCGCCGAAGACCACGGAGTGGATGGCGCCGAGGCGGGCGCAGGCGAGCATGGCGACCGCAGCCTCGGGCACCATTCCCATGTAGATGATGGCCCGCTCGCCCTTCTTGAGGCCGAGCTCGCGCAGCGCGTTCGCCGCCTGGCAGACCATGCCGTGCAGCTCGCGGTAGGTGATGCGCCGGTTCTCGCCGGGCTCGTTGCCTTCCCAGAGGATGGCGACCTTGTCGCCGCGCGACTCGAGGTGCTGGTCGAGGCAGCTCTCCGTGATGTTGAGCTCGCCATCGGCGAACCAGCAGAGCGGTCCGTCCTGGATGGTCGAGAAGGAGCCGCGGAGGCCCTCCGTCGGCTCCTTGCGCCAGTGGATGCGGCTCTTGGTGACGTCCAGCCAGAACTGGTTCGGATCGTTGGCCGCCTTCGCGTAGTGCTCGCGGTAGCGGTCCATGCTGCTGACGGGAGTCGCCGCGCCCTCTCGGACGCGCCCCGGGACTTCGTAAACCATCCATGCCTCCTGCATGCTCAGGGTCCGCGACCCCGCGCGGCACACCCCAACGGCGGCACATCTAGGCACCACGCGGCGGGAAACCGCACCCGGGCGCACGAAGCTCTCCGGCCGGGCTCAGCGCGCGTTCGCGACGGCCTCGAAGACGTAGAACATCTCCGTCGCGATCTGCCGGCTCCTCGCATCGTAGGTCGCGGCCTCGGCGGGTGTTCCGTCGGCCGCCTTGGGGTCGTCGTAGGGAATCCCGACGCGCAGGTCGCCCCCCGGAATGAAGGGGCAGGCCGCGTCCGCCGCCGAGCAGGTCATGATGGCCACGAAGTCCTCGCTCGGGTTGGGCGCCTCGTCATGGACCTTGGAGAACGCGACCGCCGGGGGGAGGTCGGGCCCCGCGCGCTCTTCGTTGCGGGGGTGGGGCCCGGCCCCGGCGGGCCGCGCGACGGTGAAGCCCGCCCGCTCCAGCGCCGCGACGGCCCGTGGGTTGAACGCCGTGGCCTCCGTGCCGCCGCTGTAGGTCTCGACGCCCGCCACCCCGTACCAGGTGGCTGCGGCGCTCGCCCAGAGCTGGGCCAGGTGGCTCCGGCGCGAGTTTTGGGTGCAGATGAAGGTGAGCCGCGCCGGCGCCCCCTCGGCGAGCTCCGCGCGCACGTAGCGCGTGACCTTGTCGAGCTCGACGCGGCGCTGGGGGTCCAGTGAGGCCAGCCCGGGCAGGACCTCGCGCGTCACGTAGGCGCCAAGCGGCGCGTGAAGCCGAGCGGCGCCGGGCGCCGACGGCTCGGGCGCGTCCGCTCCGGCGGAGCCGGTCGGTCGAGGGGTCTCGGAGGCGGGATCGCCCGTGGCGCTCGCGCAGGCACCGAGGCTCGGCGCGGCCAGCGTGAGGGGCAGAGAGACGACGTGACGCAGGGCCATGGCGGCCCTTAGCCGCGCGCGAGGCAACGCGCCCGCAGCGGTGGAGTAGCGTTCTCATGACGGGAGCCACCCGTCGTAGAAGTGAGGGCAGGCGACATGAGCGACGTGATGGAGGCGTGGAACCTCGAGGGGCCGGGCGGCGTGGACGCCTTCGAGCGCGTGCGGCGGCCGCTGCCCGCGGTCCGGCGCGGGTGGATTCGCATCGCGGTGGAGGCCTTCGGTCTCAACCGGTCGGAGCTGCACTCCCGGAAGGGCCTGTCGAGCGCCGACGCGACCTGGCCTCGTATCCTGGGGCTCGAGTGCGTGGGTCGCGTCGACGACCCGAGCGACAGCGAGCTGGCCGTGGGCGAACGCGTCGTCGCGCTGATGGGGGGCATGGGCCGGAGCTTCGACGGCGGCTATGCCACGCACGCGCTCGTGCCCCGCACCCAGGTCTTTCGGGCGCCCGAGGATCTCGCCCCGGCCACGCTCGGGGCCGTACCCGAGACGTACTACACGGCGGCGCTCATGTGTCTGGACGACCTCGCGCTCACCGGCGACGAGACCGTGCTCGTGCGCGGGGGCACGAGCGCGCTGGGCATGGCGGCGGGCGAGATCGCCAAGGACCGCGGCTGCACCACCCTCGGAACGACCCGCAACCCGAAGAAGGCGGCGCGTCTGAGGGAGACGCGCCGCCTCGACCACGTCGTGCTCGAGGGCCCGGACTTTGCCGAGCGGGTGCTCCGGGTCGCGGGCGCCGTGCAGGCGGTCGTCGAGTGCGTCGGGAGCACGGCGTCCGTGGAGAGCTCTGCCGCCACGCTCACCGGCGGAGGTCGCATCGGCGGAGCCGGCATGCTCACGGAGACCTGGGACACGGACGCGCCGCCGGTCCTGCCCGAGGGCGTCGTCTACGGCTTCAGCCGGAGCGACCTGGTCGCGGCGCAGGAGGACGATGCCTTCATGGCCCACCTCCTCGGCAAGGTCGCCGCGGGCGCCTGGGCCCCGAACGTCCATCGGGTCTTCGCCTTCGACGAGCTGCCGGAAGCGCATCGCGTGATGGCGAACAACGAGGCCATCGGGAAGCTGGTGGTGCTCACGCCCGAGTGACGGCCGGCCGGCACCTCGCGCCGCGCTGCGCTATGTCCCCGGCGCCATGGCCGTCCTTCGTCTCCGTCCCGCGCTCAAGCGCTACGCCTGGGGCGACGCGAGGCGCAGCCCGGAGCTGCTCGGGATTCCCGAGGACGGCGAGCCCGTCGCGGAGGCTTGGTTCGGGGCGCACCCGCAGGGTCCGGCGGAGGCCTTCGACGCCGCGGGCGGGAAGCCGCTCGACGCCCGCGTCGCGGCCGGTGCGGAGGCCCTCCTCGGAGCGCGCGTCGCGGAGCGCTACGGCGGGCTCCCCTATCTCGTGAAGCTCCTGGCCGCGGCGCGGCCGCTCTCGATCCAGGTGCACCCGGACCCCGCGCAGGCGGCGGCGGGCTTCGCGCGAGAGGAGGCCGCCGGAATCGCGCGGGATGCCCGGGAGCGCTGCTACCGGGACGACCGGGCGAAACCCGAGCTCCTTGTCGCGCTCGGTCCCTTCGACGCGCTGGTCGGCTTTCGTTCCGCGGCCGAGATCGCCACGAGCCTCGCGCCGGGCGGGCTGCTCCGGGACCTCGGCGGGCTGCTTCCGGGGCCCGAGCCGGAGACGCTCGTGCGGGCCTACTTCGCGATGGACGCGGGATCGCGGGGCGCGGCGCTCGAGAGCGCGCTCGCGCGGGCGAGGGCCCGCGGTGGCGACGAGGACGCGCGCTGGCTGCGCGCCGCGCACGAGGCCCTGGGCTCACCGGCGACGCCGGACCCCGGGCTCGCCTTCGTGCTCTGGCTGAAGCGGGTCCGGCTTCGCCCCGGCGAGGGCCTCTTCCTGCCTGCGGGCGTGCCCCACGCCTATCTCCGCGGCGCCGGCATCGAGGTCATGGCCAGCTCGGACAACGTGCTCCGCGCCGGTCTCACGTCCAAGCACGTCGATCCCGCGGAGCTCCTCCGCGTGGTCCGCTTCGACGCGCCGGCGCCGGCCGTGCTGACGGCGCCGGCGGCCGGCGAGGCGTACCCGACGCCGGCGCCGGAGTTTGCGCTCACGCCCTGTCCCGAAGAGCTCGTGCGGGAGGCCCAGGGGCCGGAGACGCTCCTCTTCCTCGGACCGCCCGGTGTCGAGGCACGGCTCGAGACCGGTGCGGGAGACCTTCGGCTGGCTCGCGGGCACGGCGTGCTGATCCCGCATGGCGAGGCGTACCGGGCGATCGCGCCGGCCGGGTCACTCTGGCTCGTGCGCGTCGGCGCCTGCTAGCCGCTCGCCAGCGGCCTGCCGCGCTCAGCGCGGGGGCGCCGGGACCTCGGGAGCTGCCGCGAGCTCGCGCCCGTGCGGGTCGAGGAGCTCCTTCCGCACGTAGTCGCGAAGCTGGAGCAAGGCGTCCGGGTTGACTCCGGCGCAGGCGATCTCCCGCGTTCGTCCATGTGCGCGGAGCGCGAAGTAGGTGATGCGCCCGGGCTCACCTTCCCCGTCGCAGCGGGGCGGGAGCTCCCAGAACCCGACGTCGTCGAGCAGGCGCTGGAGCCCCTCGAGCTCCGTCACCGAGAGGGCGAGGCCGGCTCGATGCCAGGTGACCTCCGGATCGCCGCCGAGGACGCGCCGGGCACGGAAGAAGATGTGCTCGAGGTCCCCGTCGCCGGTGATGCTCGTCTGCACGCTCCCGCCGATGTCGGGGTGATGGTCGACGATGCGGAACGCGAAATCCGTGGCCTCGGGCAGCGCCGTCGGAGGCGGCACGTAGGGTGCCTCCTCCGCATCGGCCCCGCAGGCGAGCACGAGGGCGAGCGCGAAGAGCGCTCGAGCTCGCCGTGCCGTGGTCGCAAAACGCATCGGCGCGAGTCTATAGGGCTGGCCCGCCCGCGCGAACACTTCGCGCTCTTTCAGCGGCCTTTCACCGCCGCTCGGTCGCGACGTTCACGATGATGGTGCGGCCGTCGAGCTCGCTCCGGTGGAGCGCATCGATGGCCCCCGGGGCGTCCTTTCGGTCCGCCATGGTGACGAAGCCGAAGCCTCGCGAGCGCCCGGTGTCGCGGTCCGTCACCACGACGGCCTCCACGACGGCCCCGTGGGCCTCGAAGGCGGCGCGGAGACCGGCGTTGTCCGTGTGGTAGCTCAGACCACCCACGAAGAGCTTCGTCGGCATGGTGGGAGCGCCTTCGCCGGAGGACGCGAGCGTGCCTCCCTCGAAGTCCTGCATGGCCTCGGCGATGGTCGGGAGCGTTCCGGCCGCCTCTTCGGCGCTGATGATCTCGACGCCGGCGGTCTCGCGCTCGCGGCGCTCCCAGCGACGCTCATCCTTCTCGCGCTTCTTTTCGGCCTTCCGCTTCTCGCGGGCGCGCTTGTCGGGGGTGCTCACGCGTCACCTCCGCGCTGGCGCGGGGCGCGCGCAGAAGCAGGCGTTTCGGTCGAGTTCGATTCGTTCATGGGCTCCTGAGAGGCTAGTGCTTTCCGTCGTCAGCACGCGACGGTCGATCGTTGCGGCGCGGACCCCGGGGGGGGCGGCCACGTCCTTTCTTGTGGCGTGGGCCGTCGCCGCGTCCGGGCGGACCGTCGCTTCGTCCGGGTGGACCCTCCGTGCGGGGGTGGGCGCGCTTCACGGGGACGCGCGTGCCGCGCACTTCGACGTCACCGCGCGCCAGGATGAGCGAGGCGGAGGCTTCGCTCACGCGGACGAAGCTCTTTGCGTCGAGGATGGTGATGCGACCGATGCTGCGACCATCGATGCCCGCGTCGTTCGCCAGAGCGCCGACCAGGTCGGCGGGGCGGACGCCGCGGCGTCGGCCCACGGGAAGGAAGAGCTCGACGGCGGCGGCCTCACCGCGCGCGGGGCGGGGGCCGCGGTCGTCACCGCGCCCGCCGCGTTCCCGGCCGCCACGCTCCGTACGCCCGCCCCGGGCACCACGGCGATCCCCGCGCTCCGGCGGAACCCGGGCCTGGGCCCAGCGCGGCGGGCGCTCGTCGAAGTCGCCTTCGAGGTCGAGGCCGTGCTCCGCCGCCAGTAGCGTGAGCGCCGCGGCGGCGATGGAGCGGAGGTCGTGCTCCTCCTCGAGGGCGTCCACCACGTCGGCGGCGCCGGCGCCGGTGCCCTCGGCGAGCTGGGCGTCGAGGAGCTGCTGGATCTCGTCGCCGCGCGCGCTCGCGATGACCGCGTCCGAGGGCACGGGCATGCGTTCGATGGTCACCTTGAGAGCCCGCTGGAAGTAGCGTGCGCGCGGCACCTCGCCGGGCGTGACCATGCTGATCGCGCTACCCTCGCGACCGGCGCGGCCCGTACGGCCGATGCGGTGTACGTAGGTCTCCGGGTCCGGCGGCAGATCCAGGTTGATGACGTGGCTGATGCGTTCGACGTCGATGCCCCGGGCGGCGACGTCGGTGGCCACGACGACGGAGAGCACGCCCTCGCGGAAGCGGGCCAGGACCCGTTCCCGGGCGGCCTGGTTGAGGTCGCCGTGGAGCGCGTCCGCCGCGATGCCGTCTCGCGCGAGCAGATCGGCGATCTCTGCGGCGCCCGCGCGGGTCCGCGCGAAGACGATGGCCGCCTCGATGGGCTCCGCGGCGAGCAGGCGCTGCAGCGTCTCGGCCTTGAAGCGCTGGGGCACGACGACGGCCCGCTGGGCGATGTGCCCGGTGCTGAGCGCCTTGCCCTCGACCTGCACCGTGAGCGGGTCCCGGAGGTGCTTGGCGGCGATGGACTGGATGCGGTCCGGCATCGTCGCGCTGAAGAGCGCCACCTGCCGCGACTCCGGCGTCTTGCTCAGGATGGTCTCGACGTCTTCGAGAAAGCCCATGCGGAGCATCTCGTCGGCCTCGTCGAGCACGATCATCTCGAGGGAGCCGAGGTCGAGGGTGCCGCGCTCGAGGTGGTCGAGGACGCGGCCGGGCGTGCCCACGACGAGGGGAACGCCCTGGCGAAGGGCCGCGAGCTGCGGCCCGTAGGAGGCGCCGCCGTAGACCGTCACCACGCGCACCGGGACGCGCTTGGCGAAGCTGCGGATGGCGTCGGTGACCTGGAGCGCGAGCTCCCGCGTGGGGGCCAGCACCAGGCCGCGCACGTCGCCGCGTCCGCCTTCCTTGACTCTCTCGAGCAGGGGCAGGCCGAAGGCGGCGGTCTTGCCCGAGCCGGTGCGCGCGCGGCCGATGACGTCGCGGCCCGCGAGGAGCGGCGGCAGCGCCTCCGCCTGGATGGGCGTGGGCGACTCGAAGCCGAGGGAGCCGAGGGCTTCGACGAGGCGCGGGTCGAGGCCGAAGGCGTCGAAACCGGTCGATGAAGAGGGGGAGGGTGCGTCGCTCCCGCCAGGCTCCCCCTCCCGATCGGAAGGAGAGTGCGTCATGGAGCGCGTCATGTAGTGGGCCGAGGCCCTTCGCGCCAGCCGCGCCGGTGCGCCCAGGCGCCATCGCCGACCCCACGTGCGGCCGAGGAGGCACCGAGGATTCCGGTGGCGTTGGCTTGCGAAAACGCCGTGACCTGCGAGCACCCGGCGTGACCTTCGACGACCTCGGCCTCCACGCGGACCTTCTCCGCGCCGTGAAGGACGCGGGCTACCGCGAGCCCACCCCCATTCAGCGCGACGCCATCCCCCCGGCGCTCGCCGGCCGGGACGTGCTCGGCTGCGCGCAGACCGGCACCGGCAAGACCGCCGCCTTTGGCCTGCCGCTGCTCCAACGCCTCGACGCCATCGCCGACGAAGAGACGGCTATTCGCGCCCTGGTGCTCACGCCGACGCGGGAGCTCGCCGCGCAGATCGGGGAGAGCTTCGCGACCTACGGAACGCACCTGGAGCTCTGGCACACGGTGATCTTCGGTGGCGTGAAGGAGGGCAAGCAGATCGCCGAGCTCGACCGGGGCATCGACGTGCTCGTGGCCACGCCCGGGCGCCTGCTCGATCTCATGGGCCGCGGCTACGTAGACCTCCGCAAGGTGAGCCTCTTCGTGCTCGACGAGGCGGACCGCATGCTCGACATGGGCTTCCTGCCCGACGTGCGCCGTGTGATCGCGAAGCTCCCGAAGAAGCGCCAGACGCTCTTCTTCAGCGCGACCATGCCCGGGCCCATTCGCAAGCTCGCGAACGAGCTGCTCCACGACCCGGTCAGCGTCGCCGTCGCGCCGGTGAGCTCGGCCGCGGAGAAGGTGCGTCAGGAGGTCGTCTTCGTGGAGAAGAAGGCCAAGCCGAGGAAGCTCATCGAGCTGCTCAGCGCCGGCGACATCGCCCACACCATCGTCTTCACGCGGACCAAGCACGGCGCGAACCGGCTCGTGAAGAAGCTCGCGAACGCCGGTATCGAGGCCGCGGCGATTCACGGCAACAAGAGCCAGGGCGCGCGCACGCGGGCCCTCGACGGGTTCCGTTCGGGGGCGCTCAACGTGCTCGTCGCGACGGATATCGCGGCCCGGGGCATCGACGTGGAAGGCATCAGCCACGTCATCAACTTCGCCCTGCCGAACGTGCCCGAGCCCTACGTGCACCGCATCGGCCGGACCGCTCGCGCCGGCGCGTCCGGCACGGCCGTGAGCTTCTGCGACCCGGAAGAGAAGGCCTACCTGAAGAGCATCGAGAAGCTCCTCGGCCGCCGCATCCACCGCCGCGCCGCCTGAGCCCGCCGGGGACGGACGGAACCAAAGAAACCAATCCGCCCGGAAACGCCAGCGATTCCAAACGCACGGCCCGTGTCGGCCCTCTTCAGAGCCGCGCCGCTTCCGCAATCGACCAGAGCCACGCGGCGCCGCGGACGCCGCTCGAGTCGCCGTGCTTCGCCGGGACGAGGCGCGTGCGGACCACGTCGCTGAAGACGTAGGCGCCCCAGCGCGCGGGGATGGCGGCGTAGAGATGGGTGAGCTTCGAGACGCCGCCGCCGAGCACGACGACGTCCGGGTCGAGCACGTTCAGCACCACGGCGAGCGAGCGGGCGAAGCGGTCCGCGTGCCGATCGAGCGTCGCCTGCGCGTCGGCGTCGCCGGCGGAGGCGCGTTCCGCGAGATCGGCGCCTTCGAGGCGCTCGCCCGTGGCGGCTTCGTGGTCGCGCGCGAGACCCGGTCCGCTGAGCCACGTCTCGACACAGCCGCGAAGGCCGCAATAGCAGGACGGGCCCGGTAGCTCGCCTGGGCGCGGCCAGGGCAGCGGCATGTGGCCCCACTCGCCGGCGATGGCGTTCGGGCCCGCGAGCACGCGGCCGTGCACGACCACGCCGGCGCCCGTGCCCGTGCCCACGATGACGCCGAAGACCACGTCGGCGCCGGCCCCCGCGCCGTCGCTCGCTTCGCTGAGGGCGAAGCAGTTCGCGTCGTTGGCCAGACGAACGGGGCGACCGAGCGCGTCGCTCAGGTCGCGGTCGAAGGCCTTTCCGTTGAGCGCGGTGGTGTTGGCGTTCTTGAGGCGGCCGGTCGCCGGACCGATCGCCCCCGGCGTACCGACGCCGACGGTGCCCCGCAGGCCGAGCTCCGTTTCGGCCTCGGTGACGAGGTCACGGAGGCACCGGATGATGGCGGCATATCCCTCCGTCGCCGGCGTTGACACGCGCTTCCGGTACACCTCCCGCGAGCCCTCGAGGGCCAGGAGCTCGGTCTTCGTGCCGCCGAGGTCGACGCCGAAGCGGACGCTCAAAACCAGTCCGGCTCCATCTCGAGGTAGCTGGGCTCGTTCGTCTCGCAGAGCTGCGCGAGGTGTTCGACGCGCGGCAGCTCCGTGGCCATCCAGTAGCGCGCGCTCCGCAGGAGGCCCTCCTCGAAGTCGCCGCGGCTCGGGCGCATGGCCGCGGCCGTCGCGAGGCGGAGATGTTGCCAGGCGACCACGACGAGGCTGGTCATCGTGAGGTAGTCGACGCTGTGGCCGAGCATACCGAGCGTGTCGCCGGCGAGGCCCTTTTGGCCGAGCGCCATGGAGGTCTTCCCGAGGCGGACCATCGCCTTCGAGAGCGGCGCGCGGAGCGCGTCGTCGAGACCCGCCGCGTCGGCGGCGGCGATCGCCTGCTGAATCTCGGCCCCCAGCGCCTGCAGCGCTGCCCCGCCGCGCGCCATGGCCTTCCGGCCGAGCAGGTCGAGGCTCTGAATGCCCGTCGTGCCCTCGTGGATGGTGTTGAGCTTCTGGTCCCGAAGGAAGAGCTCCGGCAGGTACTCGCTCGTGTAGCCGTAGCCCCCGAGCACCTGCACCGCGAGCGCGTTGGCCTCGAAGCCGAACTCCGCCGGAAAGGTCTTCGTGACCGGCGTCAAGAGATCGAGAAGCAGCTGGTGATGGGCGCGTGCGTCCTCGGGACCGTGCTCCGCCAGGTCCGCGTGGTGCGCCGTGGTGGCCGCGAGCGCGAGGCTCCCGTCGACGATGGCCTTCTGCCGGAGGAGCATGCGCCGCACGTCGGGATGCGCGACGAGCGGGACGGGCTCACCGGCGCCTCGGGCCTCGAGCGCGCGCCCCTGCGTGCGCTCGAGGGCGTAGAGGCGCGCCTCGTGGTAGCCGGCGCTCGCCGTCGCCGCGGCGTTCACGCCCACGCCGATGCGCGCCTCGTTCATCATCTGGAACATCATCCGGAGCCCCTGGTGCGGCGCGCCGACGAGCCAGCCGTGGCAGTCGTTTCGGTCGCCGAAGCCGAGGGCCAGGCTCGGGAGCGCCTTCCAGCCGATCTTGTGGATTACGCCCGTGACCTGCACGTCGTTGCTCACGAGCGCGCCGTCTTCCTCGCGCAGCCGCGGCACCGCGAAGAGGCTGATGCCCTTCGTGCCCGCGGGGGCTCCATCGATGCGCGCGAGCACCAGATTCACCACGTTCTCGGCGACGTCATGGTCCGCGCCGCTGATGAAGATCTTCGCGCCGCGGATCCGGTACGTGCCGTCCTCGCGCGGCGTCGCCGAGCTCGTGATGTCGGCGAGCGAGCTCCCGGCCTGAGGCTCGGTGAGCGCCATCGTCCCGGTCCACTGCCCCTCGTACATCTTTCCGAGGAAGCGCGCCTTCACGTCGTCCGACCCGAAGGCCTCGACGAGGTGCGCCGCGCCCGTGGTCAGCCACGCGAGGCCCACCACGCCGAGGTTGCCGGCCATGAGGTAGGCGTGGGCCAGCGTGGCCACCGTGAGCGGGAGCTGCTGCCCCCCGACCTCGGCCGGGCGCGTCGCGCTGATGGCACCGAGCTCGCGCACGTGCCCGAAGGCCTCGCGGAAGCTCGGGTGGAGCCGGACGCGGCCCTTCTCGAAGACCGGCGGCTCGAGATCCATCGGGCGGAGCGTCGGGAAGAGCACCTCGCGGCCGAGGCGCCGGCAGGCGTCCAGGTAGAGCCCGAAGGTCTCCTTCCCGTGGTCTTCGAAATGGGGGAGCGCCGTCAGCGCCTCGGCGTCGAGGACGTCCTCGAGGAGGAGCTGCACCAAGCGGTCGTCGAGGAGCGGGTTCGCCATGGCGCCAGCCTACGGGCAATCGCGCGCGCCGCCGAGGGCCGGCTCAGCTGAGGATGCGCTCGTTCTGCTGCAGGCGCCGGTAGTCGATGCGTACCCGGTCGTCCTCCATGCGCTCGATCATGTCGACGAAGCGTTCGCCGAAACGGACGTCCTCGGGCCAGTAGGCGTAGCGCGCGTGCACGCCCTGGTAGAAGGTCGTGTCGAGGCCGTTGATGGAGGCCATGAAGCGCATGTCCTCGTCGGCGACGCGCTTCTGCGTCAGCCCGTGGAGCGGGCTCCTCTCGTCGAGGCGGTGATAGAGCTGCCAGATCACGCCGAACATCGGCGAGCGGCTCATCTCGAGCTCGAGGTGCACGAAGCGTGCGCCCTGCACCCCCTCGGCCGTCGTGTAGCGAACGAGCGCCGAGAGCCGCGCCTCGGCGTCGGCGATGGCTGCGCCGCGCTCGTTGGCGATGCGGAAGGTCAGCGTGGGCACGCCGTTCCGCGGCTCGACGCACAGCACGTGCGTGAAGTTCACGCGCGCCCGCGGGAGGCTGATCTTCGCGAAGACCAGGCCCGTCAGCATCGCCAGGCAGAGGATGGAGACGAAGGCTTCGAGGGTGACGACGGTATGCCCCCAGCCATCCTGCGGGTGCATGTAGCCGTAGCCGATGGAGCCGAAGGTCTGGACGCTGAAGACGAAGGCCGCGCCGAAGGTGTCGTCCATGTTTGCGATGGACTCGGGCCGCATCCAGTAGAGCAGCGCGAAGACGCCGTTCGTGACGACGAAGATGAGCGCCGTCGTCGGGAGCACGACCCGCCACGGGCGGGAGAGCATGAAGGCGTAGAAGTCCCGCAGCGGCCGCTGGCGCATGCCCTCGCGCACCACGAAGGACGAAAGATCCTGGCTCCGGCGTCGAGGCGCGGGGGCGTTGGCCATGCCGAAGACCTAACGCAAGTGCGGCGGCCGCACTACGGCCTCAGGACGCGCCGAGGGGCCGCTCGAGCTTCACGAAGTCCGGCGAGATGGGGGAGAGCACGTAACCTCGACCCCCGAAGAGCGCGTGGAGCGGCGCATTGGCGGGGTGCGTGTACGTGCGCGCGCGCGACAGCCGCCGTTCCCGCATCCACGCTTCTCCCGCTCCGACCAGGGCGCCGGCCACGCCGAGACGCCGGGCATCGGGTGCCACGTAGAGGGTCCCGAAGAGCCCGGCCTCGTCCTCCACGCGCAGGATCACGTGGGAGACGATGGTCGTGCCCAGAAGCCCGAGGAGGACCGCGGCGTCGTCCCGGTCGAGGTGCTCTCGCACGCGGCTTTCGAGGAAGGCGGCGTCGTAGAGGGACCCCCCGCGCGCCTTCCCCAGCACCTCGACGATGGTCTCGCGCATGCGCGCGGCGACGAGCGCGACCTCGTCCGCCGCGTTCGGGTCGAGAGAGCGGACGTGGATCTCCACGCTCAGGCGGGGCGCTCGATGCGGCCGTCGGGCCGGAGCGCGAAGCGCCCCTCGGGTCGCGGATGCACCGGCTCGGGGCTCGGCCAGGGCCAGCCACCGAACTGCGTCCGCTGGTAGTCCGAGAAGGCCTGACGGATCTCCTGCGGCGTGTTCATGACGAAAGGCCCGCGGCGTGCCACGGGCTCGCCGATGGGACGGCCGCCGAGCAGCACCGCTGCGGCGGGGCCGGCGCTGGCCACCAGGTCGACCTCGGCCTCCGGCGCGAGGCGCACGGCGCGGGAGGCGGGTACGCGCCGGCCACCGACGCGCATCTCGCGCCCTTCGTAGAAGTAGAGCGTCCGCGCCGTACCCCGCGTCGCCGCCGGCAGCGTGAAGTGGGCCCCGGCCTGGAGCTCGAGGGTGAGGAGCGTGACGTGGGCGCCGGGCTCGCTCGCGTAGCTGGCCGGCGGCGCAGCGGCGGCCGGCGTCCCCGCGAAGCTCCCCGCGACGACCGTGACCCGCGTTCGCTGACCGACCTCGTCGTCCACGTCGAGCGTCGGCACGGTCGGCGCCCAGAGCATCGAGAAGTGCGGCTCGACCATCTTCCGCGCCGCCGGAAGGTTGAGCCAGATCTGGAAGAACTCGAGCGGGTTGCCCGCGGTCTCGCGGACGAGCGGGAACATCTCCGCGTGCTGGATGCCGGCGCCGGCCGTGAGCCACTGCACGTCGCCTTCGCCGAAGCGCGCCGTCGCGCCCAGCGAGTCCGAGTGGTCGAGGAGCCCCTGGCGCACCACCGTGATGGTCTCGAAGCCGCGGTGCGGATGCCTCGGGAACCCGGGGACCCGGTCGCCGTGGTACATGTTCCAGCCGTCTCGGCCGCCGAAGTCGTTGCCGAGCCGGCGCCCGGCGAGGGAGGCTCGCGGCGGGCCCATGACGGCGTTCCCGGCCGGGAAGCGGTCGAGGTGGTGCATGCAGAAGAGGAAGGGATCCTCGGTCTGCCAGGGCGTCTGGAGCGGCGCCACGGAGAGCACGGCGTCGTGGCCGGCGCGCCCGGCCTCCGCGGCAGGGGACCGTGCGGCGGGGGAACGGCCGGCGGGCGGGGCGTCGGCGCGGCAGCCGAGCGCGGCGCCGGCGGAGCTGACGCCGAGGAGCTTGAGCGCGTCACGGCGCGTCAGATGAACGGACACCGCACCTATGTGGGGAAGCGAGGCCGCCTGCGCAACGTTGCGTGGGTGCTCAGGACAGGTGCTTCAGGGCTTCGCGGCGGCTCAGCGCGCTCAAGCCGGGGCGGTCGTCGACGAAGGCCCTCACCCACTCCGGGTCGGTGCGGGCGTATTGACGAAGGGCCCATCCGATCGCCTTGCGGAGGAAGAAGTCGGGCGCGTCCATGGCAGCCTCGATGCTCGCCGTCAGCAGGACGCGGTCCGTACGCTCCTTGGCCCGGAGCTGCGCGAGGATGGCGCTCCGGCGCAGCCAGAGGTCGTCCGTGTGCATCCAGCGATGGAGCGTCGGCGTGGTGGCCGTCGGGGCGCCGAGCCACACGCGACAGACCTTCTTCCCGGCGACGTCGTCGACGAAGTCCCACCACGCGCCCTTCACGATGAGGTGCTCGAAGCAGGGGAGGGCCTCCGGGGAGGCGAGCCTGCGATGCGCCGGCCGCTCGAGGAGGTCCAGCACCGCGTAGCGCTCCTCGCGGTGCGTCGCGTGGTCCCACGCCTCGCGTACGAGCGTCTCGAGCGCGGGCCACGCGGCGCAGGTATAGGTCGCCCAGAGCGGCCGAAGCGCCGCCACGCGCGCCGGCTTCTTCACGCCGTGGAAGGGCATGGCGGACTTCATGTACGCCTGCATGGGCGCGGCGTCGGCCGGCACGGCCGCGGCCGCGAGGGCCGACCGCACGTCGTTCAGGAAGCGCCGAGCCACCGGACGAGGCTCCCGTAGCGTGGGCGCGAAGGCCAGGGCTCAGGCGGCCGCGGAGGGCGCGACGCGGGGGCTGGTCGGGTCCCGGCGCGGCAACGGCGTCTCGGGAAGCTGCACCGCGACGACCTCCGGCAGCGGGGCACGTTCCTCCGGCGTCGCCGCGATCCCCCGGCGGGCCATCCAGCGCCCGAGGGCCGGGTGCCCCGTGGCCCAGGCGAAAGGGATCGCCAGCAGCCAGCCGGCCAGAACCGGCGCCGCGAAGGGCAAGACCGCCGGAGCCCGCGCCGAGAGAAGCGCGGTGAATCCGATCCCGAAGAGCGTCGGAAGGAAGCCGACCGCCACCGCGGTGCGCCACGGGAGGCTACGCGTCGACCGGTTCTGTCCGCTCCAGCGTGTGGTCCGTCCGAAGAGGAGCCCTCCCATGAAGACCGTCTCGTGGAGCGCGACGATGGGTCCGAGGAGCAGCGAGAAGAGCGTCTCCGCGCCCGCCGCCGTGAGCACGGCACCCGCGCCGCCGTAGCGCCGCCGCTGAGCCGGATCGAGGAGAAGGTCGGCCACGCCGAGCACCTTCGGCGCGAAGAGCAGCACCATCATGAGCGCGAAGAGCACGCCGCCGAGGCTCGCGAAGCCCGGGAGCGAGGCCGCGTGACCGTCGGCCACGGCCTGGAGCGCGCCGAGGGCGAGAAAGCCCATCCACGCCGGCGCGCCGAGGTACATCCAGATCGCGAGCAACATCTGGACCCGCCCCATGGGCCGAAGCATCGGCAGCCGCGGGAGCAGGCGGAGGTACTGCATGTTTCCTTGGCACCAGCGGAGATTGCGCTGGAGGTAGTCGACGAGCGTGGGCGGGTTCTCCTCGAAGCTCCCGTCCTCGAGCGGCAGCACGCGCACGTCCCAGCCTCCCGCGCGCATCAGCGCGGCTTCGACCTGGTCGTGGCTGAGCACCGGCCCGCCGAGCGGCGGCGCGCCGGGCAGCACCGGCAGCTCGGCGTGGTCGCGGAACGCGCGCATCCGAAGGACGGCGTTGTGGCCCCAGTAGGGTCCGGCGGCGCCCTGCCACCAGCAGCTCCCCGTGGTGTAGCTCCGCATGCCCTGGCGCATCCCGAACTGGAAGAGGCGCGCGAAGGCGCTGTCCGAGGGTAGGCCGACCACCAGCGTCTGCAGCAGCCCGAGGCGCGGGCGGCGCTCCATGAGGCCGATGGCGCGCTGGAGCGCACGGACGGTCATCAGGCTGTCCGCGTCGAGGACGACGAGGTAGCGGAAGTCGTCGCCGCGGCGGACCACGAGCTCCCGCACGTTGCCCGCCTTGTAGCCGGCGTTGTCCGTGCGGCGCCGATAGGAGACCCGCTCGGGGCCCGCGAGGGAGGCCTGCAGCTCTGCAAACGCGGCCTCCTCCTCGGCCACGATCCCGGGATCGTCCGAATCGCTCAGCACGAAGAGCGCGACGGGCGCATGCGGCTGCGTGGCGTCGAGGGCCGCCAGGAGCGACCGGATGCGCCGGAAGACCGGCGCGACCGCCTCGTTGCGGATGGGCAGGGCGAGCGCCGTCGGCGCGGCGATGGGCACCGGCGAGCGGCTCGTGAAGGTCGAGACGGCGCCCGCGGGATCAACCGACGCCCGCAGGAAGACGAAGCCCAGCACCGCGTTCCAGAAGCCGATGACCTGCCACGGCAGCGTGACGACGTAGCAGGCGAGCATGCCTACCTCGAGAATCGTGATCCCGTCGGTGGCGAGCACCCGGAGCATGAGCGCCGCGAGCGCGAGGACGCCACCCAGGACGAGGCCGCTGAAGACGAGCCGGCGCCGCGGCACCGGCAGCGCGAGCAGGTGCTCTTGGATGAAGCGCCGCACGCGGGGCCTCTTGGGGCGCCACCTCGACGCGTCGATGTCCGGGGCCAGGGACCCTTGGCGAAAAGCCCGCTCCGCGCGGGGCGCGGGCCGCGTTACGCTCCCGCCGTGACGGCCGAGAGCACGCGCTCCGCGGAAGGCACCGCCCGGGCGCTTTGGCTCGAAGCCCCGGGCCGCTATGCGCTGAGGCCCGCCGAGGCTCCGCCACCGGCGTCCGGCGAGGCGCGGGTCGAGGCCACCACCTCGGGCATCAGCCGAGGCACCGAGCGGCTGGTCTTCGAGGGGCGTGTGCCAACGAGCCAGCACGAGCGGATGCGGGCACCGCGGCAAGAGGGCGCGTTCCCCGCACCCGTGAAGTACGGCTACGCGAGCGTGGGCGTGGTCACGGGGCTGGGAGAAGGCGCGGGCATGGACCTGGCGGCTGGACGTCGCGTCTTCTGCCTCCATCCGCACCAGAGCGCGTACACCGTGCCGGCCGACGCGCTCGTGCCCGTCCCCGATGAGGTGAGCGATGCCCGCGCCGTGCTGGCCGCCAACATGGAGACGGCCCTCAACGGCTGCTGGGATGCGGGGCTGACCGTCGGCCAGCGCGTGGTCGTGGTTGGAGCCGGCGTGCTCGGGTTGCTCGTTGCGTCGCTGGCGCGGGCCACGCCCGGCACGGAGGTCACGCTCGTCGACCCCTCGCCCGCGCGGCGCGCTCCCGCCGAGGCCCTCGGGCTGATGCGCTGGCGCGCGCCGGCGGATCTCGCGGGCGACGCGGACCTCGTCGTGCACACGAGCGCTACCGGCGCGGGGCTGCAGACGGCGCTCGCCGCTGCCGGGACCGAGGCGACGGTGCTCGAGCTGAGCTGGTTCGGGGATAGGTCACCCGCGCTCCCCCTTGGCGAGGCCTTCCACAGCCGACGGCTTCGCCTCGTCTCGAGTCAGGTCGGCCGGGTGGCCGCGCTCCAGCGTTCCCGCTGGTCTCGACGAGAGCGGCTCGCGCTCGCCCTCCGGCTTCTCGCGGATCCGCGCTACGAGGCGCTCGTCGCCGAGGAGATCCCCTTCGCCGACGCGCCGGCGAGGCTCCCGGAGGTGCTCTCCGTGCCCGGCACCCTCGCGGCGCGTCTTCGCTACCGCTGATGCTCGACGCCGGACCGTCCGGCCCCATGGTCCCGGCGCCCATGTACACCGTTCAAGTCCGCGACCACGTGATGATCGCCCATTCCTTCCAGGGCGAGGTCTTCGGCCCGGCCCAGCGCCTCCACGGGGCGACCTACGTCGTCGACGTGGCCTTCATGCGCCGCGAGCTCGACGTCGATGGCCTCGTCGTCGACATCGGCCTCGCCCACGAGGCGCTCCGCTCCGTCCTCGAACCGCTCGCCTACCGCAACCTCGACGAGCTGCCGGATTTCGCGGGCGTGAACACCACGACCGAGTTCCTCGCCAAGCACCTCTGGGACGGAATCGTCGCCCGGGTAGGGTCTGGCGCGCTCGGTCCTCACGCCGGCGGCCTTCACTCCCTCCGGGTGACCTTGAAGGAGTCGCACGTCGCCCTCGCGAGCTTCGAGGGCGAGCTTCCCGCGTGAGCGCGGCGCCCGCGTTCACGCTGGCCTTTCCCGGGCCCGCCGAACGCCTGAGCGGCGGAACCCGCTACGACCTCGCCGTGTGCCGGACGGCAGAGGCCCGCGGCGTCGACGCGGAGACGCTCGTCCTCCATGGGGACTACCCGCGGCCGAGCGTGGAGGCGCGACGGAAGGGGCGCGCCCGGCTTCGGGCCGTCGCGCCGGAGCGCCTCCTGGTCATCGACGGGCTCGCCCTCGGTGCGCTTCCCGACGAGATCGCGCGGCTCGCCGAGGAGCGGCCCCTGGTCGCGCTCTGCCACCATCCGCTTGCGGACGAAGGGCCCCACGCGGCCGCGCTCGCAGCGGGTGAGCGGTCGAGCCTGGCGCGGGTCCGGGGCGTCGTGACGACCAGCGCCCACACGGCACGCGTACTCGCCCGAGACTACGGCGTCCCCGCGGCCGCGCTCACCGTCGCGCGCCCCGGCGGCGCGCCCTGGGC
>CALCTH010000263.1 GCA_937893795.1 uncultured Myxococcales bacterium | reverse complement strand
CTCATGGTGCAGTACGGCGCCGCCATCCTCGTGGCGCTCCTCGTCAGCCCAGCTACCTGGGCCGGCCGCGTGGCGAGCCCCCACGTGCACCTCGCCGCGGCGCTCGTCGTGGGCGGCGTGCTCACGGGCCTCCCCGTCTTCCTCGCGCGGAGCGCGCCGGGGCAGGCAACGACGCGCTACGTCATCGCCGCGAGCCAGCTCGGCTACAGCGCACTCTTCATCCACCTGAGTGGCGGCCGCATCGAGACCCACTTCCACATCTTCGGGTCCCTCGCCTTCCTCGTCGCCTACCGCGACGTGCGCGTCATCCTCGTTGCCACCGTCGTCGTGGCCGGCGACCACATCCTGCGCGCGCTGCTCTGGCCGGAATCGCTCTTCGGCGTGATGACCTCGGGCCTCGGCCGCGCTCTCGAGCACGCCGCCTGGGTGGTCTTCGAGAACATCTTCATCCTCAACGTGGCGCGCGAAGCGGACCGCGACATGGTCGACGCGGCGGACGCGCAAGCCAAGATGGAGACGCAGCAGGAGAGCGTCGCGCAGGCCGCCGTCGAGGCGGAGGCGCAGCGCCAGGTGGCCGAAGTCGCCGAGGCGGAGGCCCGGCGCAATCAGGAGGAGCTCGGCGCCACGGTGGAGCGGCTCCAGGCCGTGCTTGCGCGGGTCGCTAGCCGTGACCTTCGCGCCCGCGCGTCCGAGAGCGGAACGGCGCTCGACCAGGAGATCGGCCGTATCGTCAATCAGGCGACGGCCAACCTGGACGACGGCCTCTCGCAGGTCGCCCACACGACCCTCGGCGTGACGAAGGGGGCCAACGCGATCGCCTCGGACAGCCAGGAGATCGCCCATAACGCCAGCGCTCAGGCCGCCGCCCTCGAGGAGATCAGCGGCAGCGTCCGCGAGCTCGCGTCCGTGGCGCGCCGCGGCGAGGAGGCCAACCAGGAGGCCCAGCAGCTCTCCATGGCGACGCGCGCTGCGGCGGAGGAAGGGCAGCGAGGCATGGCCGCCCTCACCGAGGCCATCGACCGCATCCGTGCGTCGGCCAACGAGACCGCGCAGGTCGTACAGGCCGTCGACGACATCGCGTTCCAGACCAACCTGCTCGCCTTGAACGCCGCGGTGGAGGCGGCCCGGGCCGGCGCCGCGGGGCGGGGCTTCGCCGTGGTCGCCGACGAGGTCCGCAACCTCGCCGTGCGGAGCGCGAAGGCCGCGCGGGAGACGGCGGAACGCATCCAGGGCGCCGTGAGCCACGCCGACGCGGGATCGCAGCTCAAGGACGAGGTGACGGCGCAGTTCTCGGCGATTCACGAGCGCATCCTCAAGGTCGAGGCGGCCATGGAGACGGCCGCCGCCCGATCCGTCGAGCAGCGAGCGAGCATCGAGCAGATCAGCGAGACGACCGAGGTCGTCGCGGGGCAGACGCAGGCCACGGCGGCCAGCTGCCAGCGTTCCCTCGACGAGGCGCAGCAGCTCCAGCGCGCTGGCGAGGCGCTCCGTCAGGTCGTCGACTCCTTCGAGCGCAGCGACGCTGGCCACTCTCGGCCGTCGCTTCGGCTCGTAGGCGCCTAGCTCGCCCGTCTCGCGCGCATTCGTGACCGAAACGGTCTCGTCACCGTCTATCGTCCCCGCGGAGGCGGTGCATGCGGTGGATGACGGCCTGGGTCCTCGTGGGGGCGCTGGCGTGCGCGGGGGACGACGACGCGGGGTCCGCGGTGGTGCCGGATGCGGGGCCGCGCCCCGAGACCTGCGATTTTTCACCCATGCCCGACGCGGCGTGCAGCGACGGCCTCTTCTGCAACGGCCTCGAGCGCTGCGCGCCGGGGAACGACGACGCGGACGCGCGCGGCTGCGTGCCCGGGCTCCCGCCCTGCGAGGAGAGGTGCCTCGAGGCCGAGGCGCGCTGCGCCACCTGCGAGGAGCGCGGCGACGCCGATGGAGACGGCGTCGTGGGCCCGGCCTGCGGCGGTCCGGACTGTGACGACGCGAACGCCTCGATCTTCCCCGGCGCGATCGAGGTCTGCGATGCGGAGAACGTGGACGAGGACTGCGACCCGAGCACCACCGGCGCCCTCGACCGAGACGGCGACGGTCAGACGGACGCGCGCTGCTGCAACCGACGCCCCGACGGCGTGCTCGCCTGCGGCCAGGACTGCAACGACGCCTCGTCGCGCGTTGCCTTCGGTCGGAGCGAGGTCTGCGACGGCGTCGACAACGACTGCAACGGCATCGT
Source organism: uncultured Myxococcales bacterium (assembly GCA_937893795.1). GTDB lineage: Bacteria > Myxococcota_A > Polyangia > Polyangiales > Houyiibacteriaceae > CALCTH01. The sequence continues at coordinate 1,777 of CALCTH010000263.1, read as the reverse complement.
CGACGAAGGCGTGCAGGTCGACGTCTTCGTCGACGCGGACCGCGACGGGCGCGGCGACCCGCTCTCGCCGGCGCGCGCGTGCGCTGGTGCGGTGGGCTTCTCCCTCTTCGACGACGACTGCGACGACGTGCGCCGCGACCGCCACGGCGGCTTGCTCGAGGCGTGCGACGGCGTCGACAACGATTGTGACGGCCTCGTCGACGAGACGATGGCGACGCTCACCTGGTACCGAGACGCCGATGGGGACGACTTCGGCGCGCCCACGGACACCGTCGAGAGCTGCGCGCCGCCGGCGGGGTTCGCGCTCACGCCCCTCGACTGCGACGACGCGCGCCGCGGCGTGAACCCGCTCGCGGCCGAGGTCTGCAACGGCCTCGACGACGACTGCAGCGGCCGCGCCGACTTCGCCTTCCGGCGCGAGGGCGCCGGCCTCGACTTCGAGGACGACGATGGCGACGGCTTCCCCGACGCCGCCTGCGCTGGCGACGACGTGCGCGCCGATTGTGACGACCTCGATGGCGCCATTTTCCCCGGCGCGCCCGAGCTCCTCGACGGCCGCGACAACGACTGCAACGGCGAGGTCGACGAGCGCTGCGACATGGCGCTCTGGTACGTGGACGGCGACGGAGACGGCTACGGCGATGACGACGTCGCGCCGGTGGCTACCTGCGAGCTCGTGCCGGGGCGCACGACGCGCCGTGGGGACTGCGACGACGGCGACGCCGACGTGAACCCCGCCGGAAGCGAGAGCTGCAACGGGGTCGACGACGACTGCGACGGCCGCGTCGACGACTTCGGCGACCGGAGCTGCGACGTGCCGGGCGCCGTGGCCCGCTGTGCGGCTGGGCCCGACTTCGGATGCGAGGTCGCCGGCTGCGGCGGAGGCCTGTCGGACTGCGACGGCGACCCGGCCAACGGCTGCGAGGCGCCGAGCGGCCTGGACCCGCTCAACTGCGGCGGGTGCGGCGTCGTCTGTCCAGGCGCCATCCCCGGCGCCGTGCCGATCTGCGCGGGCGGGCGGTGCAGCTTTGCATGCGTGATGGGCGCCCTCGACTGCAACCGGGAGCCGGCCGACGGCTGCGAGGTCGACGTTCGCAGCGATGCGAGCAGCTGTGGGGCCTGCGGCGTCGTGTGCGGGCCCCAGCCCGGCGCGAGCGTGAACGAGTGCGCGGAAGGTGAATGCGTCGCGGTCTGCGACGCCGGTTTCGGCGACTGCGACGGGCTCTTCGAGACGGGTTGCGAGGTCGAGACGGCCAGCGACGCCGCCAACTGCGGCGCCTGCGGCAATGCGTGCGTCGGCGAGGACATCTGCGTCGCCGGCGTGTGCCAGCCGCCGCCCTTCTTCGATGCGGCCCCACCGCGCGGCACCCTAGGCGCGTTGACCGTCGCGGCGGGCACGACGACGCGCCTCACGAGCGGCATCTACTACTACACGTCGATCACGGTCGAGGCGGGCGGGCGCCTCGAGCTCGACGCGACCAGCAGCGACGGGACCCTCGACCTCCGAAGCTACGGCGACGTCATTCTCGAGGGAGTCGTCGACCTGAGCGGCGGCCGGGGCGGGGACGCGGACGACGGGAGCTACGCCGCCGGCCAGGGCGGCGGCGTCGGTCTTCCGGAGGCCGGCGCGAATGCGGCCGACACCAGCGTGGCCGGCGAGCGCAACTGCCCGGCCATCGTCGTGAGCGGCGGTTTCGGCCTGAACGGCGAGGACGGCGACCTCGCGCTCCTCGGCTGCGGCGCCGGTGGCACCAAGGGTGGTGGCAACGGCGGCCGC
>CALCTH010000262.1 GCA_937893795.1 uncultured Myxococcales bacterium | reverse complement strand
AGCACGATAGGACCGTTGGGGTAGACGTACGAGGCGAGGGCGTCGCCCAACAGGTGGTAGAAGCGGGTCGCCTCGTCGAGGTAGGCCTCGCTCGCGTAGCTCGGCACGGGAAACATGGTGGGGATCATCGGCAACACGACGGGGTTGCCTTCGGGGCTGCGCGCCTGGCAGGCCGGGTCCCAGACGATGCGCTCGGGCAGGCCGAAGTCGGCGCGCTCGGGCTTCTTCGCCGGCGGCGCCTCGAGCCAGCGTCGATGCCGCCGGATGCGCGCGAGCTGCCCCATGGCGTAGCCGGCGAAGCTCTGCGCCACCCGCCGGGTCAAAAAGCGCTCGCGTGCGGCCAGCAGGCGCGCTCCGGCCGCCGTCACGATCTCGTGGTGCTCGGGATCGGTGAAGAGCGTCTCGAGCGCCGTGGGGTTCGCGTTCCCGAGGAGCCGGAGGAACTTCCGGACGTCATGACGGAAGTGGTCCGGGGAGAGCTCGAGCTGCTCCGGCCCCGGTCGCACGCCGAGGTACCAGCTTCGGGGCCCCACCACGACGCCCCTGCGGTCCGTGTCCGACCCGGCCCGCGCGAGTCCGTAGGCCCGGCTGCCGTGCACGGTCTCGAAGATCGGAAGCGGGAAGGGCACGCGAGGGGCTAGCACGCGGAGCCGGAAGGACCCTTCCTGGCTGAGCCCCCGTTTCCGTTCCCGTCTCCCTTCCCGCTTCCGAGCCCCCCTCCGAGCCCGAGCGCGGGCCCGTGTCCGACTCCGTCGTCGGTGGTCTCACGTCCCCGGCGTGCCCTCTGCGACGATCGTACCTATCCCACTGCCCGCGGGGCCCCTCACCCGCCACCCTCCGGCGGGTCCCGCGGGGCCCGCAACTGCGTTATGGTCCGCGCTCGCTGCGGGCCGCCCGGGCTAACGCCTCGTCCTCGCGCCACTACGCTTTCTCATGGTTCTCACCTTCGACCCCCGTGATCCGTCGGGAGCGCCCGCCGTCGACGGGAGCGAGACGCGGGATGGCTGGGGCGCCGAGGTGTCGCCCACCAGCCCCGCGGCCCTCGAGGCCTGGGAGCGCACGGTACTCTCGCTTTCGGGCCATCGCGCCGACACCGGCGCGGGCCTCACCGACGTGCTCGCCGCGGATCCGGACTTCATCCCGGGGCTGTGCCTTCAGGGCTTCGCGTTCCTCTTCAAGGGACGTAACGACCTCCGGCATCGAGCGCGGGAGGCGCACGCGCGAGCCGTGCGCGTGGCCGCTTCGCGGGGCGCCACGGCGCGTGAGGCCACGCTCGTCGCGGCGCTCGGCGACTGGATCGACGACGACATGCGCGGGGCGTCCGCGCGCCTCGAAGTGCTCTCCGCGGAGACGCCCACCGATCTCTTCGTCGTCAAGCTCGAGCACGGCTGCCTCTTCATGCAGGGTCGCCCGAAGGCCCTCCGGCGCGCCGTCGAGCGCGTGCTCCCGGCCTGGAGCGCCGCTACGCCAGGCTACGGCTATGTCCTCGGCTGCCACGCCTTCGCCCTCGAGGAGACCTACGCCTTCGATGAGGCCGAGCGCGTCGGCCGCCGTGCCGTGGCCCAGGAGCCCCGGGACGCCTGGGGCATCCACGCGGTTTCCCACGTGATGGAGATGCAGGACCGCGCCGACGACGGCGTGGCGTGGCTGCGGGCGCACGCGGCCGGCTACGACGGCTGCAACAACTTCCGCGCGCACGTCTTCTGGCACCGCGCGCTCTTCCACTGCGAGCTCGACGAGCACGACGAAGCTCTCGCGCTCTACGACGCCGAGGTACACAACGCCTGGACCGGTGACTACCGGG
>CALCTH010000261.1 GCA_937893795.1 uncultured Myxococcales bacterium | reverse complement strand
CGTGGCGTCCGCCGCGCTCGCGCGCGGGTCGCCGAGGCCGAAGGCGAGCACGTCGTGGGATGCGATGGCCTCTCGCAGCGTCGCGGGCCGCACCCGCGGGTCGGCCGTCTCGACGATCACGAGCACGCGAAGCCGCGGGAGCGTGCGCGGCGCCGGGATCTCCGGAGCCGCCTCGGCCGCGCCGGGCGCTACGTCCGCCGTCGCCCCGCCCGCGGCGGGTTGAGCGGCTGCCGCCAGGGGCAGCGCGAGGACGAGGGCGACCGCACGAAGCACGACGACGGAGCGTAGCGCGTACGGAGCGCCAGGCGGGGCTAGGACGCCCACGCAGGCGCGAACGGCGACCTGGGGCCGAACACGAAGGCTGCGTGGTCGCCAAGAGGGGCGGCCGGCGCTATGCCGGGCCCGTGTCGCCCGAAGCCCCCGCGGACGCCCCGCCCCCCCGCCAGCGCCTCAAGCGCGCGCTACGCGTGCTGGGCGTGGTCCTCGGCGCCTGTCTGCTCTCGGGCGTCATCGCGGGCGCCGTGATGCATCGGTCGCGGCCCACGGCGAGCGGAGCCGACCCGGAGCCCCTCGCCGCCCGGGTCGAGGCCGCCATCGACCTCCCGGCGTGGCAGCGTACCGGGGCCGTCCGCTGGACCTTCGCGGGGCGGCACCGGCACCTCTGGGACCGGCAGGGGAGCCTGGCCGAGGTGCGCTGGGGCGAGACCGTCGCGCGCATCCGGCTGGCCGACGGCCAAGGCGAGGCCTTCGAGGCGGGGCGACGGCTCCAGGGGAACGCCGCCCGGAACGCCTGCGCTCAGGCCTACGGGCTGTGGGCGAACGACAGCTTCTGGTTGAACCCGCTCGAGAAGCTCCGTGACGACGGGGTCACGCTCGGCGTGGCGCCGGTGGACGACGGGGATCCTGGGCTCCTCGTGAGCTATGCCTCCGGCGGGGTGACGCCGGGCGACGCCTACCTCTTCGACCTCGGCGCGGACGGCCGGCCGACGCAGTGGCGCATGTGGGTTCAGATCCTGCCCATCGGCGGCGTGCCGACCAGCTGGGAGGGCTGGGAGACGCTCGCGACCGGCGCCGCCGTGGCCACGCAGCACCACATGGGCGGCATCGCTCTGGAGCTCACGGAGGTCGAGGGCGCTGCCTCCCTCGGCGAGCTCACCGGCGGGCAGGACCCCTTCCACCGCATCCGCTGAGCGGTCAGCGGCGACCCGCGCGTGCCTCCCGGCGACGCGCCTCCCGGCGCTCGGCGCGGCGCCGCGCCCGCTGCTCTCGGAGCATGCCCGGGGCCACGCCGGCCAGGGCCCCCACGAGCATCGTGAGCTCGGCCGAGGCCGGCGAGTTCGGGATCCACTCGATCATGTAGATCGCGCACATCACCGTGAGGGCAGAGAGCAGCTGCCGGTCGCTCTTCCGCTGCAGCTTCGGGATCGCGCGCACGGCCTGCACGATGGGCAGCACGAGCATCAGGAAGAGCGAGAGGAAGCCCACGATCCCGTGCGCGCTCAGCTCGATGATCCACGCGCCGTCCACGACGGTGGTCATCTCGCCGGAGTAGATGTCGTGCTCGAAGGGCCGCGCGTTGTAGCCCCAGCCGAACCAGATTCGCTCGCGCGTGTTCTCGAGGATCTCGGCCTCGTTGTGGAAACGGAAGCCAAGCGAGGCGGCGCGCTCCTTGGCGACGTTGATGCGAATCCAGTCGAGGATATCGTCGACGGGGATCGCCTCTACGGACCGGAGGATCGGATAGATCATGACGACCACGATCAGCGCCGTGGCGAAGGCCCGCTGCAGCGCGATCGGCCCGAAGAGCAGAAGCGGCAGTGCCAAGATCCCGTAGAAATAGGCGCCCGTCGACTTACAGATGGCGAGAATGATCGCCAGGTAGATGACCGTCCGCTTCGGCGTGAAGAAGGGCACCGGCAACCGCAAACGCACGTTCGCCTTGTAGAGCGCCGTCGCGGCCAAGAGGCACATCACGATGAAGAACGCGACGTTCAAGCCGTGCCGCATGAAGACGATGGGACGGTATCCACCCATCCGGATCGACTGCATGAAGTAGTGCTGATGGAAGCCGTAGATCCAGTTGTGAAGCTGCGGGGAAAGACGGATCTCGACGAGGATGAAGAGCGAATAGACGAGCCCGCACCCCACCATGAAGCGGAAGAGATCTTCCAGGTCTGCCCTGCGACGAAAGAGCGCGTGGCCGAGCAGGAAGGGCGGCAGCCAGCGGATCCAGACCTCGATCACGTAATAGACGAGGTCGTTGATTTTCAGACCCAGCAGCCGATTGGGCCCATAGACGAGGTCGTCCGTGTTCGTCACGACGGTGCCGATGGCACCCAGCGCAGCGATGACGAGCAGCCGCTCGTAGCTCCGGTGAGCCTGCGCGCGCGCGAGCACGGGTCCCGCCTTGATCGCCAGGACGATCAGCATGCAGAACGCCGGGAAGAGCTCCTTGTCCAGATTGGGGCTCATCGGGAGGTCGAAGCTGGTCCGGTTGGGCCAGAACATCGACGCTCCGAAGAGCAGGAGGAGGACGGCTCGCCGGGGCCGGTAGCGGCTCGCTAGAACCCACGCGACCACGGGCGTGGAGATCATCACCAGCCAGGCGAGCAGATTCGGCACGCGGGACGTCGTAGCATCGGCAGCCTTGGCCGTCGCGCCCCGCCTTCGGTCCTCCTGGTGTTCCCCAGGCCGAGGCGCTAATAGGTCGCGACGTGGGGTCGAGAAGGAGCCGATGAGCGAAGAGAGTCAGGGGAAGGCCGAGGGTACGGCGGGCCGCGCCGTCGTCTGGGTCGTCCTCGGCTTCGGCGGCGCGCAGGTGCTGCGCCTCCTCAGCAGCCTGATCCTCACGCGGCTCCTGGTGCCCGAGGTCTACGGGCTCATGGAGCTCGTCTTCGCGTTCATCGTCGCGCTCCATCTCTTCAGCGACTTCGGCCTCGAGACGGCCATCCTTCAGAGCCGGCGCGGCGAGGAGCCCGGCTTCCTGAACACGGCCTGGACCGTAGGCGTGGCTCGCGGCCTCGTGCTCTACGTGGTCTGCGCCATCGGGTCGGGCCCCGTCGCCGCGTTCTACGAGGAGCCGGAGCTTCGCAACCTGCTCCTGGTGGCGGGGCTGACGAGCATCATCGACGGCTTCTGCGCGACGTCCCTCAAGACGGAGATCCGTCGCCTCAACCAGAAGGCCGTGATCAGCCTCGAGCTCGCCTCACAGGTGGTCACGGTGGGCGTGCAGATCGCCGTCGCCTACGTCGAGCCCTCGGCTTGGGCCATCGTCTTCGGCGGCATCGCCGGGGCGCTCGTCCGCCTCGTCGGAAGCCACCTCTTCCTGGATGCGCTCCGCCACCGCTTCTTCATCGACCGAACGGCCCTCGACGAGATCTTCAACCTCGGCCGATGGATCTTCCTGAGCACGGCCTGCACCTTCGTCGGCACCCAAGCCGACCGCATCCTGATCGGCAAGCTCGTCGATCTCTCGTCGCTCGGCCTCTACGCCATCGCCACGCGCCTCTCGAGCGCGGTGATGGCGCTGCAGACGAAGCTCATCCACAACATCGTCTTCCCGGTCCTCAACCGCGAGAAGAACAAGCTCGAGGCCGGCGATGAGCGCGAGAACGAGGTGCTGCTGACCGCCTTCGACGCGGCGCGCTTCAAGCTCGACTTCACCTTCTGCTTCGGCTGCGGCCTGCTCCTGATCGGGGCGCCCATCGTCGTCGACTTCCTCTACGACGACCGCTACCTACCGGCGGGCCCCATTCTCAGCATTCTCTCTCTCTCGTTGGCGGCGAGCACCTCGCTCAACGCCAGCGAGACGCTGCTCTTCAGCCTGGGGCACACGCGCTACGGCTTCTACCGGAGCCTGGCGCGAGCGCTCTACGTCGTCACGGCCGTGCCGCTGGCGCATCACTGGGGAGGCTTCTGGGGCATCGTCTGGGCCATGGGGCTCAACGAGGTCCCGGTGGCCGCCGTCATCTGGGCCGCGAAGGCGCGCCTCGGCCTCTTCCGCTTTCGGGTAGAGTTCCGCTCCTTCGCCTTCTTCTTCCTGGGCATTGGCGTGGGCATCCTCGCCAGCCTGGTCCTGGTCGGCGAGCCCTATCTCTTCGTCGAGATCACCGAGTGAGAGCGCACTCGTGAAGGTGACCTACATCGTCCCCGTATGGCCGCCGCAGTTCGCGACCAACGGCATCGTCACCTACGTGGCGAACATGCGGAGCGGCCTGCCGGAGCGCGTCACGACGAACGTGATGCCCTGGCGCGGCCCCGAGGACGAGCCGCAGCTCTACCAGACCACGGCCATGGAGCGCCGGGTGCACGCGCTCGGGCTCCGGCTTCGCTCCATGCTGAACCGGCCGGAGCCGGAGAACGTCTCCATGGCCTTCCGCATGGCGGGCTTCCTGCGGAAGCAGAAGCGCCGCACGGGAGAGGCCCGACCGGACCTCGTCGAGACGGAGGAGACCTGGGGCTGGTACCAGTACGCGGCGCCGATGCTCCGGCTCCCGGTGATCGTGCGCTTGCATGGCCCTTTCTTCCTCACCGGGAAGGTCCTCGGTCACGACCTGACCGTGTCGCCCTTCAAGGACCGCATCGAGGCCGAGGGCATCGCGCTCCGGCGCGCGCGCTTCGTCTCGTCCCCCTCCCACGACGTGCTCGAGCGGACGCGCCGCTACTACGGGCTGGCCCTCGAGGGCGCGAAGGTGCTCCCGAACCCCGGACCCTGGGTGGACGCGAAGGACACCTGGACGCTCGCGGGGTCCGAGCCGGACACGGTGCTCTTCGTGGGCCGCTTCGACGGCCACAAGGGCGGCGACGTGATCCTCGACGCCTTCGCGCGCATGAAGCCCACGCGCCGGCTCATCTACGTGGGGCCCGACTACAAGCTGAACCGCGGCAAGGAGACCTTCACCCTCGAGGAGTACCTGACGCGCTTCCCGGACGACGTCCGCGCGCGCATCGACGTGATGGGTCCGCAGCCGCCCGAGGTCATCGACGGGCTCCGGCGCCGCTGCCGGGTCACGGTGGTTCCCTCTCGCTACGAGACCTTCTGCATGACGGTGGTCGAAGCTCTCGCCTACGGCAGCCCGCTCGTGTCCACGAGCGCCGGCGGCATCAACGAGATCGTGGAGGACGGCGAGAACGGCGTGCTCGTGCCCATCGAGGATCCGCCGGCCTTGGCAGCGGCCCTCGACGCGCTCCTCGACGATCCGGAGCGGGCCGAGGGGCTCGCAGCGCGCGGACGCACCTACTACGAGGAGCGGCTCCGGCCGGACCGCGTGGGCGCCATCACGGCCGACTACTACGAGTCGGTCGTCGCCGAGCATCGCGGCTGAGCAGCCGGGACACGATCTCGCCGCGACGCGACCTCGCCGCGGCTACTCCGCCGCGGGGAGCGGCTCGAGCTCTTCGCCCCCGAGCACGAAGAAGGCGTTGCCGTAGACGCCGAGAAGCTCGACGGCCTGGTCGATGTCTTCCTTCGAGTGGCCCCGGGTCACGTTGAGCCGAAGCCGCTCCTCCCCGCGCTTCACGGCCGGGTAGGTGATGGGCACCATCATCACGCCGCTCTCGAGCATGGCGACGTGCGTGAAGAGCGCCTTGCGCTCCTCACGGCACATCACGGGCATGATGTGCGTGTCGCTCAGACCGAGGTCGAAGCCGAGGTCCGTGAGCCCCTTCCGCATGTAGGCGCTCTTGTCGTGCAGCTCGGCCACCAGCTCCTCGCCGTGGTCCTCGAGCATGTCGAGGATGGTGCTCGCCGCGGCCACGACCGGCACCGGCAGGCTGGCGCTGAAGAGGAAGCTCCGGGCCTGGTGCTTCACGAAGTCCACGGTCTCGGCGTCGCCGAGGAGGATTCCGCCGATGCCGCCGAAGGTCTTCGAGAAGGTGCTGATGACGACGGGAATGCGGCCCTCGAGGCCGTACTTCTCGATGATGCCGCGACCGCCCTTCCCGAGCGTGCCGGTGCCGTGGGCGTCGTCGCAGACCACCACGGCCTTCTCGTCGGCCTCGGCGACCTCGAGGAGGTCGTGGATGCGCGCTTCGTCGCCGTCGAGGCTGTAGATGCCCTCGAGGAGGATCATCGCCTTCTCGCGCTCGCGCTTGCCGAGCACGCGCTTCAGCGCGCGCGGGCTGTTGTGGTTGAAGAAGCGGATCTCCGGCCCGTTTCGCGGCGTGCCGGCGGCGGCGAAGGTGCCGTCGAGGATGCAGGCGTGGCTCAGGCTGTCGAGGACGAGCGTCGTGTCCCGGTCCGCGAGCGCCATGATGGTGCCGACCATGGCCTGGTAGCCCGTCGTGAAGACGAGGCACTTTTCGAAGCCGAACCAGGCCGCGAGCCGCTCTTCGAGCTCCACGTGCGCCGTCGTCGTCGCCTGAACCCGGCTCGAGCCGAGGCCACAGGAGAACTTCTTCACGGCCTCGATGGAGGCTTCCTTCACCTTCGGGTGCGTGGTGAGTCCGAGGTAGTCGTTCGAGCTGAAGTTCACGACGGGCTTGCCGTCGATGGTCGTGTGCAGCCCGCCGCTCTCGAAGGCGCGGAAGTAGGGGTAGACCTGCTTCTCTTGGGCCTCGCGAATGCGCTCGAGGCCCGCTCGGCTCTTGTCCTGGATCCAGCTCATGCCGTCACTCCTGCGCCCCCCGGCCCGCAGCTTCCTCGGGGACCGCGAGCACGACCGCGCTCGCGTTGCCGTAGAAACCAACGGCCGTGACCACTACCACGCGCGGCGGCGTCTTCAACGGCTCCCCGGCCACGAGCGGCGCCACCGGGGCGCCCTTCATCCAGGCGAGGGCTTGTGCGATGGCGAAGGCCCCGGCCGCGCCAAAGGTCTCACCCTGAAGCGCCTTGGGCGCCGCGACGGGGACCCCCGGCAGCACCTCCCGCAGCGCCTCCGCTTCGGCTGCGTCGAGGCGCGCGAGACCGCCGCGGGCGCCGGCGACGACGTCGACGTCCCCCGCGTCGAGGGAGGCCTCCGCCAGCGCCATCTCCACGGCGCGCACGATCGCGTCGGGCCGGGCGTCGACGATGCGCGACGCCTCGAGGGGAGGCTCGAAGGCGTTTCCGTAGCCGAGCACGCGCCCGAGCAGCGTCGCGCCGCGCGACCGGGCCGCCGCCTCGCGCTCCATGACGAGGTAGCAGGCGCCCTCGCCCATGGTGAGCCCGGGGCCCTCGCCTTCCGGCGGTGCCAGCACGTCGAGGCGCGAGAGGCCGAGGTGGAGCGCGTCGCTGACGACCTCACCCCCGCCGACGAGGAAGGCCTTTCCGCGGCCGTTGACCAGGTGCGTATCCGCCGCGAGCACCGCGTCGAGGGCCCCGCAGTTCCCGTCGACGATCGTCGTGTTCGGCGCGGTGAGCCCCTCCCAGATGCTCACGTAGCCCGCGGCGGCGTTGATGACCGTGTTCGGGAAGCGTGAGGGGTTGATGAAGCGCGGGGCCTCGAGCTCGGCGACGCGGTTGAGCTCCGTGATGGCGTCGAGGGACCCGTAGGCCGTCGCGCTACAGATGCCGACGTCGCTCGCGCCGAGGCGCCCCTCGCGAAAGCCGTCCTCATCCTTGATGCCCGCGTCGGCGAGCGCGTGCTTGGCCGCGGCGATCAGGAACTTCGTGAGCCGGTCGTAGCTCCGGTGCCCCTTCTTCCCGAGGTGGGCGGAAGGATCCCAGCCCCAGACCTCGGCGGTGCGGGACGCCCCGACGCGCTCGGCATCGAGGACCTCCGACGTGGTGCGAAAGGCGCGGGCCGCCGCCACGTCCGGCGTGGCCAGGGCCTCCTCGAAGGCCGCACGTCCCACGCCGAAGGGGCTCACGCTCCCCCCGCCGGTAATGGCAAGGCGCACGACGTGGGTCTCAGGCGGCGAGCGGCGCCGGCGCCGGCAGGACGCCTGGCCTGGCGAGGCGCAGCACGGCGTCGTAGCCGCCGAAGGCCAGCGAGTTGTTGAGCGCGACGCGCACGTCATGGCGCTCGGCACGGTTGGCCACGAGGCGCAGCGCACCGCAGGCCGGGTCTCGCTCCTCGTGGTGGATGGTCGGCGGCACCCAGCCCTCTTCGAGCGTGAGCACGCAGCTCACGGCCTCGAGGGCGCTCGCTGCTCCCATGCAGTGTCCGAGCATGCTCTTCACGCTCGTCACCACGGGCGCGTGGTCGCCGAAGACGTCGGCGAGGACCTTGGTCTCCACCGGATCGTTGGAGGGCGTCCCGGTGCCGTGGGCGTTGACGAAGTCGACGTCCTCGGTGCTCAGACCGCTGGCCTCGAGGGCCCGGCGCATCGCCAGGGCGCTGCCCGCCCCGTCCGGGCGCGGCCGCGTGATGTGATGCGCGTCGCAGGCGAGGCCGTAGCCCCCGACCTCCGCGAGTGGGGTGGCGCCGCGCCGGATCACGCTCTCCTCGGACTCGAGAATGAGCACGCCCGCGCCTTCGCCGAGGAGGAGGCCCCGCCGGCCGGCGTCGAAGGGCTGGCACTTCTCCGGCGCCATCGCGCCGAGGCGCACGAAGCCCGCGTACTGGAGCTTCTCGATGACTTCGCTGGCGCCGGTGATGACGCGGTCTGCGCGCCCGGCCCGGATCTGGTCGAGCGCGTAGCCGATGGCGTAGTTCCCTGCGGCGCATGCCGCCGGGAGCGTCTGCACCATGCCGCGGGCTCCGAAGGCGCGCGCGACGTGAATCGGAAGCAGCGTCGTCCCGTACTGCGGGAGCGCGTCGCGGTCGCCGGCATCCTCGCCCTGGTGGAACCAGCTGGCCTCGAGCTGCCCGAGGACGTTGGCCTCGCCCATGGTGGTCCCGAGGATGACGCTCGTCCGCGGGCCGGCGAGCGCGTCGCCCTCGAGGCCCGCTTCCCGCGCGGCCATGCGTGCGGCGGCGACGGCCATGGCCGAGCAGCGGCCCATGCGGCGCACTTCGGCGCGCGTCAGGTGGTCGCGTGCCGCGAACCCCTTCACTTCGCAGCCGACGTGCCGATCCATCGAGGAGGTGTCGAAGCCCGCGATGGGCGCGGCACCGCTTCGCCCAGACTGAAGAGCCTGGCCAAAGGCCTCACGGCCGTGGCCTACGGGGCTGACCACCCCCAGGCCGGTGACGAATACACGCTGCATCGGGCCTCCGTACTAGCGGCAGTCGCACGATGGGCAACAACGTAATTCGGCCGAAATTTATTGCTTTTCGGCTGGGCGGCCGATTTTTGACGGGGCGGTCCCGAAGTGGAGTTTCGACCACGCTGTGGTCGAATGCGCACACTCTGCGCCCCTCTTCGCGAGGAAGCCGCGTCGGAGCCTGGAAAACCGTGGTGTCGGGGTGTGAATCCCGTGCCACTCCGCGGCACGCGTCCGGAGCTGCTTTCGGCCGCCCAGCCGGTTCTCGAAGGATTTTCGTGCGTTAACTCGATAAGTGCGTTTTCTCTCATCCTTGACCGACTCCGCGCGCAGGGCTACGCCCCGCCGTCGTGTCGCGCCCCGAAACCCCACCCAGCTTGGTTGCCGCGATGCGGGCACTGCCCGCGAATGGGGACCGTGGATTCCGCTTCCTGGGGCTCGATCGCGTCGAGCGGTTCTTCGCCTACGAAGCGCTGCGCGAGGAGGCCGAGCGCCGCGCCGCGCACCTGCAGGCCCGCGGCGTTCGCCGTGGCGATCGGGTGGCGATCATCGTGGCCGAGCCGCACGAGTTCGTCCTGACCTTCCTCGGCGTCGTGACGGCCGGCGCTGCGCCCGTCCCGATCTACCCGCGCGCCGGTTTCAAGAACCTCGACGCCTACGTCGAGGTGCTCGCCCACGTGATGCGAGAGAGCGGCGCTGGGCTCGCCTGCTGCCTCCCGGGGAACCGCGAGCTCGTCGACCGCGCGCAGGCGATGATATCCACGCTCCGCGAGGTGCTCGAGGTTCCGGAGGCCTTCGAGGGTAGGCCCGCGCCCTTCGTGACCCCGGACCTCGGGCCCGAGGACCTCTGCTTCCTGCAGTTCACGAGCGGCAGCACGTCGAAGCCGAAGGGCGTCTGCGTGAGCCACGGCAACCTCGTGGCCAACGCCTCGGCCTTCCTCGGGCCTCACGGTCTCGACCGGAACGACGACGACGTCGGCGTGAGCTGGCTGCCCCTCTTTCACGACATGGGGCTCATCGGCTTCGTGCTCGGCACCCTGGTGATGGACATCCCCGTGGTGCTCCTGCCGACGGAGAGCTTCGCCCGGAGCCCGCGTCTCTGGGTCGAGCAGCTCACCAAGCATCGGGGGACGATCACCTTCGCGCCGAACTTCGCCTACCAGCTGGTCACCCGCCGGGTGAAGGAGCGGCACATGGGGGCGCTCGACCTCTCGCCGCTCCGCGTGGCCGGGAGCGGCGCCGAGCCGATTCGCGCCAAGACCCTCGAGGCCTTCGCGACGCACTTCGCGCCAGCGGGCTTCGACCGGAAGGCCTTCCTGCCCTGCTACGGCATGGCCGAGTCGACGCTCGCGATCACCTTCCACACGCTCGGCACGCCCATGCGCGTCGACCGCGTGGACCCCGTGGCGCTGCGCGAGGGCCGCGCCGTACCCGCGGAAGGCGACGGCGCCATCGAGGTCGTGGGCTGCGGACGACCCTTCCCCGCACACGACCTGCGCGTCGTAAACGAGGCCGGCGAGGACCTCGGCGAGCGCGAGGTGGGGGAGGTCTGGGTGCGTGGCCCGAGCGTCACGGCCGGCTACTTCGAGCGCCCCGACGCCACGGCGGAGGCCTTCGCCGAGGGAGGCTTCCTTCGGACCGGCGACCTCGCCTACCGCGCGGAAGGCGACCTCTTCATCTGTGGGCGCGTGAAGGACCTGATCATCGTCCGCGGTGCCAACCATCACCCCCAGGACATCGAGTGGGCCGTCGGCGACCTCGACGGGGTGCGGCGGGGAAACGTGTTCGCCTTCAGCGTGGTGAGCGACGGCACCGAGGAGCTCGTCGTCGCCGCCGAATCGCACTCGAGCGACGCCGCGTCGTTGCGTGAGCGCATCCCCGAAGAGGTCGCCGCGAAGTTCGGGCTCACGCCCCGCCACGTGGCGATGGTGCCGCTCGGCACGCTGCCCAAGACGAGCAGCGGTAAAGCGCAGCGCCGGAAGGCCAAAGCCCTGTACGAAGCGGGCACGCTGGAGGAGCATCCCTGAGCGCGACGCGCATGGAGGAGTCGGTGGTGGACGAGCAGGCGGCGAAGGAGAAAGAGGCGCGGGAGAAGCTTCGCGCGATCATCGCGGAGGTCGCGGAGCTCGACGACGTGCCGGATGGCGCGTCGTTTCAGGATCTGGGCATCGACAGCATGATGGCCATCGAGATCGTGGCGGACGTGGAGAAGGAGTTCGGCCTGGAGATCCCGGAGGACGAGCTCCAGGAGCTCACGGACCTCGACGCGGTCTTCGCCAAGGTCAGAGCCACGCTCGGGTGAGCGTTCACGAGGCCTTCCGCACGAAGATCGGTCGCTCCGGCTCACCCTCGAAGAGGAGCGCGCGGCGTCCGCCGCGATAGCCGCTCGCGCGCATCACGGTACGCGACGCCGGGCCGAGCAGCTCGATGAAGTCGCCCAGGCGCACCGGCGTGCTCGACGCCACGCAGAGCGCGCTCGGCTCCACCTGCGCCTCGCCGCCGTCGAAGGTCACGGTGAAGCGCGTCGGCCAGACCTCGTCGCCGGTCCCGAGCACGACGCCATCGGCCCGCTCGGACGCGCTGACCGTGCCGGCGAGGTGCGCGACACCGCTTTCGCCGCGGCGAAGCGCCGCTTCGAGGCGGCGCCGCGCCCGCCAGGCATGCCAGCGCGGGCGGGAGTGAAAGGCGACGAAGATCCTCGTGCCGAGGAGAAGCAGGGCGAGGCCTGCCGCGAGGACCGGCGCCAGCCGCGTGAGTGGCACGAGGATCATCACGGTGGCGCCATGGAAGAAGCGGCGCCGAAGCATGGTGGCATCCTCCCAGAGCGCGAACCCTCGCCGCGGCAGATGGAGCTCCGGCGAGCACCGCCATCGCGTCGCCGAGGCGCGGTGTGCGCGCGCCGGCCTCGGCTCGCCCATGGTGAGCGCGCGGCTCATCGCGTCACCTCGGGCGCCTCGCCGAGCAGCGCCTTGCCCACGTCGTAGATCGCGTCGTGGGTCTCCTCGGCTCCCTGATGGATGCGGAGCCCGACGGCGAGACCGGCCACCGCGATGCCGACCCCGAGGCCGGCCGCAGCCATCGCACCTTCGCGAAGGTGGTGGGCGATCTCGACGCCTTCCCGGACGAGCTGAAGGACTTCGAGCGCGCCACTGACCCCATCGGCCACGCCATCCCAGAAGTCGGTCGACGCGAGGCTCTCCGCGAGAGGTGAGTCCCCGGGCAGCGGCCGGCCGCGAGTCATCTCCCGGATGGACTCGGCGATGCCTCGCGGGAACTCCGCGTTGTCCCAGCTCTGCCCATGCATGGCGCGCTCGAAGCGGCGGAGCCCCTCGATGGCCTGCTCCACGCCAGCCTCGAGCCGCGCCACGTCCCCCGCGTCGCCGCGGATGCCGAGGCGGTCGGCGAGCGCGCGGGCCGTCCCGGCGCGGCCGCGCGGAGTCGCTCGACCGAGCCCTCGGGATGCACGACGAGCTTCGCAAGCTCGCGCACGTGGGTGTCCACGGCCGCTCGGGCGCGGCGCACCAGCAGAAAGCGCGCTCGGCTGACGGCGACGTCGCCGATCATGTCCCGAGCGGAGGGCGGGAGGCCGCCAGCCTCGAGCACGCCGCGCGGGGTGGTCGCCAGGAGATCCGCGGCGGCGCGGTGGGCGGGTCGCGCGAGCCACTGCTGGAGGCCGATGCGACCGTGGGCGCCATAGGCGGCGCGGGCGCCACGCATCGCGGCGTCCAGGTCGATGGGCGCACGGCGCGGCCGGTGGACGCGTTGGCTGCGATCGATGCGCGCCGCCGCGTCGTCCACGACGGCCCGTGGGGAGGGCGCGGCGGTGGACGGCGGCGGAGGCGCACCCGGGAGAGGGCGCGGGGACGAGGGGGGAGACGTGACGGACGGGGTACCGGACATGGGGGCTTCTCCTTGGAATGCCCCCCCTTCGCCCCGTCGCGGGCTCAGTTGCGTAGGCGCCGCGTCTCGAAGACGAGATAGAGCGCGCTCGCCATCCAGAGCGTCCCGAACGTCACCGCGTCGTCGGCCGTGAAGGGCTCCCCGAAGGCCCAGACCGCAAGGGCGACCTGCAGCGAAGACGCGGCGAAGAGGAAGACGCCGACGAGCGCGTAGGGCAGGCGTTTGGCGCCGAAGGCGAAGAAGTAGAGCGGCAGCGCCGTGAACACGCCGGCGAGGACGAGCAGCCCGGCCTGCGAGGGCCCGCCGCTGGTGAAGGCCGAAAAGCCCGGCTCCCCCCACGCCAGCAACGCGAGGGCGAGCGGCGCGGCGAGGGTCATCTCGAGGTGCAGCCCCATGAGCGGCTCCACCGGCGCCATCTTCCGCACGAGGCCGTAGAGGCCGAAGAGGAGCACGAGGCCGAGGCCGAGCGTGGGCACGCCGCTCCCGGCGAGCACCAGGCGTGCGACGGCCGCGCCGGCGAGCGAGAGGGCGAACCACTGCCCCGGGCTCAGGCGCTCACGGAGCACCACCACGCCGAGGAGCACGTTGAAGAGCGGGGTGAGGTAGTAGCCGAGGCTGACCTCGGTCACCCGGTCGGTGGAGACGCCGACGATGAAGAGGAGCCCGTTGCCATTGATGAGCAGGCTCGAGAGCGCCGTCGCGCCGAGCTGGCGACGGTCCCGCCACGCGGCGCGGAGCGCGCTCCCCCGGCCCAGCGCCACGAGGAGCGCCAGCGTGAGGAGCGCCGTCCACACGATGCGCCACGCGAGGACTTCGAGCGGCGGAAGGTGCGCGAGCGCCTTCCAAAAGATGGGCAGGAAGCCCCACGCCAAGGTCGCAGCCGCGAGGGCGGCGAGGCCCATGGTCCGGCGCCGGCCGGGCGGCACGCTCGAGGGCTCGCTCACGGGCCCTCTGTGGTGCGTGTTCGGGCCCGGCGCCAGTCGCGATCAGCTCTCGACGATGGTCGCGCGCCGGATGTAGTCGAGCTCGGGGAAGGCCGCGCGGAGATACGTGTTCCCCTCGTTCGTGATGCGGCCCTGGCTCGGACCTCGGCCCCGCGGCGCACCCTCCCCGTAGCCGCTGTGGATGGCGTCCATGGTCGTCATGTCTCGGACGCGGCCGAAGGGCGAAAATCCCATGCCATCGAGGCGCGCGTTGTTGCCGAAGTTGATGAAGAACTGCTGCACGCGGCTGTTCGGGCCACTCGTCGCGAAGCTCACCATGCCGCGCGTGTTGCTCTGCGTGACGGGATCGTCCTCGATGGTGGCGTCCTTCCAGGCGCGGTTCACCGCGGGGTCGCCGTTCAGACCGACCTGCGCCATGAAGCCCTCGCTGCCCCGGAAGAAGGCCACGTCGTCGAGCGCGCCGATGCGCACGAGATTGTAGAAGCGGTCCGCGCCGCGTGGCGCCCAGGCGCGCGTGACGTCGATGACGACGTCGCCCTCGGTGGTCTCGAGCTTCACCGTGAAGGTGTCCGGCGCCGTCTCGGTGGCGAGCGCAGGGTCGAGGAGCGCCGGGTTCCGATCGTGCGGCGTCGTGGGGGCCGCGTTCTCCGGGGCCGCCGGCTGCCCACCGGCGCCCGCCGGCTCGGCCGTCGTTCCGCCCGTGGTGGCCGCCGGGTCCGCCGCGGCGGCGCGAGCCGCGACCTGGCGGTCTCGATAGGACTGATCGTTGGGCTCGGGGCTGCGGCAGGCGACGAGCGCGAAGGCGACCAGGAGAGCGTGGGCCGGACGGTGCGTGAACGACGTAGACGGGCGCATGGCGCGAGAGTCTTACCGGCGACGGCGCCGCCCGCCAGGCGCCAGCGGACCGACAAAGAGCCTCCGGCCAAGGGGCGTGGGAATGCTCGTAATCCCAACCATTTGGCCTGCCCGAAGCCTTGCCGCGGCGCGGGTCGCGGCGCTATTTTCGCGCCTCGATGGCTCGGTGCGTCTCGCTGCTGGTCCTCGCGTCTCTCGCGAGCTGCACACCCGAGCGGGAGGGTGCTCCCGCCGGGCCGCGCGACGACGACGCCCCGCCGCTCCTCACCGATGCCGGCACCGACGCACCCCCGCCGGTCTGCGAACCGCCGCTGGCGGACCGCTCGCGATTGGTGCGCCTGACCGCGCGGCAGTACGCGAACAGCGTGCACGCTCTCCTCGGCGTGCGCGTCGACGCGACGGGCGTGACCCGCTTCGCCGCCGACCCCGAACGCAACGGTCTCGACAACGCCGCCGATGCCCTCGTGGTCGGCCCTCAGCACGCGCGGGACTACCAGCGGGCCGGCGAAGCGCTCGCCGACGTGGCGCTCGCCGACCGCGCGGACTTCGAGGCGCGCTTCGGTTGCGGCGACCTCGCCTGCGCCGAAGCCCTGGTGGAGAGTCTCGGGGCGCAGGCCTTCCGGCGGCCCCTCGAGGCGACGACGCACGCTCGCTACCTGCACCTCTTCGAGGACGCGGCGATCGGCGAAGACCCCTTCCGTGCCGCCGCCACGCAGCTCGTCGCGGCAATGCTCCAGTCGCCCCACTTCCTCTACCGCCTCGAGCGCTCGGCGACGCCCGACGGGAGCGGAGACGTACCGCTCGACGGCTACGAGGTCGCGAGCCGTCTTTCGTACCTGCTGTGGAACAGCATGCCCGACGCCGCACTTTTCGCCGCGGCGGAGGCCGACGCCCTTCGGACCCAGGAGGACGTCGACGCGCAGGTCGACCGCATGCTCGCCGACCCGCGGGTGGCCGACGTGCTCGACGATTTCCACGCGCAGTGGCTCGACACGGACGCCTGGGGCGAGCTGCTCCGCGCCGAGAGGCTGGCGCCGGGCATCGACGCGGCCATGCGAGAGGAGACGCGACGCTTCATCGCCGCCGAGACCACGGCGGGCCGCGGGCTCCGCGCGCTCCTCACGAGCCGGCGCACCTTCATCAACGCCGACCTCGCCGCGCTCTACGGCGGGGAGGCGCCGGCCGCGGAGGGCTTCGGGCCCGCGCTGCTCGATCCCGAGGAGCGCGCGGGCGTGCTGACCCACGCTGGATTCCTCGCCCACTTCAGCGACTTCGCAGACCCCTCGCCCATCCGCCGCGGCGTGCACCTCCATCGCCGGATCCTCTGCACGGAGCTCGACCCGCCCCCGGGCGACGCCGAGCTCGAGCTGCCGCCGCCCTCCCCGGAGGCCCGCACGAACCGCGAGCGGGTCGAAGCCCATACGGCGTCCGAGGGCTGTCAGCGCTGCCACGCGGAGATCAACCCCGTCGGCTTCGCCTTCGAGTCCTTCGACGCCGTGGGCCGGTGGCGAGACACGGACAACGGCGAGCCCGTGGACACCGCCGTGCGCGTGCCCTTCCGCGCCGCCCGGGACATCGAGGTGGACGGCCCCGTCGCCATGAGCGAGGCCCTCGCGGAGCGACCGGAAGCGCACCGCTGCTACGCGACCTGGTGGCTCCGCTACGCCCGCGGGCGGGCCGAGACGCGCGAGGAGTCCTGTGCCCTCGATGCGCTCGGGGCCGCCAGCCAGAACGAAGACCTCGGCGCCCTCGGCCTGCTCGAGACGCTCGCGAAGAGCCGTGACGTGCGCTTCCGCGCCGCCGAGGATGGGGAGGACACGCCGTGAGGCGCGAACGGTTCAGCAGGCGGCGCTTCCTCGCCGGCGCCGGGGGCGTGACCCTTGGCATCCCCTTCCTGGAGTCACTCCTAGGCCGCGGGTCCGCGCAGGCGACGACACCGGACCGCCGCTTCCTCGTCTTCTTCACCTGCAACGGCTTCGACGTGCGCCGCTTCCATCCGACGACGGCCTACGACGATCGGCTGCGGCAGGAGGATTTCCCCGAGTCCGCGGCCCTGCACTCGCTCGGGCCCTACGCGGAGCGCCTCAACATCCTGCGAGGCGTGAACATGACGCCGCGGGGCTTCTACGAAGACCCGGCGCCCGGCTGTGAGCACGACAAGGGGATGGGCTCGAAGCTCACGGCCCAGCCCCTCGACCCGATCACCTTCTTCCCCCTCGGCGAGAGCGTCGACCAGCTCATCGCGCGCCGCCTCAACCCCGGCGGGCGGGCCCCGCTCAACCTCATGATCGGCCCGCAGGTCACGCGGGTGAACGGGATCATCTCGAGCCGCGGACCCAACGACCCGGTGGTCGCGGAGAACAACCCCCTCGTGGCCTACGAGCGGATCACGGGGCTCTACGAGAACGACGCCGCGCGCGACGCGCTCTACGCCCGGCGCGAGAGCGTGCTCGACCTCGTGGGCGACGACCTGCGGGAGCTCCGCGCCCTGGTCCGAAGCCCCCGGGACCAGGCGAAGCTCGAGACGCATTTCGAGTCCGTGCGCCAGCTCGAGCTCGACCTCGCCGCGGCGGGCCTCTGCGGCGGCGACACGGAGCTCCAGTTCCTGCTGGAAGCCCTCGAGCCGGACCGCATCGGCAGCGACGCACTCTACAAGCTGGTGGGGCAGCTCCAGATGGACGTCGTCGCGCTCACCCTGCGCTGCCCGGGCCAGCGCGTGGTGACGCTCCAGTGGGGCAACGGCGCCATGGGGCCCATCTTCCGCTGGGACGGGATGTCCCACACCTACAACCACCACAAGATCAGCCACGCGAACACGATGGACGATGGCTCCGGCGAGCGACTCGAGGGCGCCATCGACATGATGCACGACATCGATCGCTGGTACGCCGAGCGCTTCACCGAGATGCTCGACCGCCTCGACGCCGCGACCGAGGGCGCCCACGGGAGCGTTCTCGACCAGAGCGCCGTCTTGTGGATCAACGAGCTCTCCGACGGGGCCATCCACGACTACCGGGACCTGCCCGTGGTGCTCGCCGGCTCGGCCGGCGGCCGCCTCGACACGGGCTGGTACCGGAAGATGAACCCGCTCGACGACTTCAAGAACGTCCACCCCAACGCCTCGCACGACCGGCTGCTCAACACGCTCATCAACGTGACGACGATGCGCGGGCCGGACGATACGCGGGTGACCGACTTTGGCTGGGAGATGGCCCCCGGCGGCGAGATGCGCGAGCTCGAAGCCGACTGGGGCTGAGCGACCTACTCGATGCGCCAGCGGCGGACGACGCCCACGCGTCCGATGCGTGCGTGGGTGCCCGTGAGCGTGAAGCGGAGCGTACGCGTCTGTCCGAGCACCTGCATGCGGACGGTCCCCGTGATGGGCTGCGTGTCCGCGAGATCCACGCGGTTCACCTCGACGTGGTAGGTGCCGACGCCGGCGCGCCGGAGCCCGAGGCGCTCCCGCCCGGCGCCACGGGCGTCCGCCCCCACCACGTTCTGGCGACCGCCCATCCAGCTGAGGCGCGTCCCCTCGGGCGTGATGAGCGAGAGGTCCAGGTCGCCGCCGTCCCAGCGCGCGTCGAGGAGGAGGTCGCCGCGGACGGGCTCTCGTTCGGGCAGGGCGTCGCGGATTCGCTCGAGGAAGGTGCGCGATCCGTTCGGCAGCGCCGCGAAAAGCGCCTCGGCGAGCGCGGGCGAGGCCGTCTCGCGGAGGCAGCGGAGCGCGCTCGCTACGCGGAACTCCGCCTCCGAAGGGCTCACGCTCACACGGCGTCGCGCGGTGGGCGCGTCCAGCCCGCCCCGCACCG
>CALCTH010000260.1 GCA_937893795.1 uncultured Myxococcales bacterium | reverse complement strand
TACGAGATCGTCTACGCGTTTCTCAGCCTCACCATCGCCACGATGGGCGCGTCGGCCGTCTTCTTCCTCCTGGGTCGTTCCCAGGTGGCGCCTAAGTACCGCCCGGCGCTCCTCCTGTCCGGAATCGTGGTGGGCATCGCCTGCTACCACTACGCCCGCATCTTCTTCAGCTGGCAGGAGGCGTACGAGCTGGTGAACGGCGCGTACGTCGCGAGCGGCGTTCCGTTCCTCGACTCCTATCGCTACGCCGACTGGCTCCTCACCGTGCCGCTGCTGGTGGCCGAGCTCATCGCGGTGCTCGCGCTGCCGAAGGGCCAGTCCCGGAGCCTGATCGCCCGCCTCGCCTTCGCCTCGGTGCTGATGATCGCCACCGGCTACCCGGGCGAGGTCGCGACCGACCCGATGACCAAGCACATCTGGGGCTGGGTCAGCACCGTCCCGTTTGCGTACATCCTGTACACCCTCTGGGTGGAGCTGAGCCGCGCCATCGAGCGCCAGCCGGCCGCCGTGAAGTCGCTGGTCAGCAACATCCGCCTGCTCCTTCTCGCCACCTGGGGTGTCTACCCCCTCGCGTACCTCGCGAGCGCCCTCGGCATCGGCGGAGGCGCCATCGCCGAGGTGACGCTGCAGGTCGGTTACAGCGTGGCCGACATCACCGCGAAGGCCGGGTTCGGGCTGATGATCTATCAGATTGCGGTCACCAAGACGGCGGCGGATCGCGAGGGTCTCGCCACCGCCGCCACCACCGGCGAGCTCGCGCCGGCGGAGTGAGGTCCGTGGGCCTCGACCTACCCATCCGACGGGCGGGGCGGCTCGACCGCTTCGCCCGCCGGCGGCCCCGGCGGGACGCGCTGGCGGATGCCGTCGAGCGTGTGATCCACCAGCCCCCGGCGGAGCACGACGCGGTCGTGCTCCCCCTCGTCGAGGGTCGCATTCCGGAGTCGGTTCGCGGCACGCTCTATCGTAATGGCCCCGCTCGCTTTCAGGTCGGTGCTCATCGCTACCGGCACCTCTTCGACGGTGACGGGATGGTCACCCGCTTCCACGTCGGCGGCAGCGGGGTGCGATACACCAACCGCTTCGTCCGCACCCGGGAGTCGGTGGCGGAGCAAGAGGCCGGACGAGGTCTCTATCGAAGCTTCGGCACCAACCGCCCCGGCGGTCCTCTTCAGAGCGCGTTCCGCGTGCGCTTCAAGAACACCGCGAACACGAGCGTCTGCCATCACGGAGGCGAGCTCCTCGCGCTCTGGGAGGGCGGCCTGCCTCACGCCCTGGACCCGGTCACGCTTCGGACGCTGGGCCGGCACGACTTCCACGGGACTCTTCAGCCGGCCAGTGCCTTCGACCGCGCCCTCGGGCTCGAGCCCGCCTTCAGTGCTCACCCCCGTCGTGATCCGCAGACCGGCATCCTCTGGGGCTTCGGCCTCCAGCTCGGCCTCGATCCGCTGCTGCGACTCTACGCCGTCCCGCCGCACGGTCGGCTCGAAGAGGTCCGCCGGTTGAGACTCCCCGAGCTCAGCTTCATTCACGACTTCGCGCTCACCGAGCGCTACGCCGTGTTCTTCGTGCCGCGGGTACGCTTCGACGTGGCGCGGCTCCTCGCCGGCACCGGGACCGCCATCGACTCGCTCCACCGCGGCGAGGGCGGGGGGCAGCTGCTGGTGCTGCCCCGTGACCCGAACGAGCCGCCGCGTTGGCTGCCCGCTCCCGCGGGGTTCGTCTACCACGTGCTCAACGGGTTCGAGCGAACCGCAGGACAACTGGTCCTCGACGTCCTTCACATGCCGGATTATCCGGCGGCTCAGTTCCAGCTCGACCGGCCGAGCGCGCTTCTCCGCGGCGAGATCCCGCCGGCCGTACCGCACCGTCTCCAGGTCGACCTCGAGCGCGGCACCCTGCGCTCTGAGCCACTCGTTGACTCGGTGATGGAGCTCCCGGCCATCCCCGCCACCCAGGCCGGCCGGCCGTACCGCACCGCCTGGACGGTGACCGCGTCGACGGGACCCGAGCCGACCTTCACCGCGATCGGTCGCCTCGACGTCGAGCGCCGAACGCTGCAACGCCGCGACCTGTGGCCCCTGATCCCCAGTGAGCCGGTCCACGTTCCGGACCCGGGTGGTGCTCCCGAGAGCGGATGGCTTTGGGTGCTCTGCTTCCACGCCGATCGGAAGCGGTCGTTCTTGCTCCTCCTGGACGCCACGACCCTCCAGACCGTCGCCACCCTCGCCCTGCCCCACACGATCCCGCCGTCCCTCCACGGCACCTGGGTCGGCGGCGGTCCGGTCAGAGCGACTGATTGACCAGGATCTTCATCTCCCGGAATCCCCGGTCGCGGGCCGGAAGCACGGAGGCGTGCTCGTCGGACGTGAACATCCCCCGGATCGCCTCCTGCGAGTCGAAGTCCATCCCGAGGACCATCCCGCTCGGCTGGCCGTGGATCACGTCGCCCACCTTCAGCCGCTTCACGAGCGAGCCTCCGGCGTTCCGGAAGGCGATAGTCAGCATGAACCCACCCGACTTGACGTAACACCCGTTATGCGAAGCGCGGGGCCGCCCTGCTGGAGGGCGCGGGAGTACTCGAGGCCCCTCACGGTGATGCGGGCGCGCCACCGGGCACCGTGAGCGGTGACGGACCCTCGGGGCGTTCGCGGCATGCCGGGGAGACTACCGTGCGGCACGTCGCCTCCGGTCGTGGATGCCCTTCACGAACTTCGCGTTCGCTTTCGGCTTCCGGGCGGGCTGGCCGCGGCGACGTCGAAGAATGCGCCGCGTTTCCTCGACGACCTGCGGGAGAGGGACCGTTCGCATGGCCTCCGCCTGCGCGCTGGCAATCTCGGCCTCGGTGTACGCGGCCTCCGCGTCGCCGTCTTTCACTGCCAGGCTCCCGGCCAGTGCTCACCGGCCCAGGTCCCGAAGAACCCCGGAAGCGCCTGCACGGCGATGACGTCGCGGCTCCCGCCCTTGTCGGAGAACCGCGGCCGGGTGACCGTGTGCGCGACGCGGAAGAGCCCCGTCCGCGCCCAGACGCGCCGATAGCGGTCCTCGGCCGCGAGAGCGGTGACGTTGAGCACCGCAACGAACGGGATCTCAAGCGCGCCTCGGACGAGCTGCTCGAGGTGCTGGGTGTCCGCCCCCCTGGTGTAGGGCGGGTTCGTAATCGCGCGGTCGACCTGGCCCTTACTCAGCCGGCACCGCAAGTTCACCCAGGTACTCGAGGTCGACCGCGAAAGGAACATCCGAATCGAACGATGTCGCGGAGGCTTCGAGCACGTACGCGCGGGGCGTGCCCACACACGCTGAGACTCGCCGTATGCCCACCAATAGCCAACCCGGGTTGCTAATGGCCACACTCCAGCACGCAGTCACCCTGGTACCGCCGGGACCCCGCGGCCCGCTACAGAGCGTCCTCGTTCCCTCTGGACGCGTCTCGCCGAAGGGCATCAAGACGTCAGCACGCGATTCCTCCGCTGAGATCGGTCGAGTGTCTCCGCTGAATCTCGAGAACGAGCCAACTGTATCGTATACGCCGCCTGCTCGTGGGAAGTCAAAGCGAATCGTCAGCGTGTCGCTCGCCTCCAGTTCACTCCCGTCAGCAAGCCAGACGTCCATTGACGTGTTCTCAACGCAGGAAAGGGCTCCGGTGTTCGCCGCTGAAGCATCCCCGCAGGACAGCGCAAAAGGCAGCGCCAAGACGAGCAGTGCGCGGAGACCGAGCTGGACGAAGCGGTAGGGGGGCACAGCTTCCTCTCTACAATCCTGTAGTAGGCAGGTGGCAGACATGGCTTACGAGCATGAACAAGCTACCACGGCTCCTATGGCGCAACGTCCCAGGCACATCGCACGCCTATCGGAATAGCGCCCGAAGTCAGCGTTGCGTGAACAGCTGGGTGTGCCGGCGGATTTGTGTCATCGCCAGGTTCGATAAAGAGGGTGAGGTCCGAGTGATAACTAACGGCGATACGAGTCCATGGGAAGCCGAGTCCTCGCACTTCATAGTCTTCGCCTTGGCCTGGCACGACCACCTCCTCGTTCCCGTGCTCGAATAGAGGTTGGTAGACGTCGGCGACCCACTCGGCAGCATTACCATCCATGTTGAGGAGGCCCGTGGGCGTAACCTCCCAGGATGTTAGTTCACTGCCATGATTCACCCGATTGAAGACTGGAATGCCCGCGGGACGTAAGGTGTCTGCAACGAGCAGATTAGGTATCGTCAGTTCGGTCCAGTTGTTTGGTGGAATGCCAAAAAGAGGGCCTGGATCCGCAATGCCAAAAGCAGCGTTAAATGCCGGCCCAACGTCGCACTCTTCTCGGCTACACAACTCTGGCCCGGAGGCGGAAGCACGCCCCTCTTCGCCGCGGTGCGCGCTCTCTCGCTCGACTCCGGTCGGAAGTCTTCCCCCCACGTACGCACAGTAGTCCGTCGCCTGCTCGTGAGTAAGTCCTACGATGGGAAACGTCTGATACTCATCACGTTCCACGTAGTCGGGCGGGATGTAGTCGTTGCCAAATGGAAAAGACAGCAGATGTAAGGGGCCATAAAACCCCTCGAAGGGAAACGACGTACCGCTGCACATTCCTGCTTCCATACACTCGCGGTAGCACGACACCGTCGTCTCATTCCGTTGCAGGTGAAACCCCTCGATGTCGACAGAGCGCTCAGGCCCATCATAGTTGGGAAATATGAAGCTCCATCGCCCTCGCGAATAGCTATCTTGATACCCGTTCCAGCGCTCCGCTAGGAATCCAACGGTGTACTGGCCCCCCGGAATTCTAATGGCGTCTGTGCAATGCGCTGGTACGGGAACGATTCCTGAGTCCGTTTCGGAAGTAGAAATAAGATCGGGACCTGCGTCGCCACCGACGACAGCCGTGCTGTGACACGCTGACGCGAGCACTACGATGACGAGACACCTCTGAACTCGACCACCTGCGAAGTGCACTGCGCCTAACATCCGATGTCTCCTTCAGTTGCTAAAACGATTGCACTATAGCCCGTAGATAGTCATCCAGCTTGCTGCGGCTCCCCGCGCACGCTGGCACTGGATCGATGTCAGATCAACGGTGCCGAATAGCGCGGCAGTACTGCCCCCCTGCGAGGCCATGATATTGTCGGAGGTCGTTATTGAGGGGTCGCATCCGCCTCCGAAATCGGTGTGCTTTAGGCCGATGAAGTGTCCAAGTTCGTGAGCGACGACGCTGCCAGCTGATGCGGCAACGTCGCGATCAACGACGATGTAGTTCTGTCCGGCGCGTGCGACTCCCGGAGTGAATACGGTCTCATCGTATGTGCCGCAAGACAGCGAGCTCGCTGACGAGCAATCGTATCCCCTCATGTCCGTCAACAGAGTTGGGGAACCGGCCCTTCGTAGATTCGCTACCACGAAGATATGTATTCCAGTTGTGTCGTCGATGGCGTCCAGATACGGCCGGAAGTCCATGGGCTCGTTGTCACAGATAAAGCTGCCGGGCGGGATAAAGGTAGTGCCGCCGCCCAGGTCCGGTTCGCCAGCAATCGGAGTGTACGACTCAAGTCTAAACTGTATGCCGCAGACGTCGAACACGTCATCTGGTCGAATCCGGTCTGGGTGCCCAGTCTGGCAGACCTCGGTGCTGAAGGATGCGGTTCCCAGTATTGGGGTGGAAACCTGCGTGGCACGGCGACTGTGGTAGAAACGCCCGTCACCGGCGGAAATGCTGTTAGTCGTCGGCGGTGGATTGCGCGGGTCGCTTGGCACACTAGTCACGGCGGTCGCGTCGAACACATTGGTCCAGTATCGGCGTCGGTCAGCGGGATCGAGATCGCTACCCAAGAACTCTGTGACGTGAACAGGTAGCAGAATCACTGAGGGATCAAGTCGGAGTTGCTGCGTATGCACGACTTCCTGCTTTGTGGGATTCGCCCCGGCCGGGCCTTTCAGTATCGTGGTGAGATTAATCGTGCTTCCCCTGGGCATAAGAATCGGCGTGGTTTCGAGCGGCGCGGAGTCAAGCGGGCCGAAGTCCGGTTCCTCGCCCCCCTCGTTTACTCTCATCGGTATCTCGCTGTACAGGTGGCCGTAGGTACGGTCGCTGGTCGTTCCTGCCGCTGCGTCTTTGATGAAAGTTCCGGAGGATGAGATCACCGGCGATAGTCAGCATGAACCCACCCGACTTGACGTAACACCCGTTATGCGAAGCGCGGGGCCGCCCTGCTGGAGGGCGCGGGA
>CALCTH010000259.1 GCA_937893795.1 uncultured Myxococcales bacterium | reverse complement strand
GAGACGGCGGCGATGGAGGCGGATGCGTCGGAGCGCTCGAAGATCAACGCCACGATCCAGCTCGAGAACCGTATCGCCCAAGCGGACGCCGAGGCCCGGCTGGCGACGCAGATGCAGCGCGTCGAGGATGGCTACGACACCGTCGTTGGGCTGACGCAGGATGCCCTCGCGATCTCACGCGAGCAGAACGTCACGGCCATCGAGGGCTTCCGCACCGCAACGGCGGAGTGGCTCAAGGGCTTCGCGCGCCAGTCCGCGCTGCGCGGCGGGGCGGCCCTCGCGATGGCCATCGGCAACCAGTTTTTCAACCCGAAGGGCGCTGCCGACAAGTTCGTCGAGGCAGGCCAGCACTTCGCGCTCGCCGCTGCGGCGGGTGGCGGAGGCGCTGCGCTCGGCGGCGGTGGCGGTGGTGGCGGAGGCGCGACCGGCGGCGGCTCGCGTACGGTACCCAGCGCTCGAGGCCCCGAGACCGGCGTCACCGACACGGGCTCAGGGGAGGGCGGCGGCACGATCGTCGTGAACCTGAACGCGCCCATCTCCGACAAGAACCTCGGCCGCGACATCGCCGCGTCGGAGCGCGCGGCGCGTCGGGCCTACGGCCGTTCGCAGTCCGCTCGGAGCCGCAGGCGATGACGCTCGCTATCGAGGCCGGCATCAACATCACGGCGGAGATCGGCGTCAACCTCTTCACGGTCACCGAAGACGGTGCCGGGTCCGACATCCTCTCGCTGCCGAGCACGACGCTGGCGCATCGCGCCATGACGGCGGCCACAAGTGGCTACGCCGCGATCCGCGCGGAGCTCGAGACCGCGCTGAACGGCTCCGGCAGCCTGACGCTCACATACACGGTCACCTATGACCCGTTCGCGAGCTTCTACACGATCAGCGCCACCGGGCCCTTCAGCATCACCTTCGGCTCGTCGCTGGGCCCTCTCTTCGGCTTCCCGACGAGCACGGGCACGGCCACGTCGCACAGCTCCACGTCAACGCCGACCCACCTGATCGTCACGGACCAGGGGAAGACCTCAGCAGAGTCCGACGTCTACGAGCCCGACGACATCACCGAGGGCGCCGTGACGGAGGACGGCACGCCGTTCAACGTGAGCGTTGTGGCGGCCCCGCGTTTTCGCGACTTCCGCGTTCCATTCGAGCCGTACGCCGCCGTCTTTCTCGCCGCGGGCGGCACGGACTGGACCTGGGAGGATTTCTTCGCGCAGGTCCGTGGGGATGTGCCCTTCAGCGTGTGGGACGGCGCGTCGGGCACGGTGCACGTGCTTCGGGCCGGCTCCACCAACTTCGCGCCGGTGCAGATCTTCACGGACTGGAACGACCGCTGGTCCGTTGATCTTCGGACCCACCTCCTCGGCGCAGCCGGCTAGTTCGGCTCGCGCGGGTCTTCCTCCTGGCGACTCACGCCTTCCCACAGCGTGTTGTCGGCGAAGTGCGCGTCGGTGATCACGACGATGGCCTTGCTGCACGTCGGGAAGTCGAACAGCGACCACGTCCCCAGGCTGCGCTGCTGACCGGCACGAATCGTGTCGCTGCTGATGCCGCTGTACTCATCTGAGCGACGCCGCATGCGGTTCAGCACCGGGTCGTTGAAGTTGTTGAAGCAGCGCACCTGAAACTTGAAACCGTCCACCGTTTTCCGGGTGGTGTTCTTCAGGATGATGGTCAGCTCCGGTGTTCCGGCAGAGTTGATTCGCACGCGGGAGCGAAGCACTCGGATCGGACGGTCTTCCGACTGTTCCTGCGACCACAAGTCGGCGGGCTCCGGTTCGGGCTCTGGCTCCGGCTGGGGAACACGGCGTGGCTCGGTCTCTACGCCGGCCGCGCTTGCTGCTGTGCGCAGCGCTTGGAGCTCCTCTTCGCACTTCTCGCGCGCGTTCTCGGTGGCCGACGATTTGCCGTAGGCGGCAACGTTACAGGTCACGGAGACGACGAGGGCGAGCAGCAGCCAAACGGTGCGACGCATCCGATCAGCCTACGTCCGCCCTGCGACCCGTCTACCTTTCAGGTGATTACACGTGTTCTACGGCCTGCGACCCGCCTACCGGTTGGTGATCGCGGGCTGCCCTCTGGAGGCCGTCACGTACCCGGCCCAGGAGCGCGTAACCACCGACGGCCGGGAGCGCGTCCAAGGCCTCCGCCTCGACGGGCTCACCATCGAGGACGAGTCGGACCTCGCGACGGCGACCATCGAGGCGAGCGGCATCACCGTCTCGATCATCGATCGGCAGCGCGACCTCGCCTGGACCGAGGCGCTGACGCGGCACCCACGGGTCACGACGACCCTCGACGACGACATCCCAGAGACCGGCGTCGCCTCGTTCGGCGTCGCCAGCGTCGAGGGGTTCGCCGTCGGCGACTTCATCCACATCAACACGGAGTGCCTCGAGATCACCGGCCGCGTGGTCTCGCCGCCCAGCTTTACGTGCGGGCGCGCGCGCCGCGACACCACGCTTCAGCGCCACTTTGTCGTCAGCACCAACGGCGAGGACATCGTCGCGCCGGAGGTTCTGCTCGAGCATCCGCGCTCCCTCGAGGGGCGCCGCGTCTTCCTCTACCGGTACGTCGACGGCATCGACGATTTCCAGGGGAACGGGCGCATCGTCTGGCGTGGTGTCATCACGTCGGACGCCGAGCTCGCGGCCGACGGCGCGACGTGGTCCATCCAGGCCGACCCCATCACCGCGCTCTGGGATAGCGACCTCGGCGAGCAGCTCGAGGAAGAGTTCGGCATCGAGGGGATCACGTACTCGACCGGAGCGCCGTTCCGGATGCAGCTCGCCGAGCTCGCGGCCGGCGGGGGCTTCTCCGGAGGGATCTACTGCGACGTCCGGCTCGTCGGTCACTACGCCGACCAGGAGGCCTTCAGGCAGGCGCTGAACGCGGCGATCGACGCTAGCATCGCGAGCATCGGCGCCACGACGTCGATGGCGTCCAGCCCCAAGGCGGTGGTGACGCCGGACGGCCGCTGGGGCCTCCAGTGGACCGCAGGGGCCTCGCCGCTCTGGCAGTACGTCACGCTTCTCGACGGGGCCGAGCTCCTCGATGGCCGCGTCCTTCCGGTGGACGGCGATGGGGCGCTCTTCACGACCGTCGCGCCTGTTCCGGGCCAGACGTACACCTACCGCGCCGGCTATGCGGTGGGCGGCGGCCTGTCGCTTTCCACCGTGCCCCGGGCGACGTGGGGCGGCGACATCGGCCCGGACGCACCCGCCTTCTACCCGGGCGTCATCTACTACCAGGCGTCGCGTCGCATCCAGATCGACCC
>CALCTH010000258.1 GCA_937893795.1 uncultured Myxococcales bacterium | reverse complement strand
CAGCTCGCCCAGGCGAACGGCCGGCGAGGCCTCCGTCGAAGCCGCGCTCGCGGCGGGCCCGGCGTCGGGCTCCGCGAGCGCGACGCCCGCGGCTCCGAGCCCGAGGCTCGCGATGCAGAGGGTCAGGCCCACGGTAGCGGCGAGTCGACGCACGGAGCTTTCCGTAGCGGTCGGCAGCGGAATTCACCAGCGTGGGGGCGATCCCGACCGGAGCCCTCGGCCGGAGGCAGATCGTGTATTCTCACCGCCATGCTTATTCGGGAGCCCTGGTCGGCTCCGCTCTCGTGGCCCTGGTCGGCTCTGCCGCTCGTCGCGCTCGCGGCCTGCGGCTCCGCGACTCCCACACCGTCTTCGGACGCCGGGTCCGAGGACGCCGTCATGATCACGTCACCGGACGCCGGTCCCCTCGACGAGGGCGTGCCCGCCGATCTCGGCCCGGACGATGCGGGCTCGGGAGACGCCATGGTCCCGGTGGAGGACCTCGGCTCGACGGAGGACGCCGGTCCCGACGAGCCCGTCGACATGGGGCCTCCGCCGCCGCTGCGCGACCCGCTCTTCATCGACGTCTCCCGCGTGGCCGGCTTCGCCCACGACCAGGACCCCAACGTCCCACCGACGTGCACGGTCTTGCCGGGTCTCTGTGGCGAAGGCTGGCAAACCGGGGGCGCCGCCGCCGGCGACGTGAACGGCGACGGTTGGCCGGACCTCTACTTCACGGTGATGAACGGCGTCGACCGCCTCTACCTCAACCAGCGCGACGGGACCTTCGAGGACGTGAGCGACGAGTGGGGCATCACCCTCTCCAACAGCACGAGCGGCGTCGCGATGCACGACGTCGACCGCGACGGGGACCTCGACGTCTACGTCAACTCCTACGGCGGCGTCCGCCACTACCTCTACGAGAACATCGGCGAAGAGCGCTTCGTCGAGCGCGGCATCACCTACGGGGCGACGCCTCCCGCGCGTCGCTACCTTCAGGGGCAGAGCGTGGGCTTCGGCGACTTCGACGGCGACGCCTGGCCGGACCTCTACTCCGTCGAGTGGCTCTTCGATTATTTCGGCACGGGCGTCCCCCCCTCGGAGACGATGCTCCTCCGCAACGAGCTCGACGCGACGGTCCCGCACTTCGACGACGTCACCGAGGCGGCGGGCGTCACCGCCGACGGCTGGCCCACGGACCACGGCCAGGTGGGCACCTTCGGGCTCACGCCCGTCTTCACGGACCTCGACGACGACGGGCTGCAGGACCTCTACGTCGCCGCCGACTTCGGCGCGAGCAAGCTCTTCTGGAACGAGGGCGACGGGACCTTCTTCGACGGAACGGACGTCGCCGAGGTCAACCTGGCGACGAACGCGATGGGTGTCGCCGTCGGCGACATCGACCTCGACGGGGACCTCGACATCTACGTCACGTCGATCGCGTGGCAGGACGAGGCGGACAAGACCTTCGATGACCGCGGCAACCGCCTCTACATCAACCAGGGGGAGCGTCGCTTCACCGAGGAGTCCTTCGCCCGTGGCCTCAGCTGGGGTCACTGGGGCTGGGGCGTCGCCTTCGCCGACCTCGACCACGACGGCGACCCGGACGTCGTGTCGACCTCCGGCTACGTGGCGCGACCGGACGGTCGCGAGCTCTATTACGAGAACGACGGGACGGCGCACTTCGTCGAACGCGGGTCGGAGGTGGGCTTCGGCGAGTTCCACGAGGGACGCGCGCTCGTGCTCCTCGACTACGACCGGGACGGGGACAGCGACGTATTGGTCGTACGCTACGACGACGCGCCCATCCTCTATCGCAACGACCTGCCGCGCCGCACGCACTGGGTGAGGGTCCGGGTCCTCGACGAGCGAGGTGCCGACGCCCTCGGCGCGCGCGTCGTGGTGAGGAAGGGCGAGAAGTCCTGGCTGCAGGAGGTGCGCGCCAGCGGCGTCTTCAATGGCAGCCACGAGCCCTGGATCGACGTGGGCCTCGGCGCCGTCGACGGCATGCCCTGCGAGGTCGAGGTCGATGTGACCTTCCCGGACGGGGAGTTCCGGACCGAGACCGTGGCCTGCGACGACTGGCACGTCTTCCGCGCCTCGCCCACGCCGGAGTAGCCGCGCGGCTCAGGCGTACATCGCTTCGATGGTGTCCGCCCAGTTCTCCGCGACGCGGCGGCGCTTGACCTTGAGCGTCGGCGTCAGCTCGCCGTGCTCGACGTCGAGCGGGCGCGGGAGCACCGTGAACTTCTTGAGCTGCTCGACGCGCGCGAACTTGGCGTTCATGGCGTCGAGGTGCTGCTGGAGCGCGTTTCGGAGCTTCCGGCTCTCGTGCAGCGTCGCGAGGTCGTCGCCCTCGGCCTCGGCGAAGCGGGCGGCGCCGTCGGGGTCGAGCGCCACGAGCGCGGAGAGGAACTTCCGCCGGTCCCCGATCACCACGCACTCGCCCACCAGGGGCGAGTCCTTGAAGGCGGCCTCGAGGTTCTTGGGCGCGATGTTCTTCCCGCCCGCGGTCACGATGATCTCCTTCTTTCGGCCGATGATCTTCAAAAAGGGCCCTTCGAAGGCGCCCAGGTCGCCGCTGTGGAGGAAGCCCTCCTCGTCAAGCGTCGCCTTCGTCGCGGCCTCGTCCTTGAAGTAGCCGAGGAAGACGTTGGGCCCGCGCATCAGGATCTCGTCGTCGTCGCCGAGGCGGACTTCGGTCCCGGGGATGGCCGGGCCCACGGTGCCGAAGCGGAAACGCTCCTCCCGGTTGAAGCTCGTGGGGCCCGAGCCCTCCGATTGGCCGTAGACCTCCAGCACGAGGAGATCGAGCCCCGCGAAGAATTCCAACACCTCGGCGCTGATGGGCGCCGCACCGGTGACGCAGATCCGCGCGCGTCCCAGGCCGATGGCGGGCTTGAGCTTCGAATAGATGAGCTTGTCGGCGACACGGTGCTGGAGCGTCAGCGCGAGGCCCAGCGGCCGCCCGGCCTGTCGCGCGCTCATGGCCTCGCGGCCCACGTGCTGCGCCCACGCGACGAGCTTGGCCTTCGGTCCCTCCGCGTCCGCGAGCTTGGCCGCGATGCCGTTGTGGAACTTCTCCCAGATTCGCGGCACGCCGAAGAAGACCGTGGGCTGAACCTCCTTGAGGTCCTCCGGTACCGTCTCGAGACTCCGCGCGAAGTAGATGGATGCGCCTGCGGAGATGGGCCCGTGGATCGAGAACATCTGCTCGGCGATGTGCGAGAGCGGCAGGTAGCTGAGCATGCAGTCGTCGGGCGTGAGCCCGACCAGGTCCACGGCGGCGCTGGCGGTCCACGTGAGGTTCGCGTGCGAGAGCATCACGCCCTTCGGCGGCCCGGTGGTGCCGGAGGTGTAGATGAGCGTGGCCAGGCTCTCGGGCGCGATGGACGCGAGGCGCTCGTCGAGCACGCCCTCGGCGGCGTCGCTTCCCTTGGCGAGGAAGTCGTCCCACCCGAGCGCGTCCGCGTGGCTGGTGGCGCCGCGCATGGTGATCACGTGCCGCAGCCCCGGGAGCTGGTCTTGCCGAGCCTCGATCTTGGCTCGCTGGTGCTCGTTCTCCACCAGCACGATGTGCGCCTCGGCGTGGTGGACGATGTATTGAACTTCCTCCGGCGAGCAGGTGGTGTAGATGCCGGCGGCCGCGCCCCCCGCGGCCATCGCCGCGAGGTTGAAGACGGTCCATTCGGGGCGATTGAACCCGAGGATGGCCACGTTCTCCCCGGCCTCGAAGCCGAGGGCGACGAGGGCGCGCGCGGCCTGACGTACCTCGGCCGCGTAGTCGCCGTAGCTCGTCGCGCGCCACACGCCGTCCTCGCGGACGTGATAGGCCGGCCGATGCGGCTGACGTTCGGCCAGGTCGAAGAGACGGGCGGGGATGGTCTCGGGTGAGGTCGCGGCGCGCACGGTCCGCGAAGGCTCTCAGACCACCGCGCCCCCAGCAACGGCTGGCGGCCGGTCGGACGCTTGCTCCTTCCGGAGCTCGCTGGCCTCCTGTAGCGCCTCGCGGAGCGTGCCGAGGTCGTAGGGCTTCTCGAGAAAGCGCGCGCCGAGGTCGTCTATCGTCTCCGTATCACGGAGCTCGTCGGCGTAGCCCGAGCAAAGGATGACCGGAGCCTGCATCCCCTCGTCGCGGAGCTGTTTGACCAGGTCGATGCCGCCGCGGCGCGGCATCACCACGTCGGTCATCACGAGGTCGTAAGGTCCCTCGGCCGCCCAGAGCTTCCGCGCCTCCAGCCCGTCGGTGGCCTGCGTGACGTCGTGGCCCTCCCGGCCGAGGAGCCGCGCCGCGGTCCGGCGCACGCCGTCTTCGTCCTCCACGAGCAGGACGCGCATCGGCGGGATCCCGCGAGCCGTCTTGGCGACGTCGACCACGTCCGGCGCCGTCGCGCTCCGCGGCAGCCGTAGCGTCACGCGCGTGCCTTCGCCCGGCGCGCTCTCGAGGAGCACGTCGCCCCCAAGCTGCCGCACGGTGCCGTAGACCGAGGCCAGACCGAGGCCCGTCCCGCCAGCTTCGCGCTTCGTCGTGAAGAAGGGCTCGAAGGCGCGGGCGCGCACCTCTTCGGTCATGCCCAGGCCGTCATCGGCTACGAGGATGCATACGACGTCGTCGCCCACCTCCAGCGCGACGCGCAGCGTGCCGCCTTCGGGCATCGCGTCCACCGCGTTGACCACCAGGTTCATCACCATCTGTTCGAGCTGGCTCGGGGCCATCCGGACCCAGGCCCGGGCCGCCAGGAGCTGCGGCTCGAAGGTCACGTTCTCGCGGACGAGGTAGCGCAGGGTCCGCTCGCTTCGCCGCAGCTCGTCGGAGACGTCGAGGATGCGCGTCTCCGTGACGCGCTGACGCGAGAACGCCAGCAGGTTTCGCGTGAGCTCCGCGCCGCGCCGCGCGCCGGCCACGACGGCTTCGAGGTCGGCGCGGGCGTCGCTCTCGGGGTCGACCTCGTCCCGGGCCAGCGTCGCGTGGCCGAGGAGCGCCGTGAGGAGGTTGTTGAAGTCGTGAGCGACCCCGCCGGCCAGCCGGCCGAGGGCCTCGAGCTTCTGCGCTTGCTCGAGCTCCTGCTCGAGGCGCCGCTCCGCGGAGCGGTCCCGGATGACCCAGGCGACGCAATCGACACCGGCGAGCGCGCGTGCCTGCACCACGCCGGGGCGCAGCCCGTCGGGACCGCGCAGGTGAAGGTCCGCCCGAAAGAGCTCGCCCGCGAGCGCCTCGCTCAGGCCTCGCTCCACCTGCTCTCGTTCGTCTTCGGCGAAGCGCGAGGGCAGCGGGCGCGTGAGGTCCCCGCCGAGCCAGCTGCGGCCCGCGCGGTTCACATAGAGGATGCGGCCCTCGCGGTCCGTGAGCGCCTGGAGCTCGGGGCTCGGCTCCACCAGCGTCGCGAGGCGCGCTCGGGCTCGGGCCAGCTGCGCTCCCCGGCGCCGGTCCCGCGCCCGAGCCCGCATGAGAACGACCATCATGGCCACGAGACCGAGCGCGATGAAGAGCGCGAAGTCGTGGCGGTGGCTCTTCATGTGGTCTACCAGCTCGGCGCTGGGCCCGAGGGCAAGCGACCAGCGCCGGCCGGCGAGGGCGATCTCCGCCTCCGCCATCGGCGCCTCGTCGGTGAAGCCCGGCGTTTGGAAGAGCTCGTCGGCGCCGTCCCGGAGCGAGAGCGTCTCGTGGAAGCCCTCGCCCATCCCGGCTTCGACGAGGCGCCGGAGATCGAGCATCACGCTGACGAGGCCCTCCACCTGGCCGGTACGCGGAGTGACGACGGCGCGGTGGAAGCGGACGCCGAGCTGCCCGTCGGCCGAGGGAAGCGCAGGCGATAGGCTCTCGCTTCCGTCGGCCATCACCGACGCGAGGCGCGCCTCGGCCTCCGCCCCGCTCACCAGCGGGACCCCGCGCTGTACCGGTCCCGCTTCGTCGATGCCCGCACGCACGGTGCCCGAGGGGTCGGCGAAGCGAATCGACGCGATCCCGCCGAACGCATCCATGGAAGCCTGGGCTCGGCGTTCGAAGTCCTGCCCGTCCCGTGGCGGGCTGACCGCGAGCCCGGCGGTCAGCGCGCGCACGGCGCGGAGGTGTCCCCCGACGTGCTCCTCGAGACGATGCGCGGCCTGCTCCGTGGTGAGCGCGTGCAGGCGAAGAAAGGCGCGCCGCTCGGCATCCTCGATGAGGGACCAGGCCACGACGGCGAAGATGCAGAGGAGCGCGAGGAGGAGAAGCGAGCGGGTGCCTACGACCCCGACGGGGGCTTCCTCGAGCTCTGCGACGTCGCCCTCCACGTGGGGAGGATACCGGGCCCCGCGTAGGCCTCCCACTGCCCCTCGACGGGGACGGGCCACGGTGCGAGCCTCGGCTCGTGGGCCGCTTCGCTTCGCTCTCCCTCGCAGCGCTCCTCGCGGCGTGTGGCGCTCGTACGGGGCTCGGTGGTGGCGTCGACGCCGGAGCGGCGGAGCGGCGACCCGAAGCGGGTACGCCCGAGGGCGGGGCCCCCGATGGGCCTGACCCCGACGCAGGCTGCGTGGACGAGGTCTGCGACGGTGCGGACCAGGACTGCGACGGCCGCGTCGACGAAGGGGTGCTCGGCGCCTGCCGCGACTGCCGTCCGGGCTGCACCCTGCTCGAGCTCCCCGGTGACGTCGGTCCGCGCTGGGACACCGTGGCGACCGAGAGCGAGGGCGTCGAGGTGGGCGCCGACGGGGGGCTTCGCTTGGCCGAAGATCGAAGCGAGTCGACCTTCGCGTGGATCGCGAACACGGAGCGGGCCACGCTCACCAAGCTGGACCTCCGGAATGGAGCGCAGCTGGGAGAGTTCGACTCCGCGCTCCGCGACGGCCGGAACGGCGCACGCCCGGCCCTCGAGCGCTGCGACGAAGAGGCTGGTCGCGGCAACTGCCCCTCGCGCACGGCGGTGGACCTCCGCGGCGCCGTCTACGTGGCGAACCGTGCCTTCGGCAACCAGGGCACGGTCACGAAGATCGCCGGTCGTTCCGAGGACTGCGTCGACCGCGACGGCGACGGGCGCATCGACACCAGCGCGGACCTCGACGGGGATGGCCTCATCGAGTTCTCGGAGCCTGGGGAGTACCGCGGCCAGGAGGACGAGTGCCTCCTCTGGACCGTCGACGTGGGCGAGAGCGGCGGGCTCCCGCGCGCCGTGGCCATCGACGCCGAGGGCGAGGTGTGGGTGGGCCTGCACGAGGGGCGCGAGGTTCTCGAGCTCGACCCTGCGACGGGTGCGACGCGGCGCCGCGTCAGCCTGAGGTCCCGGGGCTTCTCGCCCTATGGCGCCTCGATCGCTAGCGACGGGACGCTCTGGCTGGTGGAGGCCGTCACCGGGCGCATCGCCGCCGTCGACACGCGCACGGCGGAGCTGACCCGCCTCGAGTCCATCCCCGTGTCGACGCTCCGCGTGGACTGCGGCGGGAGCTACGGCATCGCCCTCGATGGCGACGACCGCGTCTGGCTTGCAGGCTTCCAGTGCGAGGCGGTGTTTCGCTTCGACCCGCGTAGCGACTCGTGGGGCGCCGTCGAGCTGCCGGATTCGGGCGGCACGCGCGGCATCGCGGCCGACGACCGGGGCTTCGTGTGGATCGGGAGCTCGCACACGGAGTTTCGGCTGGGGGGTCCTACGGGTCTCATCATCGGCGACCCCATCGCGCGGCTGACGCGGGTGCGCGACGACCTGAGCGAGGTGCGCGTGTTCGGTCTGCCAGGAGACGAGCTCCCGGGCCTCGGGACCGTCGGGGTGGGCCTCGACCCGGAGCGCCGCGTCTGGATGGTGAACCAACAGAGCGGAACCGTGACGCGTTTCGACCCGGAGACCGGGACGGCGGCCGAGTTCCCCGTCGGCGACACTCCCTACACCTACTCGGACTTCACCGGTTTCGCCCTGCGCACCTTCACCGCGCCGAGCGGCTTCCTTCGGTCCGTCATCGACGCATGCCCGAGCGGGCTCGGGAGCTTCGAGGAGCTTCGGTGGGACGCGGACGTGCCCGAGGGCACGCGCCTCGAGATCCGACTACGGAGCGCGGCGGAGCGCGGGGACCTCGCGGTCGCGCTCTGGGTCGGCCCGCTGGCGACGCAGCCCGTCGACCTGACGATGCTCGGTCTGCCCCGCGGGCGTTTTCTCGAGGTCGAGCTCGCGCTGGTCAGCGAAGGAGGACGACGAAGTCCGAATGTCCGTTCGGTAACCGTGCAGGTGGACTGCCCGCTCTGAGCCGAGCGCGATTCTCCCCCGGGACTCAACGCATGCACGCGCCGATGCCCGGGCCGCCCTGCGGGACCACGACGCGCTCGTCCACCGCCTCGCGCCCTCCCTGGCGAAGCGTCACACGCACCATCACCTCGGTGTCGACGGTGCAGAGCGCGTCGGGGATCTCGGCCGGCCAGCCCACGCGCTCCCAGCTCCCGTCCGGGAGAAGCGCGAAGCGCGTGCGGACGGGGAGGCGCCGAGGAGGGTCGGCCGCGCCCCGCGGGAAAGCGTCGACGAGCAGCTCGGCGCCGGGCGCGCTCAGTCCCTCTGCGCGCATGGCGATCCACACGTGGTGACCGCCCTGCGGACCGGCGACCAGCGGGAGCTCGGTGCCGTCGTCGAGCTCGGCGTAGGCCGTCTCGCCCTGGCCGAGGACCAGGACGAGCTCGCCGTCCACGCCGTCGCCGCAGCCGACGAACGCGAGGACGGCGACGAGGGCGCCTCTTCGGAGCTGCGTCCCCACGGACGGTCGCGATCAGCGCCGCCGGCGCCGCGCCAGTCCGAGGAGCGCGAAGGGCAGAAGCCCGGCCATGCCCGAGGCGCCGGCCGCGGCGCTGCAGCCGCCGGCACCCGCCAGCGACGGCGGGTCCGGGAGGTCCACCGCGCGACCCGCGGGGAGATTGGCCGGCCGCTCCGGAAGCACCGTGGCGGCGTAGAAGCTCGGCGGGACGGGAGCCGCGGGCTCCACGCAGCGCGTGCTCCGCACACCGTCCGTGACCGAGCCGATGGCCACGAAGCCACGGTCGCACGCGCAGGTCGGCGTCATGTTCATCGGCACGCAGGTGCCGAAGCCGCAGTCCACGCCGAGGCACGGATCGGGCAGCGGGGTCGCGCCAGGGAGCTCGACGTCACCGGGGTTGAGGAAGGACATGCGCTGGTCCTGGCAGGCCACGGTGACCTCGCCGCGCGGGCCGAAGGTCGTCCGCGCCGTCGCGCCCGCGGCGCAGGCGCACGCCGCCACGCGCTCGCCGTCCACCACGGTCTCGGCGCAGGTGCCGAGGGCGCCGCATGCGATGAAGTCGCAGGGGCCCGAGGCGTCCTCGGCGGCGGTGCCGTCACCGCCGCAGTCCATGTCCTCGGGCAGGTTGACCTCGCGCCAGCGCTCCACGTCCTCGCCGGCGGAGCGGCGGAACATCGGGTCGCTCAGCATCTCCTCGGCGCTGAGGCGCGCGTAGAGCCGCGTGATGTAGGCCTGACCCTCCATCACTTCGAGGAGCGCCTCCACGGCTGCGGCCTGGTCCTCGTCGGCCGGTGTCGTGTTCATGAGGAGGTTCAGGTAGGTGTCCGTGGGGGTGGCCATCTCGGTCACGAAGCCTGGCACGCCATCCTCGCGCACCGACTCGTCGATGACCCGCGCCACGGCCTCCGGCCAGTTGCTCTGCCATCGCTCGAAGTCCCACTTGACGTATTCGTCCGGGACCTCGAGGTCCTCCCAGTTCGCCGGCTCGTAGCGCTGGGTGCCGAGGATGAAGACCACGATGCCCATCTCTGGCTCCGCAGCGAGCGCCGTCATCTTGAGCGGCACCACGGGCGCCGTGCCCGGCAGGGTCATGCGGAAGGGCGAGATGTCCTTCGTCCCGGCCTCGCTCGTCAGCCGAAGCGCGAGGAACTTGAAGTCTGCCGAGGGGTCCAGGGTGTACTCGGCGATGTAGGGGGCCATGGCCTCGGTGACGCGGAACTCGTTGTCGCGCAGCCACGCGACGAGCGCGTCTGGGTCGTCGGATTCGATGACCGCGACGTCGTAGGGACCGACCACCTCGCGGATGAGCACGGTGACGCCGTCGTCGTCGCCATTGCGGGGGGGCCCGGCCGTCGCGTCCGTCTCTTCGAGAAAGCAGCCACCGTTCGGGAAGAGCCGTGGCGCCGTATTGGCGTCCAGGGCCGTGAGGGCACCCTGCGGGAACGCGGCGTCCAGCGAGCCGTCCAGGGGCGCCTGGCCGAGAGGCACGACCCAGGCGAAATCGTCGGCGTCGCCCTCGTAGGCGATCTGCACGATCATGTCCGTGGTCCCCGCCTCCTCGTCCACGGAGAAGAGGATGCGCTCGGCCTGCTGGTCGACGGGCTGCTGCCCGCAGAAGAAGCCACCGCACGCGGCGACGGGCGCAGGGAGCGCGAGGGGGGCGCCGAGCCCGAAGGCCAGGGCAGCGCCGATGAAGCGGTGCGTCGCGATTCGCATGAGACGTCTCCTCCGTTCCCCGGGGCGGCCGGGGCCTCGCGCGTAGCTACGCAAGGTTCACGCCAGAGGGCCCCGGGCCGCAAGAGTCCAGGGCTTTCGGGTCTCCGAGCGGCGGAGATCGCGCGCTGGCGCACGCTTGATGGCACGCGCTGGCACGCGCTCACGTGTCCGGCAGGAAGTCCAGGCGGCGCAGGAACATCGCCTGGGCCTCGAGGTACTCGCCGCGATCGAGGTGAAGCAGGTGGCTGCCCGG
Source organism: uncultured Myxococcales bacterium (assembly GCA_937893795.1). Classification (GTDB taxonomy): domain Bacteria; phylum Myxococcota_A; class Polyangia; order Polyangiales; family Houyiibacteriaceae; genus CALCTH01. The sequence continues at coordinate 6,784 of CALCTH010000258.1, read as the reverse complement.
GAACCAGTGGAGCTTGGGCCGTCCCCAATGCTCCCAGAGCAGCCGCGAGTGCTTCGGCGGCGCGAGGCGGTCGCCCACGCCCCCGACGATCATCAGCCGGTCCTTCGGCAGGGCCGGCCGATAACTCAGCGGGTTGGAGACCGCGAGGAGATGCCGGGCGTCCACGAGGCTCCGGCGCAGAAGCTTGAGGCCGGCCCTGAGCGCCGTCCCGAGGGGCTCCCACTCGAGCACGAGGTCGGGCATGGACACCACGGGCACGTTGGGGATGGCGAAGGCGAGGCGCGGCTCCGCGCAGGCGAGCATGGCGGTCGTGAAGCCGCCGAGGCTCACGCCCGTCGCGCCGACCTTCTCGACGCCCTGCGCCTCGAGCCAGTCGACCAGTACGCGGAAGTCCATCACCGCCTGGGCGACGGCTTCGTTGATGTGCGCGGCCCCGCCCGCGAAGAAGCCGTGGCCGCTGAAGGGGGAGCCGAGGGGCTGGCGCCGCCCGTGAAAGGGAAGGGTGAAAAGCACCACGTCGCAGCCCATCCGGTAGAACCAGGGCAGGGCGAAGAACCACTCGTTGACCAGGTAGAAGTCCGCCGAGAAGCCGTGGATGGCGATGAGCGTCGGCCGCGGGCCGTCGTCGTGGCGCCAGTAGCGCGCGTGCGCGGTGCGGTTGCCCTTGGCCCGGAGGTAGCGTCGATGCAGACGCGGGTTCCTGGGCATGAAGGGGCTGTCCCAGCGGAGCGTCTCGACCTTGCCGCCCGGTGGCTCGAAGCGCGGATACATGTCGCTTCGGCCGCGATGGATGCGGATGCCCGGTGGGGGCTTCCGGAAGAAGCGCGCGGGGTCGCCGCTCTCGGCCATCGACGCATAGAAGTCGAGGTCTTTCAGCGATCGTCGGAGCTCCAGAGGATGGAAGCCCAGCGGGAAGGCCAGCGTACCGACGGCGTAGGCGGCCATGGTGCGCACGACGACGTCGCTCGCGCTCGTCGCGGTGACCGTCGCGGCGTCCCGGGCGTCCAGGTCGAAGCGTTCGGGACGTGCGGCGAAGTCCCGAGGGAGCGCCTCCCACCAGGGCTCGTTCTCGGGAAGAAGCGTGCGGGTGCGCCCCGGCACGCCGTGGCGGATGCGGGAGATGACCTCCGGGTCCACCGGCGAAGCCTAGCGCGGCTTGACGCGTCGCGTCGTGACAACCGCCTCAGACCGCGCGGGCCGCTCAGGACAGGCGGCCGAGCACGGCGTACGCGGCCAGCGCGAGCACCTCGCGGGCGGCGCCGCGCCAGCGGGGCCAAGGCTCCGCGACGGTGCCGGCGCCGTGCGCGTCCGCGAAGTGCCGGCGGAAGACACGCTCGGCGCGGAACACGTGGTACGCGTCGGTGACCACGACCACGCGCGCGCCGGCGCCGAGCTCCTGGGCGGCGAAGCGCGCGTTCTCTTCCGTCGAGGCCGACCGCTCCTCGAGGAGTAGGGCGCCGTCGGGGACCCCGGCCTCGCGCACGAGGGCAGCGGCCACCCGCGCCTCGCTCGGTGGGGCGTCGCCGACGCCCCCGGTGAGCACGACGCGGGGCGCGACCCCCGCGCGATACAGCTCCACGGCCACGAGCGCCCGTCGCCGAAGGGCGGGGCTCGCCGTTCCGTCGGGCATCACGCGGCATCCCGCCACCACGATGGCGTCGAAGGTCCCCGCGGGTCGGCGCTGGCCGTACGCGTCGAGGGCGACCGCCGCACCGGCGTAGGTGAGAAGAGCGAGCACGGCGAGGGTGGGGACGCGGCGTCGGCGCATGGCGGGGGCGCAACGGCCGCCGCCATGGGCGATCATCCCTCGCCCACGTCGAGGACGGCGCTCGCGCCCTCCGGGTTCACGAAGGGAGGTCCGCCGCCTGCGCCGCGTTCCCGGTGATGGTCGAGGGCCCAGCGGACGGTGGGGAACGCCAGCTCGTCCCAGGGAATCTGCTCCCAGGTGAAGAGGCCCACCTCGAGGCTCTCGGGTCCGGCGGCGATGGCGCGCTCGGCGAGCTCCGCGCGATAGAAGAGCTGCACCTGGGAGATGTGGGCGATGGAGTAGATGGCGAGAAGCGGCCCCATGCGAAGCCGCGCGCGCGCTTCCTCCCATGCCTCCCGTGCGGCGCCTTCCGGTGGCGTCTCGCCGAGCTCCATGAACCCGGCCGGGAGCGTCCAGTAGCCCTTCCGCGGCTGGATCGCGCGCCGACAGAGGAGGATGCGCTCGTCGAGCGTCGCCACGCTGCCCACGACGATGCGCGGGTTGTCGTAGCGGACGAAGCCGCAGGTCTCGCACACGAGGCGCTCGCGGTCGTCTCCCTCGGGGACGCGGCGACGAAACTGAACGTCGGCCATGGGAAGGTCATCGCGCGGGGAGGGGGACGCCGCAAGGGGGACGCCGGCGCCTCGGTCTCGGTTGTACGTACCCGTGCCCGTCAACGTGCCCGTGCCAGTCTCCTTCCCCCGCTCAGAATGCGAAGTGCCAGTCCAGGCTCCGCGCCAGCTGGCGGAGCATGCGGTGCCCGCGCACGGAGCCTCCCTTCGCGTTCACACGCGGGCCGAAGACCGCGATGCCACCGAGGCGGGGCGCGACCGCGACGATGACGCCGCTGACGCCGCTCTTGGCCGGGAGGCCGGTCTCGCGGAGGTGCGTGCCCGACTCGTCGTACATGCCCGTCGTCGCCATGAGCGCGACGACGCACGCTGCCGTCTCGCGGCTCACCACGCGCTCTCCGCTCCCCGGTGCGAGGCCGCCGTGGGCGAGCATCGCCGGCAGTCGCGCGGCTTCAGCCACCGTCGCCTCGAAGGAGCAGAGCGCGAAGTAGGTCTCGAGCACGCGCTCGACGTCCCCGTCGAGCACGCCGTTGCTCTTCAGCAGGTAGGCGATGGAGCGGTTGCGGTCGCCGGTCCGGCGCTCGGAGAACATCACGCGCTGGTGGATGTCGAGGCGCACGCCGTAGAGGCGCTCGGTCCACCGCTCCATCCACGCGATGCGATCCTCGAGGTTGCCCTCGAGCATCGAGCAGAGCGCGATGGCGCCGGCGTTGTCGAAGGGGTTCGAGGGGAGGGGCCCGTGCTCGTCGATGCGCGCGAGAGAGCTGAAGGAATCGCCGCTCGGCTCGCTGCCCACCTTGGCGAACACCGCCTGAGAGCCTCGCTCCTCCAGGAGCCCGATCAAGGGTAGGAGCTTGGCCGAGCTCTGGAGCGTGAAGCGATGGGCCACGTCCCCGGCCTGCGCCGCACTCCCGTCGCAGCGAACCACCGCGGCGGCCGTGAGCCCGAGGTCCACGTTGGCGAGCTCCGGGATGTAGCGTGCCGGCTCGCCCCCCGCGTCGTCGCGTGCGGCCGCCACGGCGGCGTCGAGGACACGGGCTAGCTCGGCAGGCGGCTCCGTCATGGCTCGCCCCTTGTAGCCGACGGCGGCCACGCGCGTCGCCTGCGCTCGTGCCTTCGCGGTCCGCTAGGCTCCGGCCTCCATGAGTCTCCTCAAGACCCTCCCCGGCCGGATGCGCCTCCCCGTCATCGGCGCGCCGCTCTTCATCATCTCGAACCCCAAGCTCGTCATCGCGCAGTGCACGGCGGGCATCGTGGGGTCCTTTCCGGCGCTCAATGCGCGGCCGCAGAGCCAGCTCGACGAGTGGCTGGACGAGATCACCTCGGCGCTCCGCGACTGGGACGAAGAGCACCCGGACCGGCCGGCCGCGCCCTTCGCCGTGAACCAGATCGTGCACCGCTCGAACGACCGCCTCGAGGCGGACATGCAGACCTGCGAGAAGTACCGGGTGCCGCTGGTCATCACGTCCCTCGGCGCCCGCGTGGAGCTCAACCAGGCGGTGCACGGCTGGGGCGGCGAGACGCTCCACGACATCATCAACGTGAGGTTCGCGCGCAAGGCCCTCGAGAAGGGCGCCGACGGGCTGATCCCCGTCTGCGCCGGCGCCGGCGGTCACGCCGGGCGCCTCTCGCCCTTCGCCCTCGTCCGCGAGATCCGCGAGTTCTATGGCGGACCCGTCGCGCTTTCGGGCAGCATCTCGACCGGCGAGGGCGTGCTCGCGGCCGAGGCCCTCGGCGCCGACTTCGCCTACATCGGCTCGGCCTTCATCGCGACCGCCGAGGCCCGCGCCTCCGAGGATTACAAGCAGGCCATCGTCGACGGGAAGGCCGACGACATCGTGTACTCGAGCCTCTTCACGGGCGTTCACGGGAACTACCTCAAGCGCTCCATCGAGAACGCGGGCCTCGATCCCGACGACCTGCCGGAGTCCGACCCCAGCAAGATGAACTTCGGCTCGAGCGGCCTCGGCGGCGGCAAGAAGGCCTGGAAGGACATCTGGGGCTCGGGCCAGGGCATTGGTGCCATCCAGGAGGTGGTCCCCACCGGCAGCTACGTGGATCGCCTCGCCCGCGAATACGAAGCCGCCCGGCGACGTATGCTCGGCTGAGACGTGGGCTATCGCGACGACAACGAAGCGCTGCGTGCGCGCGTGGAGAGTCTCGAGGGCGAGCTCGCCTCCGCGGAGGGCGAGCTCGCGCGGCTTCGTGGCGAGCGCCCCGGCGTCGATCTGCCTCCGGTCCCCGGTCTATTCGCGGGGCAGCCCGAGCTCGTCTTCGACCGTACGCTGCCCTTCGAGCTCCCGGAGACTCGGACGGAGGACCTCGTGGCGGCGCTCCGCGAGCACGCGGGGGTCCTCGGGCGCTACGAGACGCTCGGCCACACGCTCGAGTGGCGCTCCCAGCCAGACGCGGGGCCACGGAGCCTCGGCACGCCCGACCTGGCGCTTCGCGTCGTGACGCGCGAGGGAAAGACCCGCGTCTGGCTCCGGCAGGACCTCGCGGCGCGGCGCAAGAGCGCGCGGCAGGGGCCCGGGCTCTGGGGGCTCCTCTTCCTGACCTTCATGATGCTCCCCCTCCTCTCGCGGGGCGGCGGCCGGGGCCTCCTGCTGCTCTCGGTAGCCGTGCTCCCAGGTATCGTGGCCTTCACGGACGTGTCCTTCCGGCGCTCGCTCCGGCGCCTTCGCGGACGCCTCGCCGCCATCCTCGACGCCCACGCCCGCCTTCCCGCCGCCCGCGTCCGCGTCGACGTGCCACACGAGGAGGGCGAGGTCGTAGAGGTCCCGCGCGGCGAGTCGCGCCGCGACGCCGAGCGCTGATCAGGCGGGCTTGGCTCGAAGCGTCCTGCCCGTCTTCGCCCAGGACCCTTGCCGATAGAACATCGCGCCGAGGGCGGCCTTCACGATGAAGCTCAGCGGGAAGCCGGCCCACACGCCGATGACCCCGAGCCCCAGCGGGAACCCGAGGAACCAGCTCAGGGGAATCTGCACGAGCAGTGTGCCGAGGACGTTGATCCAGAGGCTCGTGCGCGTCGCGCCGGCTCCACGGAACATGCCGACGAACGCGATGTGCACCCCGACCACGGGCATGCCGTAGCCGAGGATCTGCATCCACTCGACCGCGAGGTCGTGGAGCGGCGTGCCCCGGGGCACGTCGAAGAGCGCCACGAGCCCCGATGCGCCCGCGATGATCGCGAGGGCGACGCTCGTCATCACGAGGAGGCAGAGCACGACGCTCGAGCGAACGACGGCCCTGGCCTCCTTCACGTCCGCGGCTCCGAGGGCGTTGCCCACCATGGCGCCCGTCGCCTGGGAGATGCTCAGCCCAGGAATGAACGCCAGGGCCTGCACGCGGAGGCCCACGCCATGGGCCGCGACCGCGATCTCGTCGATGCGGCCGAGCATGCCGATGATGGACACGAAGCCCGCGTTGAGGATGACCATGTCCAGGGCGGCGGGGGCGCCGATGCGGAAGAGCTCCCGGGCGATGTCACCGTCGATGCGTTCGGCGTTCAGCGGGAGGCGCAGCCCCTCGACGCGGCCCGTCGCCATGAGGCTCATCAGGAGAAAGACGCCGACGGCCTGGCTCACCACGGTCCCGATGGCCGCGCCCTGTACCCCGAGCGCGGGCATCCCGAGGTTCCCGAGGATGAGCCCGTAGTTCAGCAGCACGTTGAGGCCGTTCGAGACCAGCGCCACGAGGAAGGGCAGGCGCGTGTTCCCGACGCCGCGGAGGAGCCCCGCGTAGAGAATCGCGAGGTAGTAGAAGACCGTGAAGCCGACGTGTGGCCGCAGGTAGTCGAGGCCCAGGCCGACCACGTCGGGCGACGCACCGAGGGCCTGAAGGATGGCCGGCGCGAGGAGGTTGCCGACGAGCGCCACCACGAGCGCGACCACCACGGTGAGCATCGTGGACTGCCGCATGACGTGCTCGACGCGGTCCTCGTCGCCGGCGCCGTGGGCCCGGGAGACGGCGGCGACCGCGCCCACGACGAGGCCCATCATCCCGACCATCAGTAGGAAGACGACCTGCGTGGCGAAGCCCAGCGCCTTGAGCGCGTCCTCCGCGTTCGGAAGGCGCCCGCACATCGCCGTGTCCACGGCGAGGCTGAGGACGCGCAGCACGTTCAGCCCGATGACCGGGAGGGCCAGATCGACGAGTCGCCGAAAGATCGGCGGCGTGTTCGGCGCCCCCGGTGGGCGGCATTCATGCGTGAAGGGCCCGTGCTGCGGGTGGTGCTCCGAGGGGGCCACGGGGGCCACATGGGGCCAAAGGAGCGTCGGCGCACGCCGGACGCCTCACGCCGTCGCGGCGGCAGCGAGCAACGCGAGGGCCGCGACCGCCGCGGTCTCGGCGCGAAGCACCGAGGGGCCGAGCGACAGCGGGGCCCACCCGGCCTCCGCGAAGGCGGCGAGCTCGTCGTCGGTGAAGCCGCCTTCCGGGCCCACGGCGACCCAGCCGCGCACGT
>CALCTH010000257.1 GCA_937893795.1 uncultured Myxococcales bacterium | reverse complement strand
GTTCGGGCGGCTCCGGCGGCGGCGCGCGAAGTGGTCTCCAAGACGACATCGAAGGGTGCTGAGCGCCGGGCTCAGCGCCGGTTTGGAGCGAGGCCGCCGAGCCCGGTGTTTCGGCGACGGCGCCGCAGGACGGAGAGCAGGGCGAGGCCCGTGAGCACGGCGCTCGGGGTGCCGGAGGCCTGGCACCCGCACCCGCTCGTCACCACCGCGCCGGGTCCCGGTGGCACGCCCTCGTCCGGCGCCCCCATGTCGTGCGCGGTGCCGCCATCGCGACCCGTGCCGCCGCCGTCACCGCCCGTGCCGCCGTCGAGGCAGGTCGGGTCCGGAACGTCGGGCGGGCACGCGCGGCCGTCGCCATCGCAGACCTCTGCGACGTCGCAAGCGCCGGCGCCGGTCTCCCGGCATACGGAGCCTTCGCGTCGCGGACCGCAGCGGCCCTCCGCCATGGCGCCTTCGGACGCCAAGCAGGTGGAACAGGCGTCCCCGCACGCCGCGTTGCAGCACGCCCCTTCGATGCAGAAGCCCGAGCCGCACTCGTCCGCGTGCGCGCAGGGGCTGCCGAGGCCCCCGTCGTCCGTGTGGTGCGAGAGCACGGCGCGTGGCGCGAGCACGCCGGGGCGCAGGTCCATCACCGTCCCGAGCCGCGTGACCGAGCGCCCGTGCGCGAGACGAGAGCCGAGGCTCGAATGGCCCGAAGACCACGGCGGGTGTCGCAGTGCCGTGAGCGGTGAGCTCGAGGACTCGGAGCGTACGCTACCGAGACGCCGCCATCCGCCCGGATCCGGGACGCCCGCGGCCGTGATGGGGAGCATCATGAAGACCTGGTCGATGGTCGGCTCCTCCTCCAGCTGCACCCAGCCCGCGGCGAAGACGACCCACCCGGAGCGCTCGCCCTCCACCCCGAGGAGGGACCACGAACGCGTCGGGTCCACGTCGCTCAGGCTGGGCAAGGGAACGCGCTCGGCGTCGAGGGGCCGTCCGTCCCTCCCGAAGCGGTCGTAGCCCTGCAGGGTGACGACGAGCACGCCCGCCGGACCGCTGCCCATCGCCAGACGGATGGGGTCTTCGAGCTCCCCGAGCGCCCACCGCGGACCGACCCAGCCGTCGTCGCGCACCGTCACGACGTCGAGCTGATCGCCCGCGTCGAGCGTTGCGACGAGCACCCCTTCGTCGAAGCCTGCCGCGCGGACCGACCTCACCCCCCGTGGGTTGGCGAACTCGACCAGGGCGCCGCCTGACGTCTCCCCCGGGCCGCCTCGGACCACGGCCACGTCGCCGCCGCGCCGCCACACGTGAAAGCTGGTCGTGTCCGAGAAGGCGTGCACGACTCCGCCCTCTCCGCTTCGAAGCGGGATCCGAAGCGGTCTCTCCTCGATCGCGAGACCACTCTCCCTTTCGTTGACCACGAAGGTCTGGCCTTCGTCGTCGACCACGAGCCACCCGTCCGCGCCGAGGCGCGGGCCGGTCGATACGACCAACGCCGGATGCATGTCCTCGGCCACGGAGAGCATCCGCTCCGTCGGCCGGCCCGATGCGTCGATGACGCGGAAGCGAGGCCGCGGCGCCTCGAGCCCGGGCACGCGCTCCAGCAGCGTCGCGAGCAGGCGGCCGTCACGGCTCCGTGCGAGGCGGAGGTTGGTCTGCGGGCGCGCGAGCTCGAAGGTCGTCGGGAGCGCCGGGCCCTCCCCGCCTTCGAGCACCCGGAGCTCCTCGCCCCAGAGGCAGAAGTCGAGCGCGCAGGAGATGGGAACGCGCGGGTCGGGCACGTCGAGCAGCTCGAAGGGCCCCGTCGCGGGCACGCGCCAGAGATCGTGCGCGCCGGCGAAGGCCATCGACGTCGCACCGAGGAAGCAGCGCTCCCGAGCGCACGCGAAGGTATTCAGGCTCTCCACCGTGACCCCCGTCGCCCGCGCGCTGCGCCGCGCGCCGAGCGCGAAGCTCGCGTCGAGGGTCGCCACGACGGGCTCGCGATTCCGTGCGGCGTCGACGAAGGCGACGTAGCTGGCGTCCTCCGTCATGCCGACGCGGGCGAATACCCGGCTCCGCGCCTCGAAGGTCGCGCCCTCCACGAAGTCTCCGTCCGTGGTGCCGACGACCCGGCGTTCGGTGCCCGTGAAGTCGAAGATCACCGCGATGCACTCCTGGGTGCGGGCGCGGCAGGTGAAGCCGACGACGGACTCGGGCACGTCGAGGCGGTTCAGAAGGGTCCGGGCGACCGGGTCGTAGAAGACGAGGCTCTCGCCGCCTGACTCGCGCCACTGAAGCAGATAGCGCTCCCCATCCCAACGCGCCGCCGTGACGCAGCGGTCGTCGGGGAGCGGCCAGCGCTCCTCGGAGTCGAAGTGCACGAGCTCGCAGCTCGTCAGACAATGGTCGGGGCTGCAGGCGAGCACCTGCCCGAGCAGCGGCCGCGCGACGTCTTCCGAGCCGCGGCGTGCCCACCCGAGGCGCACGCGCACGCGTTCCGTGTCCGGGATGGGCATGTCCACGAGCAGGCCCTCGTCGCCGAGGAACTGCCAGCCGTGGTCCTCCGGCCGCGCCGTCGTGACGATCTCCCGGAGCGGCGGCTCGTCGAGGGGTACCTGCGCGAGCGCCGGAGAGGCGGCGCCCACGGTCCAGCACAGCGCTGCCCACCTCACCCCGTGCACGGGCGTCAGCCTATCCCCTCGACCCGCGCCCGTCAGGGTCGGCCGTTCAGTCGAGCGTCACCTGCGCGCTTCCCGTTCCCTCGTTGCTGCCCCGCAGCACGAGGGCGTAGGTGCCCGCCCCCGTGTCGGCCGCGTCGATGGCCACCGGGGTGCGGCTGACGGAGATGCGAAGTCGTTCCCCGCCCGGGCCACGCAGCTCCACCAGGGCGTCGCCCGCTACGTCGGCCGAGACCTCGGCCGTCTCGCGACCGCTCAGCGCGAACACCGCCTCGGCGCGCTGACCGGGGGTGGTGATGACGAGCGCCTGGGGCACACCGCGCATGAGGTCGACGCGCGTATCGTCCGCGACCGCGAAGAGGGTCAGGTCCATCGTTCCCCGATTCGCGCCGAAGGGAATCCACGTCACACGGTGCGAGCCGCGGACGCTGGCCTGGCCGAGGAGGTCCTCCTCGCTGCGCGTGGTCATCGCGAGGACGGCTCCGTCGGGCCCCGAGAAGACCAGCGTGCCCGCGGCGAGTGCGCTGGCCTCGCGGTCCACGTAGACCCGCTCACCGGCCTCCAGCGCAACACGTGCGCTGCTGGTCTGCCCCGGCGCCGTCACGAAGAGCCGGACGGCCTCACCGAGAGCGGCGTCGACGACGCTGTCGGGCGGAACCACATGGAGCCGTACCCGGGCCACGCCCTCGCTCCCGTCCGCGGGGAGGAAGCGGAGCGTCCACTCGCCAGCCTCGGTGTCTTCGACGAAGGCGTCGAGGCCCGCGGTCCATCGCCGCGCCACGGCACCGCGGGGGTTCTCCAGCTCGAAACGCCCTTCGCCCGGACTCTCCTCAACGGCTTCGAGGTAGATGCGCTCGTCCGGAGCGAGCGTGAAGGACCGCTCGACGGGCTCGCCGGGTCCGACCGGGTCGAAGCGGAGCTCCACGGCGGGCGCCGGGGCCGGTTCGGTGGGGACGAGCGTAAAGGCGTAGTCCGACGCCGCGCCGCCCACGGCGAAGACCGAGAGGCGCGTCGTCCCGGCCGGTAGGGGAATGGCCTCGCAGCCGAGGGACGTCTCGAGATCGCGGGCGTCCGGTCGATGAAAGGCCATCCTCACGGGCGATGCCTCGCTGCAGGGTGAGTCGGCGCCAGGGGCTTCCGGGGCGATGCGCGCGCCCTCCGCGTCGGCGACGACGAAGACGTCCACCTCGGCCGACTCCGGGGGCTGCTCGGCGAGGGTCCCGGCGCCCCGCACGGGGGCTCCCGGGCGCACCATGTCTCCCGGCCGAAGGGTGGCGAGCGGGGCGGCCGCCGCTCCGAAGACCACCTCGGGGGAAAGCGCCGCCGATACGCCGAGCGCAGCCTCGAGGTGGTCCGCGAGGAACGTCTCATCGCCGGTGACGAGGAGATCGTAGGTGCACTCGGGAAGGGGGCCGGCGGCCGGCACTCCAGCCTCCAGGCATCGAGCCTGCGCACGCCCTCGCTCCTCCGGCGTGAAGTCGGCGAGGCTGCGCAGCGCTGGCGGCACGACGGGGCCGAGCCGTGCGGCGTCGTAGGGCGTCGTGAAGAGCGAAGCGCCGTCGCGTCGCTGCCAGGCCTCTAGAAAGTCGGCGTGCAGCGCCTCGAGGTCCCGTGGGTCGAGTGCACGCCCGCCCGCCATCACGTCGTTGGCCGGGTCGCCGTCGCCGTCGCCCAGCAGCCCTACCGTCCCCTCGAGCTCCTCGGCGACGAGGAGCTCGAGCGTCATGCGGCGCGTCGCCATGGCGAGCGCCAGCACACCCGGGACCTCGATACGCCAAAGGTCGCCGGCGCGATGCACGTAGCCGCCTCGCGGGAGGGTGACCCAGCTCCCGCTGGCAAAGGGCACCTCCGCGCCGTCGAGGAGCATGCGCGTGCGGCGAAGCTCGGGGTCCTCGTCCTGCATCAGCACGACCGTCACGTCCGCCACGCGAAGCGCGAGGGCGACGGGCGCGGAGGCGGGGCTGGTCAGGCTCCGTCGCGTGAAGCGGGCCTGGAGCTCCATGTCGGGCCGCGACAGAAGCGTGTAGTCACCCGCGCCGCCGAAGGTGTACCGAAGCCCGTCCCGGGTCACGAGGTGCGGGTCGCCGTAGACCCAGGAGTTGTCGCCATCGGGTGGGACACCGCCCGGAAAGACCACGTCGGGCGGAGGCGGTGGCGGGTCGTCGTCGCCACCGGGCAGGCGCCGCCCGATGCACTCTCGGAACACGGAGCCTGGGTTGGGACACGCGCCGAGGGCATACCCCGTGCTGACCGCTTGCGAGACGATGCGCCCGCCACCGAGGAGCGCCCCGCCGGCGCGCTCGGCCAGGTCGCCGATGACGGCTGCCGCGACGCCCCGGCGCGGTTGGCACCAGGGTGGGAGCGCTGCGGCCGACGCAGGTACGAGGACGCCCAGCGCGAGAATCGTGGCGGCGCGGAGAGCGAGCGTGCTCATCGGCCCGCCTCCTGGAGCACCCGAAGCGACTCCGTGGACCCCGTCAGCGTGGCGCTCCGCCCCTCGATCGGCAGGGTCGTCGCGAACGCGATCCGACTCTCCACGCGCGCGTCGCGCAGCAGGAGTGTATCTACGTCGAACTCGAGCGTGGCCGAGCCCTCCGCGGCGGTCAGGACGCCTCGACCCTCGACGAGGCGCGTCGTCCGCTCCACGCGCAGCGTCGCATCGTCCATCGCCACCACGCGGTGCTCGATCTCCAGCACGGCGTCCTCGGTGGTGAGCTCCACGATCCAGCGGGCGCCCACCCCGACGGGCTCGGTCGGTACAGCCAGGACCGCCTCCGGCAGGGTGAACACCGAGAGCGTCGACACGTCGAGCACTGCCACGGAGCGTCCGCGGGTGCTCCGGTTCTCGGAGAGCAGGGCGCCCTGCGCGTCGAAGCGCTGAATCGTCGAGGCCGTCTCCACCGGCGCCCCGTCGAGGAGCGTCGAGGTGAGCCGCTCCGGAGTGGTCCGCAGCCCCACGACCAAGGGGACGCTGCCCGTCGCCGTCATCGTGACGGTGCCCTCGAGCTCGGCCCGCTCGACACGTTCGTCACCATCGACGGAGGTGCGCTCGCTGCTCGTCGCCTCGAGCACGAAGTCACGCACCGGCCCCGCCGTCGCGCTCAAGAGTTGGCGGGGCGCGGCGCCGAGCTCGAGGAGGACGCGGGTCGCGCTGGCTTCGACGCTGGCGTCCGCGCCGGGTCCGGCGTCCACGCCGCCGTCGGGGGCGGGTGCGGCGCCGCCGTCGCCGCACGCCACGAGGAGCACGTGGGCGGCGCCCAGCACGAGCCCCCACGGCACGCGGCCGCGGGGCCATCCTTGGTGGTGCATCTCCCAGGGAGACGCACGAGCCGCTCCTTCGATCACGCGCGCGGGCGCCGGGCTCAGAGGCGGCCGAGCGCGACGTCCAGCAGCATGGGCAGCTCCGTCGAGCTGCAGAGCGCGGCGGTGGCCTTGACCTCGACGGTGTAGATGCCCGCGGCGCCCGCCGAGTTGAAGAGCTCGCCGACGTCCGGCGTGGGCTCGCGGCCCCCCGCGACCGTGGCGGCGCTCTGCGCGACGCTTGCGCTCGGGTGCTCCGTGACCAGGAGCACCGCCTCCCCGTCCATGCTGCTGCGGTTACACGGGTTCAGGGGAATGCCCTCCAACGCCGATGCGACGAGCGTCACCGCGTCCCCACACACCGCGGTGAAGTCCGCGGGCGTCAGGAGCGCGTCGCAGTCGACGGGCGCGCCCGCGTCCATCGTCCCGCTCCCGTCATCATCGCCGCAGGCGGCGAGCATCAACACGACGGCAAGAATGCGAACTGCAGACGTCATGAAGGGACCCTATCCGCGACGTCCTTCCTCGGATAGTCCTGTCATCTCGACGGCGAGTGCTGCTACCCACGATATATGCAGCACCGCCACCGACGGCGTCTCCTCCTGCTCGGGTGTCTCGTGACCGCGTCGTGCTCGACGGAACAGGTGTGTGAGGATTCGAGTGAATGCGATGATGGGCTCTTCTGCAATGGTCCCGAGTTCTGCATCAGCGGCCAGTGTGTGATTCTGGCCGCTCCGGTTCTCTGCGACGACGGGATCGCGTGCACGCTCGACACGTGCAGCGAGGTCCGAGACCGGTGCGAGTTCATCGCGCGGGACGCTGACGAGGACGGCGTGGGCGACGCTTCTTGCCTCGACCTCGACGGGGAGCCGCTCGGGCGCGACTGCGATGACGCCGATCCCGATCGCTTCCCGGGCAACAGAGAGGTCTGTGACGAAGCGGGCTTCGACGAAGACTGCGACGCGACCACCTTCGGGTCCGTGGACGCAGACGGTGATGGTCTCTTCGCCGCAGAGTGCTGCAACTCGGTCGATGGCGAGTTCTTTTGTGGGACGGACTGCGACGACACGAACCCGGCCATCGTGCCCGGAGCTCAGGTCTGCTTGGCCGACAACATCCCGGGCGTATTGGTCTGTGGCTCCGACGGGACTTACGAGCGCGTCTCGTGTCTCGGCACGAACGAGCGATGCGTCGAACAACCCAACGGATTGGGGGTGTGTCAGTAGTCCTTCGAGCTGCTCTCGGACCCTCCGAGGTCGGCTGCGCCGGCGACGCGATCCACGGTGGCGTCGCGACGTCTCACTCGCCGCGGCCACGCCTGCGTTGCCGCCGGAGCTCGACGCCGACCATGAGCGAGGGCGTGGCCGCGTTGGAGCTGGCCGTGATCACGCCGTCGACGCCGGCGTGGAGACCCACCTGCGGATGCACCCACCAGGTCAGCGATGCGCCGAGGCCCACGTAGCGCGTCTGGCCCGCGCCGAGCGGGTTGGTCACGACGATGTCCGCAGCGAGGGGGTCGTAGAGCGTGAGGTGCGCCTCGTAGGAGAGCGCCGGGCGCCACTGCCGCCCGAGCTGGAAGAGGCCGACCAGCGCCGGCGTGACGTCGGGATGCGAAAACCACCGCACGCCGAGGGCCATGGACACCCAGCGTCCGCGTGGAAGCGCGTGGCCCAGCTGGAGCTCCCCGCCGAGCTGATGCCCGCTGAAGGTTGGCTGCGTTCGGATGACGCGGAGCGCGGTCGGGCTGGCCGTGGTGGGGCGCTCGTCCTCGAAAAGGACCTCATTGCCGTAGGGCGCCGTCCAGGCGTAGGAGACCTCCAGGGCGAGGGGCCACGCGCCACGGAGGAGTGCCTGCCGGAGACCGGCGCCGCGCGCCCCGACGTAGGGCTGCGTCTCGCCGCCGATGCTCGCCACGCCGAAAGGCGTGCTCCGCATGACCAGCGTCAGCGTGTCGAGGAGCCCGTACTCGACGTAGAGGTTCAGCTGATGGTCCTGGTAGCGCGGAAGGCCGCGGATGGTCTCCCGCGCGCCCCCGTGGCCGTAGGCGAGCGTGCCGACGATGGAGCGGGTCCAGAGCTTCGCGTAGGTCGCGCCCGCGGGCTGCGTCCAGCCGCCGGCGCGAGCCTCCACGGGAGCGCCGAGGACGGACGCGGCCGCCAGCAGTACCCATGCCGCATACGCGCCGCGGATGGCTGGCCCTCGATGCTCGCTCGTCATGACGCTGTCTTCCTCGGGCCCTTCGGCGGCCTGCGGCTCGTGGCGGATGCAGGCACGCCGGCGTCGTGCGCGCAACGGCGAGAGGTACGCGCTCGCGCTCGCGCGGTGGCGGCGGCGGGTACGAACGCCACCGCGACAACGAGGACGGAGTGAGCGAACCCGCCGGGGAGGCGCCGGGGGGGTGTGGCGCTCTCGCCCCATGCGCCGCTCGACGTGGTTCTGGGTCATGCTCATCGCCCTCGCGGCCTGCGGAGAGGGCGCGCCGACCGTCGGCGGCGATGGCGCGCCCGCCGTGTGCCGCGACGACAGCGACTGCGACGACGGGCTCTTCTGCACCGGCGACGAGCTCTGCCGGCCGGGCTCGCCCTCGGCCAACGCTCTCGGCTGCGTCGCCGGGACGCCGCCCTGCACCGTGTGTAACGAGACGGCGGACGTGTGCACCGAGGACGGCTGCGCCGACGCCGATGACGACGGCGAGGCCGATTTCCGCTGCGGCGGCACCGACTGCGACGACGCCAACCCGCGCGTCTTCTCCGGCGCGACCGAGGTCTGCGACCCCGAGGGCGTCGACGAGGATTGCGATCCCAGCACGCTCGGCGGCCTCGACGCCGACGGCGACGGCGTCGTGAGCTCGGCGTGCTGCAACCTCGACGGCGCCGGGCGCCGCTCCTGTGGTCGCGACTGCGACGACTCGGCCGCCGGCGTGTCGCCGGTGGTGCCCGAGGTCTGCAACACCGTCGACGACGACTGCGACGGGCTCATCGACGAGGGCGTGCAGCTCACGCTCTATCCCGACGGGGACGGGGACGGCGTGGGGACCGGCGACGTCGCGTCCTTCGGCTGTGCCGGGCTGGAGGGCTTCGCGACGCGCACGGGGGATTGCGACGACGAGGCGCCGGCGGTCTTTCCCGGCGCCGCCGAGACCTGCAACGGCATCGACGACGACTGTGACTCGCTCGTCGACGACATCGTCGACGGCATCGTCGTCTGTCCCGCGGGCTCGACCCGCCCCTGCCTGACGGCGTGCGGCCTCGCCGGGAGCCAGAGCTGCGACGCCTGCGCGGGCTTCGACGTGTGCGCGACGGAGGACGAGGTCTGCAACGGCTGCGACGACGACGGGAATGGCGCAGCGGACGATGTCTTCGAGTGCGTCTTCGGGAGCGCGGCACCCTGCACCACGGCCTGTGACACACCCGGAAGCGAGCTCTGCACCGCAGACTGCTCGCTCGACGTTTGCCGCGCGCCGACGGAGACCTGCAACTACTGCGACGACGACGCGGACGGGAGCTTCGACGAGGAGCAGCGCGTCGCCATCGCGTCGTCGGCCCCGCGCCTCGAGTGCCCACGCGCGGGCACCGGGGTGACCGGTTCGGGCACCTGCACGGGCTCGCTCCGGCCCGGGAACGAGCTTTGGTTCGAGCTCCTCGACGGGACGGACACTGACCAGTCGGGCTCCGTGTGGTTCGACCTGCCCGTGCTCAACGCCGGCTGGGGGCCGACGACCTTCGAAGTCGAGCTCCGGGTCGAGGCACGCCCCGACGGCTCCACGGACTTCGCGACGGCCCTGGGCGAGTGGGAGCTCATGCTCGGCAGCGGCGGGGGTCCCACCGGGACCCCGACGACCGGCCTCCAGGCCATCTGGTTCTGGAACAGCCGCCACGATTGCTCCGTCATCGGGCGCCCGCCCTGGCCCGTCGGCGATCAGATCGGCGTGCGCGCCCTCGCCGGTGGCTTTGCCAGCTTCCGCGAGCCGGATGCGTCCGGGGGCGGCGGCGTACAGGCGCTACAGCGGAGCTGCCAACGCGGCGTCGAAGCCGGCAACGATCTCGACGGGGCGGGGGGCGTCGTCGTGCAGCGCCTCAGCGTCACCTACACGCCCGACGATCCCTTCACGGCGACGAACGAAGAGTCGCTGGTCGTCACCGCGTCCGGCACGACGACGCAGACCTTCTCGGCGGGCACGGGAACCACGCGCCTCGACGACGACCTTCCCATCGGCACCGGGCCGCTGCGCCTCGGGGTTCGCGCGACGACCCGGAGCGAGACGGGCTTCGACGGGCCTCCGCCGGGCTGGCGCATGGGGGTCCCGATCGTGGCCGAAGGCCGCATCTGGCGGCAGACCTTCCCGGTCCCCGGCGGCCCGCCGGTCTTCGACGAGTCCGCCTCCGTCTCCGTCGAAGGGGTTTGCCCTTGAGCGCCGCGGTGCTCGAGACCGCCCGCCTCCGACTCCGTCCCTACGAGCTCGCCGACGCCGGCCCGACGCACTACTGGCAGCGGGATCCGGAGGTGATGCGGCACCTCGGCGGCGTGAAGCACGCCGAGCTGACGGACTACGAGGTCTTCGTTCGCAAGATCGTCGACAAGTACGCCGCCTACGCCGAGGCCGGCTTTCCCTGGAACGCCTTCGTGGTCTTCGAACGCGCGTCGTGGCGTCCCATTGGCACGGGCATCTTCAAGCCGCTGCCGGCGGCCGGCGAAGGCGACCTCGACGAGGTGGAGGTGGGCTGGCACCTGGCCCGGCAGGTCTGGGGCCAGGGCTACGCGACGGAGATGGGGCGCGCGCTTACGGACCACGCCTTCGCCACGACCGACCGGGAGCACATCAACGCCGTGGTCGACCCGGAGAACACCCAGAGCGCCGCCGTTTGTCGCCGCCTCGGCTTCACGCCCGCCGAGCCCATCACCTGTCGCTACGGCGACGTGCTCCGCTTCGTGATGACGCGGCGGGTGTGGTTCGATCGCTGAGCCCCCGGCCGCCGCCGGAGGCGAGACTCTCCGACCTGGGCTTCCCATCCGCGCGTCGGGGCGTCAGTCTCCGCCCTCGGACCCTCGTCCATGCCTTTCATGCCGCATCGTTCGACCCCCCGCCGTCCTTCGCTCCGTCTCCTCGCGGGGCTCGCTCTCGTAGCGCTGGCATTCCTCCTCCCGGCCGAGGCCATGGCGGCCGGCGGGGGCCACGGTGAAGCGCCTGCGGAGCCCTTCCCGCCCACGCTCTCGAGCTACGACGACGCCGGCCAGTCCATCGCGGAGCGGCTGGCGCACCGCGCCCAGAGCCACCCCTTCAACGTCGTCGCCACTCTCATCTTCTTTCTGGCGGTGCTCCACACCTTCCTCGCCGGGCGCTTTCAATCGCTCGCCCACCACTACGAGCACGAGCACGAGAAGAAGGTCGCGGCGGGCGAGCGACCCATCGGCTCGACGTCGAAGCGCGCGCGCCTCCTCGACTACCTCGGCGAGGTCGAGGTGGTCTTCGGCGGCTGGGCCCTCGTGCTCATCGTCGTGATCACGGCACAGCGCGGCTGGAGCGTGGCGCTCCACTACCTCAGCCACGAGGTTAACTACACGGAGGCGATGTTCGTCGTCGCCATCATGACCCTGGCGGCGACGCGGCCGATCTTGAAGCTCGCCGAAGGGATCATGGGGCGCGTGGCGAGCCTCTTCGGCGGCTCGCTGGCGGCCTGGTGGCTCAGCGTGCTCACCATGGGACCGCTGCTCGGCTCGCTCATCACCGAGCCCGCCGCGATGACGCTCTCGGCGCTCCTGCTGTCGGACAAGCTCTTCGCCCACGGGCCGAGCACGCGGCTCAGCTACGGCACGCTCGGGCTCCTCTTCGTCAACGTGTCGGTGGGCGGCACGCTCACGAGCTTCGCGGCGCCGCCGGTGCTCATGGTCGCCGAGCCTTGGGACTGGGGCTCCATGCACATGCTGACGAACTTTGGCTGGAAGGCAGCCATCGGCATCGTCATCGCCAACGCCTGCGCTTTCGTGGTCTTCCGGAAGGAGCTCCGGAGTCTCGAAGGGCTTCACGAAAAGCGTGAGCTGAAGGCCCGCGTGTCGGCCAAGTACCTTCCGCGGGAGCGGGTGCAGCGCGCCTTCAGCGAGG
Source organism: uncultured Myxococcales bacterium (assembly GCA_937893795.1). GTDB lineage: Bacteria > Myxococcota_A > Polyangia > Polyangiales > Houyiibacteriaceae > CALCTH01. Next base: position 5,392 of record CALCTH010000257.1, on the reverse strand, counting down.
CCCTGGCCGAGGTGGTCGAGGAGCTCGGCATCAACGCGCGCATCGAAGAGGCCGTCAACGAAGCGCAGGAGGCGCTCCGCGACCGCCTCCGGCAGCGCTTCCTGGCGTCGCTCACCGAGGACGAGCCCGACCTCGATGAAGAGCTCGCGCGGCAGGCCTTCAACGAGCGTTTCCACGAGGTCAACCTGCGCGCCACGCAGGAGAACGTGCCGCTCGTGCTTCCGCCGGAGGAGCGCCCGAAGTTCATCGACCCCCATTGGGACGAGCGGCCCGATCCCGTGCCCGTGTGGGGCACGCTCGCGCACGTGGGCTTCATGACCGTGATGGTCTTGAACGCGCATCACCCCGTGATCTTCGTCGGCGCCCTCCTCTTCTTCCTGGGCTTCGCGACGGTGACCATCGACTACCAGAATCAGGTCGAGGTCGAGCCGCCCATGCTCGTCGGCTTCTTCTTGGCGGGCCTCGTCATCCACGGCGGGCTGCAGGGCTGGTGGATCGAGCCCGTGCTCGGGAGCCTCGGGGAGGTTCCGCTGATGCTCGCGGCGACGGCCCTCACCGCCTTCAACGACAACGCCGCCATCACCTACCTCAGCACGCTCGTGCCGGACTTCGGCGATTCGCTGAAGTACGCGGTCGTCGCCGGCGCGGTCACCGGCGGTGGTCTGACGGTCATCGCCAACGCGCCGAACCCAGCCGGTCAGGCGCTGCTCAAGCACCACTTCGGCGGCCGCATCAACCCCCTCGGGCTCCTGGTGGCGGCGATTCTGCCCACGCTCCTGCTGCTGGCGATCTTCATCGCCAGGGCCTGAGCACCGCGCCCGCGGCGCGCCGCGGGTAGGCTGGTGCGCGTCGTGCGGTGCGTTCCCCTTCTCCTCGTGTTCCTCGCCTGCGGCGATCCTCAGGCGACGCTCCTCCGGGCGGTGCGCCCCGTCGTCGGGGTCGACGGAGCCTGCACGCTCGTCCCCGACCGGCGCGATGATCCCCGGGAGATCGTGGGGCGGCTCCACTGCTGGGGAGACGGAGAGACCCGCGCGCGACCGCGGCCGGACGTGAGCCCCGACATCCTTCGGGATCTGGCCGTCGGCAACCCGAGCTGCGCCGTGCAGGTCAGCACCGAGCGCCTGCTCTGCTGGGGGCCGAACGAGAGCGGGCAGATCGGGGACTCGACCCGCGAAGCCCGCGCGCGCGCGACGCGCGTGACGAGCGTCGGCGTGCCTCTCCGTCGGCCGCGCGTGTCGCGCTTCGGGGAGCGGGGCTTCGCCTGCGCGCCCGGCGACGACGGAGCGCTTCGCTGCTGGGGCGCCGGCGAGCGCGGACAGCTCGGCGACGGGAGGCGGCGCGACCGGACGATCCCGACGCCCGTGCGTGCGCTCGAGCTGGAGGGAGAGGAGCCGCTTCCCCTCGACGCCGACAGCGTGGCCCTGGGCGCCGCGCACGCTTGCGCGCGCCGCGTCGGCGGACCCGGCCTGGTCTGCTGGGGTGCCAACGATCGAGGCCAGCTGGGCGACGGGACCTTCACCGACCGCGAAGTACCGACGCGCGTGCGTCTACCAGGGCTCGCGCCCGACGGAACGCCGGTGCAAGCCGGCGACGGAGTGCCTCCCGTCGACGTGCTGAGCGTCGCCGCCGGCCGTGCGCACACCTGCGCCGTGGTCACGCGGCCGGGCGACGGCCTGGCGCAGGCCGGCGTGCTCTGCTGGGGCGAGAACGGCCTCGGTCAGCTCGGGGACGGGAGCCCGGGGCCGCCGGAGCGCGCGCCTCGCTTCGTCCGCGGGCTCGAGACCGAGGGCGAGCTGACGGCGGCGGCGACCTTCCTTCCCCTCGCCCTCGGCCAGGACCATGGCTGCGCCGCCGTGCCGAGGCGCGAGGGACTCGGTGCGCTCGGCGCCGACACTGAGCTCTGGTGCTGGGGCGCCGCGGCGGAGCAGCAGACCGGCCTCGCGGGGGGCGCCTTGCCCTCGCCCGAGGCCGTACGCGTCGCTCTCCCCGATGGCGTCGGCGTCGTGGGCACGCCCAGCCTCGGACGCGCCCACGGCTGCGTGCAGCTCGTCGACCTCGAGGTCGCCGAGGGAGCGTTCGATGCCGGCGGGACGCGCTTCGGTTGCTGGGGCGCCAACGACCTCGGCCAGCTCGGCGACGGCAGCACGCTGGCTTCCCGCCGGCCCCAGCGGGTCCTCGGGCTGCCCACCGAGCCGCTCGAGCCCTGACCCGTGCAGCCTTAAGTCGCGTTAAGTCGCGCCCCGGCACGCGCGGACGCACCTCTCTTCCGTGGCCGGGCCGCGTGTTCTCACGTGGGCCGGCGGGAGGAGAAAAGGCGAATGAAGCGGCTCGAAACACTAGCTCTGGTACTGGCCCTCGGCTTGCCGATGGGGTGCGGCGACACCGCCGTGTCCTCACCCGGCGACGACGGGGGCTTTCCCGTCATGGACGCCGGTGTACCCCCGGACGACGACGGCGTCCCGCCCGCTGACGGCGGATTGGAGGACGGCGGCGTGGAGGACGGCGGCGCGGAGGACGGCGGCATCGCGGACGATGTGGGCGTGGGCGAAGACGCCGGCCCGCCGGTGGAGCCCCCGGTGATCACCTCCCCGAGCGCCGTGACGCTGCTCGAGGGACGCGCCCTCACGTTCACGGCCGAGGCGACGAGCACGGACGAGGTGAGCTTTGGCCTCGCTGGCCCCGATGCGCCGCTCTTCACGCTCGATCCGGTGAGCGGTGTGCTCGCCGCCCAGGACCCCTCCGCGCTCAACTTCGACCTGTCGCCGGACCTCGACCAGGATGGGGTCTTCGAGCTCACGCTCACGGCGACGAACGCCGGCGGCACCACCGAGGCGCCGCTGACCATCGCGCTCCTCGACGACGCCGTCGACGACGTTGCCGGCACGAGCATCCCCGTCGGCGACCAGCCGCGCGCGCTGGCCGTTGGCGACCTGGACGGCGACGGACGCCTCGACGTGGTGTCGGCGAACCGCGGTAGCAACGACGTGAGCGTCTTGCTCCACCGCGACGAGGGACTCTTCGCGCGTGCCCAGCTCGCCATGGGGCAGGGGCCGCGGGACGTGGCGCTCACCGACCTCGACGGCGACGGCGCCCTCGACGTGCTCACGGCCAACGAAGCGTCCGACGACGTCACCGTGCGGCTCGGCAACGGCGACGGCAGCTTCGGCGAGCCCACGGCGTTCGCTGCGGGGGACCGGACCGTGGGCCTCGCGGTGGCGGACCTCGACGGCGACGGATTCGACGACGTGGCGACCGCCAACGATCGCTCGGACGACGTCGTGCTGCTCTTCGGCAATGGTGACGGCACCTTCCGCGAGCCGCTCGCCATCGGTCGCGTCGACCAGGCCGTCGCGCTCGCGGTCGGTGACGTCGATGGCGACGAGGTCCTGGAGATCGCCGTCTGCTCGCCGGCGCTCGACGGCGTGCGCCTCCTCTCCCAGGACGGGACCGAGGTCGCCTTCGTAGCCACCGGCGAGAACCCCGTGGCGGTGGCCCTCGTCGACGTCGATGGGGACGGCGCGCTCGACCTCCTCACCGCGGACGCCGCCGGCGACTCGGTCTCTCTCGTCATGGGCGCCGGTGACGGTACCTTCGCGACGTCGGTGGCCGTGCCCGTCGGCGACAACCCGCGCGCCATCGTCCTCGCAGACGCCGACGGCGACGGCGACCTCGACGTGCTCACGCCCAACCAGGGCTCTCGGGACGTGTCGCTCCTCGCCGGCAACGGCGACGGGACCTTCCAGGCGGAGCGCCGCTTTCCGGCCGGCGACGCCGCGCAGGACCTCGTCCTGGCGGATCTGACGCGCAACGGGCAGCCGGACCTGCTCGTGGCCAACACGGGCTCGGACGACATCGAGCTCCTCGTGGGCGCAGGGGACGGTGAGTTCCGAGCGCCGACGAGCCTCGAAATGGACGAGAACGCCGAGAACGTACGGCTCACGGACTTCGATGGCGATGGCAACCTCGACGTGTTCACGCGGCACCGCGATCTCGAGACCGTGGTGCTTCGCTTCGGGCTCGGCGATGGCTCCTTTGGCCCGGCCCGTTCGCTGCCGATGCCGGTGCGCCCCGGCTCCACGCGGGCGGCCGACCTCGACGGGGACGGCGACGGGGATCTCGTCGTGCTCGACGGTGCCGCCCGGGAGGCGATGGTGTTCCGCAACGACGCGGGCGACTTCGTCGCGGCGGGCCGCTTCGCCATCGGTCGGCAGCCGCTCGGGCTGACGCTCGAGGACGTCGACACCGACGGCGACGTGGACATCGTCGTGCCCGACATCAACGACGACGTGTCCGTGCTGCTCGGCAACGGCGACGGCACCTTCGCCGAGCGCATCGTGCTTCGCCGCACGGGTGCCGACCCGCGCTCGGCCACCTTCGCCGACCTCGACGGCGACGGGGACCTCGACCTGCTCGTCGCGAGCTCTCCCACGGGCGAGATGGTCGTGCGCCTCGGCAACGGGGACGGGACCTTCGGGGCCGTGGCCGGCTTCCCCGCCGGCCGGAGCCTCCGTGCCGTGCGCGCCGCCGACGTCGATGGCGACGGCAACGTGGACGCCGTCGTCGTCTCGCGCGAGTTCGCGGGGACCTTCCTCCTGCGGGGTCGCGGTGACGGGACCTTCGAGGACGCGGTGAACATCCCGTCGATCCGGGACACGCAGGGTCTCGAGCTCACCGATCTCACCGGCGACGGCGCGGTCGACGCGCTCGTGCTCACTCCGCGCAGCTCCCTCGCGCTGCTCGTGGGTCGCGGGGACGGCACCTTCGAGGCGCCCCTGCTGCTCCTCCGCAGCGCGTTGCCGACGTCCGTGGCGCTGGGTGACGTCGACGGCGACGGGCGCCTCGACGTGGTGGCCAGCAAGCGAGACCGCAGCGACCTCGCCATCGCGCTCCGCCTCTCGGAGTAGCGCAGGCGCCCATCGAAGGCGGGCCGCCGGGAACTCTCGGCGGCCCGCCGCGCGTCCGTCTCAGGCCAGGCGGAGGGGCACCGTGGGCGCGAGGGTCCAGCCCTCGTCCTCGCGCACGATGAAAGGCTTCAGGCCCAGCTTGCGAAGCGCGCTCAAGGCCACGTGCACGCGGTTGCTCGCCGACTGCGCCGCCATGCGCTCACCGGGCCAGCCCGCGGCCAGGAGCAGGTCCGCGTCGAGCACCCTGCCCTCGAGGCGCGCCTCGGCCAACGCCGCCAGCATCCGCCGCGGCGCCTCCCGGCGACCGAGGGTCTTCGCGTCCTCGCCCGGCGGCGCGAACCACGCCCCATCTCGGGCGACGCGGAGCGCGCGACGACCGAGGGCCGCGCCGAGCAAGCGCAGCGCGAAGCGGAGGTCGTCCGAGCGCATCCCTTCGGGCGCCACGAGCGCCGCCTCGGCCGCCGCGAAGGCCGCCTGCGCTACTTCCG
>CALCTH010000256.1 GCA_937893795.1 uncultured Myxococcales bacterium | reverse complement strand
CGGGTCCAGCGGCGTGCTGAGCGGCACGATGCCCTCGGTCGACCAGCGGCCCTTCGTGGTCTTCAGCGCGCACTGGCCGGTCCAGGCCGCGGGGATGCGCACGGAGCCGGCCGTGTCCGTGCCGAGGGCCAGCACCGCCGAGCCCTCGGCGAGGCTCACGCCAGCGCCGGCGCTGCTGCCCCCGGGCGCGTGCCCCGGCGCCGCCGGGTTCCTTGGCGTGGCGTAATGCGGGTTCGTGCCGATGCCGCCGAAGGCGAACTGCACCGTGTGCGTCTTGCCCACGACGAGCGCGAGCTGGCGAAGCAGCCTCGCCACGAGCGGTCCCGGCGCCTCGAAGCGCTCCGGGAGCCGCGCCGGTGAGCCGGCGTAGACGGGCAGGCCCGGCACGCCGAAGAGGTCCTTCACGCTCACGGGGAGGCCCTGGAGCGGGCCCAGGTCGCGCCGCACCGCGAAGGCGGCGTCGGCCGCGTCGGCCTGCGCGCGCACGAAGGCCGGGTCGAGGGTGCGGTAGGCCTCGCTTCGGTCGGCCGCGAGCGCCGCCTCGGCGAGGTCCCGCGCCGAGAGCGCGCCGGCGCGAAGGCGGGCGGCCAGGTCCTCCAGGGAGGGCGTGAGTGGGGAGCTCGGAGCGTCCGCGGCTGCCGTCATGGCCCGAAGGTAGCGGCGTGGCGCGGGCCGCGGGCGATTCGGGGCGCCTCGCCAGGAGCGCGGGGCACCTCACGGCGTGCACGTGGCTCGGTCCGGAGGGCGGGGGTAGGGTCCCGCGCATGACCGTGACCGCTCCCGCCGCGCACGTTCCCATCGGCTCCGACGCGCAGCTCCGCTGCGTCGATCCCGCCACCGGCGACACCCTCGGAGAGGTGCGCACGCACACTCCAGCCGAGGTCCGCGCCATCGTGGAGCCGGCCCGCCGCGCGCAGGCGAGCTGGGCCGCGAGCCCCTTCGAGCTTCGCAAGAAGCTCCTGAACGGCATGCTCGAGCGGCTGCTGGCGCGCACCGACGAGGTGGTCGACGCCATCGTGAGGGACGCAGGCAAGACGCGGGAGAACGCCATCCTGGGCGAGCTCTGGCCCGTGGCGGAGAAGATCCGCTGGACCGTCGCGCAGGGTGAGGAGGCGCTACGCGACGAGCCCGTGCCGAGCGGTCTCTTCGTGCACAAGCGCGCGCGCATCGAGTACGACCCGCGCGGCGTCATCGGCATCATCGCGCCGTGGAACTACCCGCTGCAGAACATCCTCGGGCCCGCCGTGCCCGCCCTCTACGCCGGCAACGCCGTCGTCGTGAAGGTCAGCGAGCACGTGGCGTGGAGCGCCGAGCGCTTCCGGCCCATCTGGGAGGAGACGCTGAAGGAGCTCGGCCTTCCGCCGGGGCTGCTGCAGCTGGTCCACGGGGACGGCCGCGCGGGCGAGGCGCTCATCCAGGCCGGCGTCGAGCTCATCGTATTCACGGGCTCCATGGCCAACGGCAAGAAGGTGCTCCGCACCAGCGCCGAGACGCTCACGCCGACCATCCTCGAGCTCGGCGGCAAGGACGCGATGATCGTCTGCGAGGACGCGAAGCTCGAAGCGGCGGCGCACGCGGCGCTCGCCGGGTCCTTCATCGCCGCGGGGCAGAACTGCCTCGCGGCCGAGCGGACGCTTGTGCACGCCAAGGTCTACGACGCCTTCGTGGCGCGCGTGCGCGAGCTGGCCGGGTCCCTGCGCCTCGGCGTGCCGCACCGCGCGCCCGGCGAGGTGGACGTGGGTGCGCTCGTGACGCCGCAGCAACGCGAGATCGTGCGCGCGCTGGTGGACGACGCCGTGGCCAAGGGCGCCGAGGTGCTGGTGGGCGGGGACGTCGACGCCGCGCCGCGGGGCGGGAACTTCTTCCCGCCGACGGTGCTCGCCGGCTGCACGCCCGACATGGCGATCATGCAGGAGGAGACGTTCGGCCCGGTCATGGCCATCTGCAAGGTCCACGACGACGACGAGGCCGTGCGCGTGGCGAACGGCACGGCCTACGGCCTTGGGCTCACCCTCTTCACGGCGGACGCCGAGCGCGGTCGGCGCTTGAGCCGGCGCATCCAGACGGGGAGCGCGTCCGTGAACGACTTCGGCTTCACCTACATGGTGCAGGGCTTGCCCTTCGGTGGTCTGAAGGGCTCCGGCTTCGGCCGGCTCAACGGGCGCGAGGGGCTCCGGGCCTGCACGCAGCAGAAGGCCGTCCTCGAGGATCGGGTGCGCCTCGGCATCCCGGCCAAGCTCTACCCGGTGGGTCGCGGGGATTACGGCCGGACGCGCGGCGTCCTTCGTACGCTATACGGCCGAAGCGTGGGCCAGCGCCTTCGCGGGCTTCGCGAGCTCCTCGGAGGCTGAGCGATGACCACCTACGACGCGATCGTGGTCGGCGGCGGGTCGGCCGGGTCCATCGTGGCCGCGGGCCTCTCGGAGCCGGCCGGCCGGCGCGTGCTCGTGCTCGAAGGCGGGCCCGACGCGGAGCATCACCCCGAGACGCTCACGGCAGGCGGCTACAAGCAGGCGTTCACCAACGACGCGCTCCTCTACGAGCGCTTCAGCGTGCGCGACTCGCGCTGGGGCAACCGTCCCATCTTCCTCGGCACCGGGCGGGGCCTCGGCGGGAGCGGCAGCGTCAACGCCATGGTCTATACGCGCGGCGCGCGCGAGGACTACGACGCCTGGCCGAAGGGCTGGCGCTGGAACGACGTCGCCGGGGACTTCGCGTCCCTCGAGGAGGCGCTGAGGCCGGCGCCGCTGCCGTCCACGCAGTTCACGGAGGCCTGCATCGCCGCCGCGGAGACCCAGGGGCTTCGCCGGAGCGAGGACCTGAACGACGGCGACCTGCGCGGCGTGCTCGGGCACGAGGCCATGAACCGCGACGGCTCCAACGGTGGCGCCCGGCGGAGCTCCTACCGGGTCTTTCTCCGGCCGGCGCGGGAGCGACCGAACCTCACGCTGCGTACCGGCGCGCGGGCGCTCCGCATCACCTTCGAGGAGGGGCGTGCGAACGGCGTCGTCTACGAGCAGGGCGGGTCGCCGGAGGTCGCGCGGCTCCGCGAAGGCGGCGAGATCGTGCTCGCGGCGGGCGCGCTCGAGACGCCGGCGCTGCTCTTGCGGAGCGGCGTGGGGCCCGCCGAGGAGCTCCGGCGTCACGGCATCGCGCGCGTCGCCGAGGTGCGGGGCGTGGGGCGGAACCTCCACGACCACCCGAACGTGCCGCTCTTCTTCCGCGGGCGGCGCCCGGTGGATGCGAACGCGCCCCAGCTCTACGGCTTCGCGCGCTTCGGGCGAGGCCGCGTGCGCGACGGCGAGGGGTGGGTCACGGACCTCGAGCCCGCGCAGCCGGACAGCTGCCTCGTCTTTTACCCGGCCCGCTCGTCCTTCCTCGAGGGACTCGAGCGTCTCGTCCCGGGCATGGTGTTGCCCGAGAGCCTGCGCCAGGGACCCGCGCGCCATGGGATCCGCGCCGGGCTCCGCGGGCTCTTCCGCGCGCGGCCGGTGCACGATTTCGTCGAGTCGATGTGGGGCATCGTGGTGATCCTCGGGAAGCCGAAGAGCCGGGGCACGCTGACGCTGGCGAGCGCGGACCCCTCGGCGCCGGCGGTCATCGACCCGGGCTACCTGGCGGAGCCCGACGACCTCGAGACGCTCCTCGCGGGCATGGAGAAGGCCGAGGCCATCGCGCGCGCGGGGGCGCTCGCGGGCTGGTACGGCGGGCCGCTCGGGCCCTCGGGAGGCCTCGGGGGGCTCGGCCGGGCGGCGCGCATCGCCTACCTGCGCGCGATGCTCATGACGACCTACCACTTCGCCGGGACGGTCCGCATGGGCCGGGACAAGGAGGCGCCGGTCGACCCCGAGAGCTTCGCGCTCCGGGGCGTGGCCGGCGTGCGGGTCGCGGACGCCTCGCTGATGCCCGTGGCGCCGGTGGCGGCGTTGAACGCGCCGAGCATGCTCATCGGCTGGCGGGCGACGGCGCGGCTACGCGACGAGCTCGCGGCCTGAGGCCGTGCGCTGGCGCCGGGCGCTAGGTAACGAAGCCGGGCTGTCTCGCTCTCACTTGGTGCGCTATGGCGCCGAAGGAGACGACGATGCGACCGATCGACGTGGCGTTTTCGCCGGCCGTGAAGGCGGCCCAGGCCGCCCGAGGCTCGCGTGAGGCCTACGCCCGCATGGACATGAAGAGCCGCATCACACCGGAGCTGAAGACCTGGCTCGAGGCGCAGCGGAGCGTATTCCTCGCGACGGCGAGCGCCGAAGGGCAGCCCTACGTCCAGCACCGCGGCGGTCCGCCGGGCTTTCTGCGCGTTCTCGACGAGGAGACCGTCGCCTTCGCCGACTTCCGCGGGAACAAGCAGTTCATCACGCTCGGCAACGCGGGGGAGAACGACAAGGCCTTCCTCTTCACCGTCGACTACCGGCAGCGGCGTCGCATCAAGCTCTGGGGCACGCTCGACGTGCGCGAAGGCGACGACGCACTCCTCGCGGAGCTCACGCCCGAGGGCTACCGGGCCGTGCCCGAGCGCGTGGTCCTCTTTCGCGTGCGTGCCTGGGACGTGAACTGCCCGCAGCACATCCCCGTGCGCTACGAAGCGGACGAAGTGGACGCGATGCTCTCCGAGCGCGACGCCCGTATCGCCGACCTCGAAGCGCGCCTCGCTCAGAGGGAAGGCCGGCGGGAGGCCTGAAGCTCCGTGGCCTGCATCCAGCGGGTGCAGCCCGCGGGCGGGGTCAGTCCCGCGGCTCCGACGAGGTGGTCTCGCCGGCGCCCGAGCCAGGCGCTCGTCTCCTGCCGCAGGGACTCCGGGAAGGGCCTTGGCAGCTCGGCCGCCGGGCCACACGCGCGCAGCGGGAGCAGCCGAAAGGCCGCATGGCCTCGTGGAAAGACCCGCCCTTCGTGCCACCGCGGGAAGCGCTCGTCGTAAGTCAGCACGCCGGCGAAGCCCAGCGCGAGGGGGCCGCCGGGCGACGCCTCGATGCGCACGAGGAGCCCTTCCCGGAGCGCGCCATGCGCGGCCTTCGGGCCACCTTCCCGCCGCGGCGTGCTCGCGCGGCCCATGTCCGTGAAGAGGTTCCCGAGGCCCCAGACGATCGGCACGTCACCGGGCAGGCGCTCGACGGGCAACACCAGGTGCGTGCCGTGCACCACCACGGCCTCGGCGCCCGCCTCCGCCAGCTCCCGCGCCCAGCGTCGCCAGCGGTCTTCGGGGGCGTCGACCAGCTCGCCGAGCACGTGGACGACGGCGATGGGTCGGTCCCCGCGCGCGCGGCTCGCGCGGATCGCTGCGGGGGCGGCCCCATCGAGGGGCGCCGGCGCGGCCTCCTCCCGTACGACAGCCACCGAGGGGAAGTAGCCGTCGAAGAACGCGTGCACCGCGACCACGTTGCCTTCGTCGCCCAGGCGTAGCGGCCAGCGCCGACCGCTTCGTCCCGCGCCCACGACGGCGAGCCCCGCCCGTCGGGCGTTGCGCGCCGTCTCCGCGAGGCCTCCGGCGCCCTGGTCGAGCGCGTGGTTGTTCGCGAGCGTCACGCCATGGACCCCGGCGCGCCGTAGCGCCGGCAGCAGCCAGCCGGGCGCCTGGAAGTGCACGCGCCGGGGACCCGGCCCCAGGTGCGTCATGCGGTAGGGGTCGAGGGCGTGGCGACGCCGGTCGGCTACCGGCGTCTCGAGGTTGACCAGGACGTAGGTGCCCGCCTCGTCCCAAAGGGCGCGCGCGGGGCCGAGCACCTCGTCCGCGCAGCGCGCCGCGGGGTCCTCGGCGGCGTGCACGTAGTCGCGCACGGCCTCCGAGAGGATCACGTCCCCGCCCACGATGAGCACGGTGGGGCGCGGGGCCGGCGATGGTTCGGCGGAGGCGGCGGAGGCGAGCGGCGGGTCGGTTTCTGCCGCCACTTCGGCATCCGACGCTCCGCGTGCCGGAGCGTCCGCACACGCGAGCGTCAGCAGCAGAACGAGGGTCGCGGCGCGCACCGCCCAAGGGTGCCAAAGGCGGGCCCCCTCACCGAAGAGAGCCGCAGTCCGGGCGGCCCGCGACTACTCCCCCGGGCACTCGCCCGACATGGGGTCCGTCGGCATCTCGTCGACGACCTCCACGACGAGCGAGTCGGTCACGGTGGCGCCTCCGCCGGCTTCGGCCACCACCACCTCGGCCCGCAGGCGCCGGCCGATCAGGTTCGGAAAGCAGCGGGTCAGGAACACCAGCCGATCCCCGAGGCGGATCAGGTGGTCGCCGCGGTCCTGCACGCGCCGCGCGGTCAGCGTGCGGTCCACGCTCTCCGTGATCTCTTCGTCGCTGTCGGCGTCGAAGCCGCGAAAGACGACCCGAAGGCCCTCCGGGTCGAGGTTCTCGAAGCGGAAGCCGTAGTCCACGTGGAAGCCCCCCTGGGGTCCGTCCACCAGCTCTGCGCGCGCGCCGTCCTCCGCGAACTCGAACTCGGTGAGCCCGAGGCCGATGATGACCCGGGGTACGGGCCCGGCGTCTTCCTCGGGGCCGGCGTCCTCCTCGACGCCGGCGTCCATGTCCTCTCCGGAGTCCGGCTCGGCGCCCGCATCGTCTGGGGCGGCGGCGTCCATGCCGGCTTCGGGCATCCCCGACCCCTGGTCCATCGGGGCCCCGTCGTCGTCGCCGCAGGCGAGCAGGAGCCCGAGCGCCCCCAGGGCGAGCAAGCGAAAAAGCATGGGCGCCAGAGTGCCGAGCCCGGCGCGCGCCTGCAAACGCCGTGTGCGCCGCGGCGCGAGGGCCATCCAGCGCGCGCGACTCACTCGTCCGGACACCCGACGACGTACTCCTCGTCGACGAGCACGAGGTCGACGCGGTCCGAGGCGAGGAGCTCACCCATCGGCTGAAGCACGGAGGCGTCGAGGGTCATTCGCCGGCCCACGAGCCGATCGGCGCAGCGGGTCTCCAGGAAGGCCAGCGTGATCCCGAGTCCCTCGAGCACTCCGTCCGACGTCACGCGCGTGTTGCGTGTGGTGAGTCGGCGAGAGAGCGGGTTCGTCAGCTCCTCCCCCGTGAGGGCATCGCGTCCACGGATCACGAGGTCGAGCCCTTCGGGACCGAGCGCGACGCCGAAGGCGCGGGTCGTGAGCTCCAGGAAGAGGCCCCCGGCCGGGCCACGGACGACTTCGGCGTCGTCGCCGTCCCGCGCCGGCACGTGCTCGACGAGTCCGAGGCCGATCTCCAGCCTCGCCGGGCCCAGGTCGGGACCGTCCGGAGCCCTCGACGCGTCGAGGTCGGCGTCGCGTGCTGCCGCGTTCAGGTCGGCGTCGCCGGGCGTCGCGTCGAGGCTGTCCGCGTCGAACCCGTCCTCGACTCCCGCGTCGGTCGCGACCGGCACGGATCCGGCGCAGGCGCCGAGCGCGACGGTTGCCCAGAGTCCGCCGTAGAGAGGGGTGCCGACCGTCGTCATTCCTCTGCCTCCGGGCATTGGGTGTCGGGCATCTCCTCGTCGACGAGCACGACCTCCACGCGGTCGCTGGCCAGCGTCTCACTCCCGAGCACGTCCACCGCCGCCTCCACGCGTACCCGGCGGACGATGACCTCGGGTTGGCAGCGCGACTCGAAGATGAGCAGGTTGCCCACCCGCGTGCTGACGCTGCCCTCGACCTGCACGTTCCGGGGGGTGAGCAGCCGGTCGTTGGGCTCCGTGAGCGGCTCTCCCGTGTCCGCGTCGCTTCCCCGGAGAATCAGCGTGAGGCCCTCCACGTCCACGTTCTCCATGCGAATGGCCGGCTCGAGATGGAGGGCCCGCTGCGGGCCGCGCACGAGCTCGACGGCCTGGCCCGGCTCGATGGGCGCGTACTCCGCGCGCCCCCAGCCGATGGTGAGACGCGGCTGGGGCCCCAGGTCGGGCGGCCCCTCGTCGGGCGTGCCCATCTCCCCCGGCAGGCCCATGTCGTCCGCATCCGGCACGCCGTCATCGGCGGGGGTGTCCGCGTCGGTGCTCGGGCCGTCCACGCCGGCACCCTGGTCCGCCGGGACGGCAGGGGAATCGCCGCAGCCGCTCATCGCCCCCATCGCGCTCACGAGGCACGTCGCGTACGTCCATCGACCCGGCATTCCAGGCGCAGCCTGCCCGCCGGCAGCGTGCGTCGGCAAACGTGCCGCGATCGTCGTCTCCCTTCCGGCGAGCTCGTCCGCGTCGTCGGACGAGGCGGCAGGCGTGCTCAAGGCTCGGGACAGAGGTCGTCCGGGTAGACCTCGTCGACGAGCGTGAGCTCCACCTCCGCTTCGGCGAGGGGCTCGTCGCCAAGGCGGCCGACCGCCGCCAGGAGGCGGATGCGGCGGCCGACGAGGCGCTCGGCGCAGCGGTCTTCGAACACCAGGAGGTTCCCGACCCGGAGGAAGCCGTTTTCGGTGGCCAGGGTGTTGCGCGCGGAGAGCTCGCGATGCGCGAGCTGCGTGAGCCGCTCGCCGCTCACGGGGTCGCGAGCCACCAGCGTCAACGTGAACCCCTCGGCGGCCAGGCCGAACGCGCGCACGCTGGGAGAGATGTGCATGGTCCCGGACCCGACGCCACGAACGAGCTCGGCGGCGGCACCGTCCTCCACGGGGACGTGCTCCACGAGTCCCAGGCCGAGCTCGAGGCTGACCGGGCCCAGGTCGGGCGTGGGCAGGTCGGGCGCGGGCAGCTCCGGCTCCGCGAGAAGGTCGGTGAGGGCGAGGTCCCCCGGCTGGAAGGCGTCCGTCGGGCCCGCGTCGGTCCGCTCCGGCGTCGACGCGGCGCAGGCCCCTCCCGTGAGGAGGACCAGCCCCATCGAGCACGCGGGGAGCAGTCTCATCATCCCCCGGTGCCGCAGGCCGTGTCGGGGGTCTCCTCGTCGACGATGACCACCTCGACGCTGTCGCTCGCGAGCGTCGTCCCTCCGACGCGCGCCACGGCGGCTTCGATGCGCACGCGCCGGCCCACCACGTCCGGCTGGCAGCGCTCGTCGAAGACCAGCCAGTTGAAGAGTTTCGTGATCGTCGTGCCCTCGAACTGTGCAGTGCGCGCGGTGAGGTCACGAACCCAGCGCTCCGTCAGGGGGGCTCCCGTGGCTGGGTCGCTGCCGCGGAGAATCAAGGTGATCTCCTCGGCGTCTAGATTCTCGATTCGGACGGCCGGCTCGACGTGCAGCGACCCTTGGCGGCCGCGGACCAGCTCGACGGCCTCGCCGTCCTCGACGGGGACCATCTCGGCGAACCCCCACCCGAGGGTGAGCTCGGGCTGCGGCCCCAGGTCGGGCGCTTCCATGCCCGCGTCGCCGCCGTCGGGCGGCTCCATGCCCGCGTCGAACGTGTCCGTCGCGGCATCGGGCCGTGCGGGCACGCCGTGGTCCACGCCCCGGTCCGTGGCCTCGCCGGGCGCCTCTCCGCAGGCCGCCACCGCCCACGCGATCGCGAGCCCCAGCCCTATTCGTCGACCGAGCATTCCACCGGAGCCTGCCCCGTGAAGGTCACGCCGCGCAATCCCGCGGGCTCGGCGCCGAGCGTCCCGTATGCTGCCGCCGTGAGCGGCGATCCCGCGTCCCCCGACTCCGAGACCGACGCCTCGCCTACGCCGGCGAGCGCCGTGCGTCCGAGCGCGGCCCCCACGGGTCAGCGCACCCGCGCCTTTGGGGAGCCGGAGCCGGTGCCCGGTTCCGTCTCCGAATCCGTCTCCGTCGCCGAGTCCGCTCCCGTCCCCGGCCCCGCCAACGCGGCCGTCACCGTCCCCCTCTCCACCCCGCAGGCGCCCGCCACCCTCGTGCTCGCCGCGAAGCGCCTCGCGGCGCGCAAGGCGGCCACGCCCAGCCTCGCGCGCCCCTCGCGCATCGACGCCACCGCTGGCACCGTCCGGGACGTCATCGCGGAGCACGCGCTCGGTCACTACTCCGAGGGACTTCGCCAGCATCTCGCCATCGAGCTCGGCAACCCCGAGGCCGCGCACCTCGCCTTCGCGCGGCTGCAGGAACGCGTTGCCGAGGTGGGCGTCGATGCGCTCGTCGCGGCGCCGGGCATCCGTGCGCGGCTCTACCGCCTGGCGCGGGAGGTCGCCGCCGCGCTTCGGACCGAGCGCCCCTCGCTCGTGCCGGCGGGGACCGTCGAGCTCGCCTGGTGGCGGGTCGAGGGCCCGGCGGAGGCCGGCGCGCGCGAGCTTCGCGCCGCCCCCCGCGCCGGGGACCGCGCGCTGCTCGAGCTTCGCCACGCCCGCGCGCTCACCCTCGCCG
>CALCTH010000255.1 GCA_937893795.1 uncultured Myxococcales bacterium | reverse complement strand
CGCAAGCGGTCCGGCTCGGCGACCACGCGCGGGTCGCCGCCCTGGGCCTCGACGATGCGCTCCATCTTCCGGAGCGCCGTGCCGTCCCCGAGCGCGGCCTCCAGACGGCGCCGGGCAGCGGAGCGCGACGGCTCGCCGCCGAGGCGGAGCATCTCCACGCCGAGGGCCAGCGTGAGCTCGCGGACGTCCGCGGGCCCCTCCCCGTGCAGCACCGCGATGGCTTCGGCGGCTTCGTTGGCGTTGCCGATCGCGCGACCCAGCGGCGCGTCCATGTCGGTCAGAAGCGCGGTCACGGCGACGCCGGCCTTGCGCCCCGTGCGCACCAGCGAGCGCGCCAGGGCCCGCGCGTCGTCCGGCGTCTTCATGAACGCGCCGCTCCCCACCTTCACGTCGAGGACCAGGCCGTCGAGGCCCTCGGCGAGCTTCTTCGACAGGATGCTTGCGGTGATGAGCGGGACGCTCTCGACGGTACCCGTCACGTCCCGGAGCGCGTAGAAGCGCTTGTCCGCCGGCGCGATCTCTGCCGTCTGGCCGAAGAGCGCGCAGCCCAGCTCCTTCACCTGGGCCCGGAACGCCGCGACGCTGCCGTCGGTGCGGAAGCCGGGGATGGCCTCGAGCTTGTCGAGCGTGCCGCCTGTATGGCCGAGGCCGCGGCCGCTCACCATGGGCACGGCGACGCCGCAGGCCGCGACGAGAGGCGCGAGGCAGAGGCTGATCTTGTCGCCGACGCCGCCCGTGGAGTGCTTGTCCACGGTGCGCGCGCGAAGGCCGCGGTGGCGGATCACCGTGCCGCTGTCCCGCATGGCCAGCGTGAGCGCGGCCGTCTCCCGCGGGCTCATGTCCCGAAAGAGCACGGCCATCGCGAAGGCCGCCATCTGCTCCGGCATGACGGTGCCGGCCGTGAAGCCGGCGACCAGGAACGCGATCTCCTCGTCGCTCAGCGCCGCCCCGTCCCGCTTCTTCGCGATGAGCTCCGGGACGAGGAAAGACCGTGTCGCGCGCCGTGCGGCCATGGCCCGGGTCTACTCGAAGGCGCCCGAGGGCGCGACGCTCATCGCTTTCGGCGGCGCTTGCGCCGCGCGAGCTTCTCGGCGCGCTTCTCTTCCTTCTTCGCGCGCCGGCTGCGCCGCGCGTCGCCCTCGCGGGCCTTGCTGCCCCGGTGGCTCGCCGGGAGCGCCCGGGCCCCGTCGCTGCGTCGCCGTCGCCGCGGCGCCCCTTCCTCTCGCCGCGGCGGCGCCTTCCGCTCCGCGAGGCCGACGGGCGCCGCGAGGATCTCGCGGCGGGCCACGTTCACCTCCTCGAGGCGCACCGTGATCCGGTCGCCGAGGCCGAAGGTCGTGGCCGTCCGCGTCCCGACGAGGCGGATGCCCAGGTGGTCGAGCTCGTAGTAGTCGTCGTCGAGGCGCTCCACGGGGACCTTCGCGTCCACGAAGGGCTCGTCGAAGCTCACGTAGAAGGCGTGGGAGTCGACGCCGCTGATCGAGCCCTCGAACTCCTCTCCGATGCGCTCGCGCACCAGGATGGCGCGGTAGAGGTTCACCACGTCGCGCTCCACGACCATGGCGCGCCGCTCGAGGCGGCTCGCCTGCCGGGAGGCCTTTCGGAGCCGCGGAACCAGGGCCGCGGCGTCCACGGCCTCGCCGCGGAGGATGGCGCGGACGACGCGGTGCACGGCCAGGTCCGGGTAGCGCCGGATGGGCGACGTGAAGTGCAGGTAGTCGTCCGTCGCGAGGCCGAAGTGACCGATGCTCGCGCTCACGTCGTAGCTCGCCTGCTGCATGGCACGCAGCAGGAGGTAGCGCAGAATCGGCGCCTCCTCCTCGTCCTCGATGGCGCGGAGGAACTTCGAGAGCACGAGGGGATCGCGGGCGCCCTCCACGTCGATGTCGTGGCCCAGGGCCCGCGCCGTGCGCGCGAAGAGCTCGATCTTCTTCTCGTCCGGCTTGCCGTGCGCGCGGTAGATGGCCGGCACGCTCAAGCGCTTGAGCTCCCCGGCCACCACCTCGTTGGCCAGGAGCATCATCTCCTCCACCAGCCGATAGGCTTCGCGCACGCCGGGGTTCGCGCGGCTGCGTTCGACGCTCAGGGGCTCGACGCCGTGGGCGTCGAGGCGGACCTTCGCCTCCGGAAGGTCGAAGTCGAGGGCGCCACGCCGGAGCCGCTTCTTTCGGAGCGCGCGGCTGAGCTCGAGGAGCGCCTCGAGCATGGGGAGACGCTTCTCGGCCTGGGGCTGGCGCGGCCCGCCCTCGGCGAGACCGAGCGCCCGGGCGACGCCGCGGTAGGTGAGGCGGCCCTTGGAGCGCATCACGCCCTCGAAGAGCCGGCGCCGCTTGACGAGGCCGCCGCGCGTCAGGTGCACCTCGACGCCCATGCAGAGGCGGTCCTTCTGGGGGACCAGGCTCGCGAGGTTCGAGCTCAGCTCCGGCGGCAGCATCGGGATGGCCCGATCCGGGAGGTAAATGGAGGTGCAGCGGTCGAAGGCCGAGCCGTCGATGGCCGTGCCGGGTCGGACGTAGTGGCTCACGTCGGCGATGGCGATCACCACGCGGTAGCCGTCCCGCGTCTCCTCGGCGAAGAGCGCGTCGTCGTGGTCGCGGGCGTCGTCGGGGTCGATGGTGACCAGGTCGAGCTCGCGCAGGTCTTCGCGGCCTTCCTTTTCGCTCGGCAGGACCCGGTCCGGGAAGGACGCGGCCTCCGCCTGCGTGGCGGCATCGAACTCCTCGACGACGCCTTCGCGGATCTTGATCTTGGCCACCTCGACGGCCGTCATGCCCTGCACGCCGAGGAGCCCCGTGATGCGCGCGGCGGGCTGATCGTCCACGTGCTGCGGGAAGCGCTCGAGCTCGGCGATGACGCTGAGGCCCGAAGCGCGGCCTTCCGGGAGCTCACCGACGATGGCGATGGGGCCGCGGAGCCGGACGTCGTCCGGTTCGAGCCAGGCCTTCTTGCCCCGGCGTTCGAGGGTCGCCGTGATGCGGGGTGGGCGCCGCTCCCGCACGGCCACCACGCGGCCCTCGCGTCCGCGGGAGGTCGGGCGGGTCCGGAGCTCCACGCGGTCGCCGTGGAGCGCGGCGCCCATCTGCTCCGCCGGGACGAAGACGTCGGGGCCGCCGTCCTCCGCGGAAACGAAGCCGAAGCCCCGCGGGTTCACGGTGAGGTGGCCGGCGACGAGGCCGCTCCCGGCCTCGCCCTGCGGGCGGCGCTTGCCGGCGCTCTTGAGCCGGAAGCGGTTGCCCGGAAGCTCGGTCACGTCGCCGGACTCGGCGAGGCTCTCGAGGAGGTCGAGCACCTCGTCGCGTCGGTCGCTGGGCACGCCGAGACGCGCGGCGACCTCGCCGAGGTGCATGGCGCGCTTGCGCGCCCGCAAAAGTGCGAGGACGTCGCCGCTCGTGGGCGCGTCGTTCGCGTCGGAATGTTCGTCGTTCATGGGTTTCGCTCGCGCTCGCGCGCGGTCCCGAGCCCCGCTCGGGTGGGCGCTTCGCCGCTAGCGAAGCGCGTGAAGGGCGCCGTCGTCGGCGCCGACGTAGAGGGTACCTTCCGGGCCGATGGCCACAGTGCTGTCCACGTCTTGCCCCAGGTTGTGACTCCAGAGGAGCTCGCCCGCCAGTGAAATGGCGTAGAGCACATCGTCTTGGCTTCCGACGTAGATGCGTCCCGCGGGGTCGATGCGCGCGCTCGCGCGGATGCGGCCGGAGGTCTCGAGGCGCCAGCGCTCCTCGCCGGCCGGCGTGAGCGCGTAGAGGTGGCGGTCGTAGCTGCCGACGATGACGGTGCCGTCCGGCGCGATGGCGGGCGTGGCCCGCACGTCGGCCCCGGTCGAGAAGCGCCAGCGCTCCTGGCCCCCGACGTCGAGGGAGAGCACGACGCCCGCGTCCGTACCGACGTAGATGTGTCCGTCGTCACCCACGGAGGCTGCGCCCTCGATGCTCCCCCCGGCGGCCGAGCGCCAGGCCTCGCTGCCGTCGAGGCGAAGGGCCAGCACCGTGCCCTCCGGCGTGCCGACGATCACCAGGCCGCTCGGGTGGAGCGTCGGCGAGGAGCGGATGTGTGCCGCCGTGGGGCGGTGCCAACGCACGAAGCCGTCGGCCCCGAGCGCGTAGACGCCGTCGGCGGCGATGTAGAGCGTGCCGTCCGGCCCGAGCGTGGGACTCGCGGCGATGCGCTCGCCCAGGGACCGGCGCCAGCGCACCACGCCCTCCGGCGTGAGCGCCACGACGCTCCCGTCCTCGCTGCCGAGGTAGACCGACACGACCATCTCCGGGGCCGCCGTGCCGAAGCCGATGAGCACGGCGCCGAAGGGCGCCACGACGGGCGCCGCGAAGCTGCGCGCCCGCGTGCGATGGCGCCAGCGCGCGCTCGGCGCCTCCGCCGGCCCCTCGTACGCCGTTCGCCCGCGATGCTGCGGCCCCCCCATGAACATCGGGAGCTCGACGCGGACGCCGGCGCCCGCGCCAGCGGCCGCGTCACCCGTGCCCGTGCCCATGCCCGTGCCCGCGCTCGACGCATCCCCCGCGCCGCCGTCCTCCCCAACGCCGCCGGCGTCCCCAACCCCGGCGTCTCGCCCGGCCAGCTCCGCCCGCACCTCCTCCAGGAAGCGGCAGCGCCCCTCGTGACAGATGCGATCGGCGCGGCACTCGCGGTCCGACATGCAGGGCACCGGCGCCGGCGCCTGCCGCGCCCCGCAGCTCGCCAGCGCGAGCAGCAGCGCACCTCTGGCCG
>CALCTH010000254.1 GCA_937893795.1 uncultured Myxococcales bacterium | reverse complement strand
GGTGGACGTCGCGATTCTCGGCGCCGGGGCGTCGGGGCTGAGCGCAGCTTGGCGCCTGCGGCGCCGCGGCTTCGACGGACGCCTCGCGCTGGTCGAGCTCGAGGCCGAGGCCGGCGGCACCGCGCGGGGCGGAGAGCTCCGCCACGCGGGCCGGCGCTATCGCCACCCCCTCGGGGCGCACTACCTCCCGCTCCCGGACGCCTCGAACGCGCCGCTGCGGGATCTGCTCGCAGAGCTCGACGCCCTCGACGCGGCGGGCGCTCCGCGGGAGCACCTCCTGGTGCGCGCGCCACGGGAGCGTATCTTCCACCGGGGCTTCTGGTACCCCGGTGACTATCCCTACGCTGGCGCCTCCAAGGACGACCTGGCGGAGCTCGAGCGCTTCGAGGCCCTCGTGGGCCGCTACGTGGCGCTCCGCGACGGGGCGGGTCGCCGGGCCTTCACGCTGCCACTGCGGGCCAGCTCGGACGACGCGGAGCTCCTTGCCCTCGACCGGGTGGACGCGGAGAGCTTCCTCGCCGCGCGGGGGTTTCGCTCGCCGCGGCTGCACTGGCTCTGCGACCATGCGTGCCGCGACGACTACGGGCTGGGCCTCGGGGCCACGAGCGCCTGGGCGCTGCTCTTCTACTTTGCGGCCCGCGTGCCCGAAGAGGGCGCTGCGTCGGCGCCCTTTCTCACCTGGCCCGATGGGAACGCGCCGCTCGTGCGCCACCTGGCGCGCGCCGCGGGCGACGCGCTGCGCCTCGGCGCCCTCGCCTTCGACGTCCGGACGGATCCCGCGGACGCGGAGCGGGTTCGCATCGGACTGGTGGACGCCGAGGGCGACGTCACGCAGCTGCGAGCGCGCAAGGTCATCGTAGCTCTCCCGCGCTTCGTGGCGCGGCGCATCGTGCCGGCCCTCGCCGCCCGTGAGGGCCAGGACCCGGAGGCCGCGAAGGACGCCTTCCGATACGGTCCCTGGGTCGTCGCCAACCTCGCGCTCCGGGACCGGCCACGCGGCCGCGGAGCGCCTCCCGCCTGGGACAACGTGCTCTACGGCTCCCCGAGCCTCGGCTACGTCAGCGCGACCCATCAGCGCGGACGGGACCACGGACCCACGGTGTGGACCTGGTACTACGCGCTGGCCGGTGCGGACGAGCGCGCCGAACGGGAGCGCCTCGAGGCAGCGACCTTCGAGGACTGGGCCCGCGTGATCCTCACGGATCTGACGCCCGCGCACCCCGATCTTCGGCAGCAGCTCGCCCGGCTGGAGATCTGGCGCTGGGGCCACGCGATGGTGCAGCCGCGCGTCGGCTTCCTGGAAGGCGGCCGACGCGCATCGCGCGGCACGCCCCTCGGCGGCATCCACTTCGCGCACTCGGACCTGAGCGGCATCGCCCTCTTCGAAGAGGCCTTCGACCAAGGCGTTCGATCCGCCGACGAGGTGCTCGTGGCCCTCGCGGCCGAGGGGACTCCCGCATGAGCAGCGCCTCGCCCTTCGGGCCGGCAGGCCCGTGGCTCTTCGACCGGCGCACGGACCTCTGGGCCTTCGGCGGCTCCGCCGCCCTGAGCCTCGGACTCCTCGCGCTCGGTCATGCGCTCGGCATCGCCGAGCAGGACGCGCCCGAATGGGTCTGGCTGGGCGCCGTCCTCGCCGTCGACGTCGCGCACGTCTGGTCGACGAACATCCGGGTCTATCTCGACGGACCGGAGCTGCGGCGACGACCGCTCGTGTACGCGGGCGCGCCGCTGGTCGCGTATCTCGCGGGAGCCGTCGCCTACGGGCTCGGTCCGGGCGTCTTCTGGCGCGCGCTCGCCTACGTGGCGGCCTGGCATTTCGTACGCCAGCAGGCGGGCTGGGTCGCGCTGCACGCGCGGCGAACGGGTGCACTGCCCTGGGAGCGACGCCTCGATCTCACCACGGTCTACGCGGGTACGCTGGGGCCGCTGCTCTGGTGGCACGCGCATCCGCGAAGCTTCAGCTGGTTCGTCCCCGGAGACTTCGCCTCCCTGCCCATGCTCGCGCGGGTGACGGACGCGCTCGTGCTCCCGGCGCTCGGGCTCCTCGTGACCTTCCTGGGCCTCCGGGTCATGAGGCCCTGGCTTCGTGGCGAGGCCGTGCCCTGGGGTACGGCGCGCGTGATGACGACGACCTGGGCATGCTGGGGCCTCGGCATCGTCGTAGTCGACGGCGACTACGCCTTCACGGTGACCAACGTGCTCATCCACGGCGTGCCCTACCTCGTGCTGACCTGGCGTTACGGGCGCGGCCGCGCGCTGCAGGCCAGGGCGCCGACGGGGCTTCGCTGGCTGGGGGGGCCGGTCCCGGCGAGCGTCACCGCCTTCCTCACCTTCGTGCTGGTCGCCGCCACGCTGGAAGAGACGCTTTGGGACCGCTGGGTGTGGCAGGAGCGGCCCGGCCTTTTCGGCGATGGGGATCCGCCGCTGGCGCTGGCGTGGTTGGTCCCGCTCCTCGCGATGCCTCAGGCCACCCACTACCTGCTCGATGGCGTCGTCTGGCGCCGCCGTACGAACCCGGCCCTCGGCTGACGCCTCAGCCCGGGAGGGCCCGCTTCGGATGCGCACGCGCGGGGTCCCGGGCGCCCCAGATCCGCTTGTTCGGGATCTCGACGACGAGGTCCTCCTCCACGCGGATTTGGCAGCTCAGACGCGGGTAGCCGAAGTGTGCGGCGGCACGGTCGTGCCAGTGTGTGGGCTCCGGCGCGGGCAGGACCCACACGCCACAGGTCGCGCAGAGGCCCCGTCCCCCGCAGTTCGCCCGTCGCGTCAGCGCCGCGTAGGGCGAGAGCCCCGCATCCAGGAGGACCCGCCGCAGCAGGCTGCCGGAGGCCACCTCGAGCACGTGGGTTTCCGGACCGACCTGGACATGCACGGTGGGCATGATGGGGACCTGGGCCCGGCCCAGCGCTTTGACGAGGTCGCCGCGCCGGGAGCCGAGCCCGCGTCACGAGCGCAGGAAGGCACCCACGCGCGCGCTCAGGCGCTCCCGAAACCAGCGATGCCCCGCGTCCTGATGCTGCGTGGCGTGCCAGGTGAGGCGTACCGCGAGCCGCGGGAGGTCGGCGAGCGGATGCGGGAGGGTCCGGAGCGGGCCGAGGCGCGTGAGGGCCCGCGCGCTGGGGGTGGGAAGCGTGGCCACCAGATCGGAGCTGGCGACGAGCTCGGCCAAGCCCAAGAGATGCCCGACCCTCGCCATGACGCGCCGGGTGAGCCCGAGGCGGTCGAGATGGCGCTCGACGTTGCCGCGCCGCGAACCCGCCCGCCCGGGCACGAGCTGAGCGTGCCGGGAGCCGAGCCAGCGCGCCCGTGTCAGCCGCTTCATGCCGTAGGCCGGATGGGCCGGTCCCAGGAGCACGCTCCATCCCGGCTCCCCCTCGAGCCGCGACGTGTAGAAGTCCGGGTGCTGGAGCCGAGCCGCGCCCACGACGACGTCGGCGAGCCCCGAGAGCAGCATCGCCTCGTCGTCGCCCTCGAAGCCCGTCACCTCGAGGCTCGTCAGGGGCGCCTCCGCGAGGTCCGCGAGGAGCTGCGAGAGGACGCCGACGCTCACCACGTCGGGGAGGATCACGCGGAAAGTACGGCCGTCCGTAGCCGGGTCGAAGCCCGCCGCGCCGCGCAGACGCTCGATGTGGCCGAGGGCTCGGTCCAGCGGCTCCATCATGGTCTCGGCGACGGGCGTGCGCGCCATGCCGCGACCCGTCCGCACGAGGAGTGGATCGCCGAAGGCGAGGCGCAGCTGCGCGAGCCCACGGCTCACCGTGGGCTGCGTGCTCCCGAGCGCCTGCGCCGCCTCGCTGACGCTCGAGTGACGGAGAAGCGCGCGGAGGGTCAGCAGAAGATTGAGGTCGAGACCGTCGAGGGGCCGCTCGAGCACGTACTCCATCGAGCGAATATTACTGCGCGATCATCAACGCTGATGACATGAGTTGATCGCAGGTTCGTCGGGCTCGCACGACGGGCGCGAGCGAGGAGAAGCGCTCGTGTTCACGTCCCGCGTGCCGCTGCCCGCGCTCGTTCCGCTCGCGCTCGCGCGCGCCTGCGCCTCCGAGCCGCCCCGCCCCACCCCGCCGAAGCCACGTCTGGAGGAAGAGCGCTGGGACGTGATCGCCCCCATCCCGACGGAGATGGCGCACGACGACGGGAAGTTCTGACGAGGCAGGCGACGCCGCCGGCACGCCTTGACCCCCGGCGGCCGGCGGCGGACCTTCCGCCCATGAGCGAGTCCGTAGATCAGGCCCGGCACGACGCGATGGCGAACGCCATCCGCTTCCTCGCGGCAGACGCCGTGGAGCAGGCCAAGAGTGGCCATCCGGGCATGCCCATCGGCATGGCCGACGTCGCGACGGTGCTCTTCGACGGCGTGCTCCGCTACGACGCCCGCGCGCCGCGTTGGCCCGATCGGGACCGCTTCATCCTGAGCGCCGGCCACGGCTCGATGCTCCTCTA
The DNA here is from genome assembly GCA_937893795.1 of uncultured Myxococcales bacterium. Lineage (GTDB taxonomy): Bacteria > Myxococcota_A > Polyangia > Polyangiales > Houyiibacteriaceae > CALCTH01. The sequence goes on along the minus strand of CALCTH010000254.1, from coordinate 487 downwards.
CGCGCTGCTCCACCTCACGGGCGCCGAGGACATGCCGCTCGAGGAGCTGAAGCGCTTCCGGCAGCTGCACAGCAAGACCGCGGGCCACCCGGAGCTCGGCGAAGCGGCGGGCATCGAGACGACGACGGGACCCCTCGGTCAGGGCATCGCGACGGCCGTGGGCTTCGCCCTCGCCGAGCGGATGATGAACGCGCGCTTAGGATACGAGTTCGTGTACAACCTGACCTACTTGATCGCCGGCGACGGATGCCTGATGGAGGGGATCAGCCACGAGGCCATCTCCCTCGCCGGCCACCTCCGGCTGCACAAGCTCGTCGTGCTCTTCGACGACAACGCCATCAGCATCGACGGGTCGACGGAGCTCGCCGTGAGCGACGATCAGCTCGCCCGCTTCGCTGCCAGCGGCTGGGCCGTCCGCCACGTCGACGGGCACGACCCGAGCGCCGTCGCCGCTGCCCTCGCCGCGGCGCAGGGCAGCGACCGGCCC
>CALCTH010000253.1 GCA_937893795.1 uncultured Myxococcales bacterium | reverse complement strand
GTCCGGTGCCGCCGCCGACGCAGCCCATGCTACCGAGGAGCGAGCTCATGAGCGGGGTGTTCACCGCTTGCGTCGCCTCGACCATCTTGAGAAGCGTCATCGCTTGTTGCGTGACGAGGTCGTAGACCAGCTCGCCCATCGACGCCGGAACTTCGAGCCCCCGCATGCGGAGCTCGTTGGCCACCTCCTCCGCCTTCGTCGTGTGGGTCTCGTGGACCTCGATGAACTTCTCTTTGATTTTCTCCGCGAGCTGCTTCTGATCGTCCGTCAATGACATCGGTATCCTCCGCTCACCGGTCCCGCTCCACCACGTAGGACACGAGGGACGCCAGGAAGTCCGTGTGGACCCCGGCGGCCAGCCGGCCCTCGAGCTCGTTCCAGGCGCCCTCGGCGCGTCGTGCCCAGCAGTCCGCCACGTCGCGCGCGGCGCGCAGGCTGCCGTGGGCCTCCAGCTCCTCTCGGAGCGCCGCGACTTCCCGCGTGGTCTTCGGCGCGGGACCCGCCACGGCCTCGAAGGCCGCCTCGACCTCCGCCCACGCCGCGGCGTCGAGGGCGCCCTGGGCGTAGCGCGCGGCGAGTTGCCGGCGGAGCTGCTCCAACGGACGTGCTTCGCGCTCCGGCCGTGGGCGATCGAGGAGCGCCGTCGCAGCGCGCGCCGCCTCGGGCTCCGCGGTGCGCGCGAAGTGGGTCACGACGAGCGTGCGTTTCGCCTCCCAGAGGTCGCCGCAGGTTTCCTTGCCCACGGCCCGCGGATCGCCGGCCAGGTTGAGCAGGTCGTCCCGGATCTGGAAGGCGACGCCGAGCGCGTCGCCCAGCTGTCGGAGCCCCTCGATGCCCTCCGGCGCGGCGCGGGCGACGAGCCCACCTGTCACGAGCGGCGCCACGAACGTGTAGGCCGCCGTCTTCTTCCGCACCATGCGGACGTAGTCGTCCTCGCTGACGTCCCAGCGTCCCTCCCGGATCCACGCGAGCTCGAGGGCTTGGCCTTCGGCCGAGGTGCGTGCCATGAAGGCCACCTCGTCGAGCACGTTCAACGCGCGTCCGAGGTCGAGCACCTCCAGGTTCTGCAGCAGGGGCTGAAGCGCCAGCGCCAGCATCGCGTCGCCGACGTTGATCGCCTGCGCCTCGCCTACGACCCGTTGCAGCGTCGCCGAACCGCGGCGTTCCTCGCTCGCGTCTTCGACGTCGTCGTGAATGAGAAAGGCGTTGTGGAAGAGCTCGAGCGCCGTGGCCGTCGGCAGCGCTTCCTCGACCATGCCGCCGAGAGCCCGGGCAGTGGCGATGCAGAGCGCAGGACGCAGCGCCTTCGCGTCACGCAGCGGATAGTCGAGCACTGCGCGGTAGAGCGCCGCGTCCGGGCCCTCGTGGGTCACGAGCGATTGGATCTCTCCAAGCACCAGCTCCCGGCAATCCGAGAGGTACCGATCGCGATTCCCACTCACACGACGGACCCTACAGACGAATACGGCGAGAAGATCAGGCGTGAAATGGCATGAAATCAAATGGGCTATTCGTGGAGAGATTCAAGCAGCGCGAGAGCGGGGAGTGCCTTCCGATTCGTCCGGCGTGCTTCGACGCCAAGCGTGCTGCTCCTCCGAAGCCGACGATCGCTGCGTCCGTTTACGATTTCGCGAACGACCTTCTCAGTCTCGAATACCAAGCCATCGTCGTCGCATCGGATCGCGAGCTGTGGGACGCCGATCAGGTCGGTATGGCTCGTCAGTACCTCGGTCATCGTGGTGGCATGTCGAGCGGGAGAGCCTGGACTGCTCTACTGACGCTGGCGGTTGTGTGGGTCGCCGCCCGTCCCCGCCTCCGCGCGGAGCGGGCGGCCATGATCGGGAACAAAGCGGCCGAGGAGCGCGTCAAGCGACGCAGAGGAGGGGTCGGGATGGGGACACGCGCGATGTTGGGCCTGCTGCTCGTGGCCTGCGGCGGAAGCGGAATGGATGGGGTGGTGACCTCACCCGACGCCAGCGTGCCGGCACCCGACGGCGGATTGGACGACGGAGGGACGAGCGACATGCCCGACGATCTCGCCGCGCTGCTCGCGCCCATCCGGGAGGGGCGCTCGCTGCCTGCGCTCGCTGCTGCCGTCGTCGATGCGGAGGACGGGCTCGTCGCGCTGGGCGCGGTGGGTCAGCGACGGAGCGGCGGCACGGAGCCGGTGACGCCGGACGACCGCTGGCACCTCGGCTCGGACACCAAGGCCATGACCGCGACGCTGGCGGCGCTGCTGGTGGAGGACGAAGCGCTGAGCTGGGAGACCACGCTCGCACAGGGCTTCCCCACGCTGGCCGAGCGCATGCATCCGGAGTTCGCGGACGTGACGCTGGTGGAGCTGCTCACGCATCGCGCCGGCCTGACGGGCAACCTGGCCGTCGAGCGGGCGGAGGTGTGGACGCGGCTGTGGGAAGCGCGCGAGCCCCTCGCGGACGAGCGGCTGTGGTTCGCGGAGCAGCTCCTCACGGCGCCACCGGCGGTCACGCCGCGCAGCGAGGTCCGGTATGCGAACGCCGGCTACATGATCGCCGGCGCGCTCATGGAGCAGGCGACGGGCGAAGCCTGGGAGACGCTCCTGGGCACGCGCCTCTTCACTCCGCTCGGCATGGACTCGTGCGGCTTCGGCCCGGCCGCGACGGTGGGCCAGGTCGACGCGCCCTGGGGCCATCGCGGCGACGAGCCGGTCCCGCCGGGCCCGGCGGCGGACAACCCGCCGGCGCTCGGCCCGGCCGGCACGGTGCACTGCAGCCTCGCGGACTGGGCGAAGTTCATCGCGCTCCACCTGCGGGGCGCGCGCGGTGACACGGAGCTGCTCCCGCAGGCGGCCTTCGCCCGGCTCCAGGCGGGCCCGGGCTTCGCGACGCCGGAGGAGGGCCCCGAGTACGCCTACGGCTGGCTGGTGGTGAACGCGCCCTGGGCCGGCGGCACGGCACTGAACCACGTGGGCAGCAACACGATGAACCTCGCCAACGCCTGGCTCGTCCCGGGCCGCGGCCGGGCGTACCTCGTGGTGACGAACGCGGGCGGCGAAGCGGCGTTCGGGGGCACGGACCAGATCGTCGCGGCGCTGGTCGGCGCGTACCCGCCGCACTGCGGCGGGGCGTGAAGAAGCTCGCAGCCGAGGGTCGGTTGCCCTCCGGGCAGTCGGTACGAGGGTCCACTCGGTTGTTCGGGTCCGAGAGTCGTCGTCCGGGAACGAGCCCGGCGACCGGGGTGCCGTACCCTGGCCGTGCGCGACTGCGATGGTCTACTGGGACGTGAGGTCATCCTGCGGTCTGCCACTTCCCGCCCGCCCCATGAGCGTTCGCTTCGCGTCGTGAGCTGGAACGTCAACGCGAAGAGCGGCATGAGCACGAGACGGACGGCGCAGTTCCTCCAGGCGCTGGCCCGCATGCGCGCCGATGTCGTATTGCTACAGGAGGTTGCGGCTCGAGGCGGTCTTTGGGCGCGTCTCGAACACGGTCTGCAGTCCATCGGACTGCCCTTCGCGGCCTTCACCGCGCGACGCCCGCCGGCGGAGAAGTGCTACGGCACCGCCATCGCCAGCCGCTTTCCCGTGGCGTTGGACCGCGGGAGCTGGGCGCCCGGGGCCCCATGGCCGCACCTGTTGCTCCGCGCGACCGTGCGGCTCCCGCGATTGGGCAGCGTGGAGGTGCTCGGCGCACATATGCCGAACGGGAGCGGCAACGGTTGGCGCAAAGTCGAGACCTTCGAGGCGCTAGCCCGCTACCTGGAGTCGGCGTCACGAGTGCCTCGAGTTCTGGGCGGTGACTTCAACGAGCCGCGGTCGCTCGGCGACGACGGAAGGCTGGTCTCGTTCGGCCAACGGCAGGTCGGGGCGGGGTGGTCTCGGGAGGGCATGTGGACTCGGCTGGGCGAGACCTTCCACCGAGCCCGCTGGGACCAAGCCGTGGTGTCCGTGTTGGACGGCCCGCATCTCCGTCATGCCTGGATGGACCGCCATGGAAGAGAGCTGGTGGCGACGCACCACACGCGAACGAGCGAGCGCTCCTTCGATCATCTTCTCGTGTCGCCTCACTTCGAGGTCCTGGATGCCGGCTACGAGCATGCCTGGCGGCGGCAGGGACTGAGCGATCACTCCGGCGTGTGGGCGGACCTTCGCCTCTCGAGATGACGAGAAAGCGTGTGCCGCGGAGCTATCCGGCTGCCAGCTTCACGCCCTGGTACCAAGCGTCTGGCGCGGGCCGATGGAGCCGCCAGACGATCTGCATGGGCTTGCTGCCCTCGTGCCGTTCGTAGCTCACCGGGCCGAGGAACATGAAGGGTGGGGTGACGCCGTTGCGGTCGGGCCTTTTCGCGCGGCGCACGAAGAGGAGGACGCGGCTGCCGCGCTCCTCGTGCTCGCGGTAGCGGCGGCCCGTGGGGCCGTCGGCGGGGGTGTTGCCCTGGCTCTCCCAGTGGAAGTGGCTCGGGGACATCAGGTAGTCGTTGTAGAGCGTCGTCGGCGTGAAGTCCTTCGCGTCCTTCTCGAGGGTCACGTAGAAGACGTCGGTGTTCTTCTTCTTGACCCAGAGCACACCGCTTTGGGTCTTCAGGAGCTTGCCGCTCCGGACCTCGCCGAGCGCCGCGGCGACCTCTTCGCGGGAGTAGGTTCCATGCACGTGCAGCGGCATGTCGCGGAGCGGATAGGTTCGGCGGCGGGTCTGGTCGCGGAGTACCTCCAGCAGCTCGCGGAGCTCACGCAGGAGGGCAGGGCTTCGCCAGATGGCTTCGAAGACCGACGGCACCTCCGCGAGCGGCCGCTTCGACTGGCCGAAGGCGGCGAAGAACATCCATTGAAGCTGCGGCTCGTCGTCGGGCGCCGGTGGCTTCGAAGCCGCGAACCAACGCGACCAGGTCTTCAGGCGGAGGTCGTCGTCCACGTGGAGGAGCCTGGCGGGACCCCGCAGCAGCGCGTCGTCCACCCCGGCCGGTTGGGCGAGCTTCGCGCGCGACCGCAGCTCCGCCATGCTTCGGTTCGTGCCCGAGTAGACCTCGTCGATGCGCAGGTCGGCGTGCTCGAGCAACGTCTTCAGGTGCACGTCGCCGAGCGCGCGGAGGTCTTCGGCAAGGGAGGTCCATCCGCCGCTGATCGCCTGCCGGATGTTGCCGAGCACGGCCTCCTTCGCCGCCTTCTCGAGCTCAATGGCGCAGCCCGCCGGGAGGAAAGGGAAGTCCTGCTCGACAGCGCTCTTGAGCTGCGCGCGCGTGCCGCCGGTGAGTGCGCGGTAGCGAAGGTCGAAGCGGAACTTCTGGCTCGCCCCTCCAATGAAGTCGAGAACGGTGAGGCACTCCTTGCTCGCGTGGAGGCGGAGGCCGCGGCCGAACTGCTGGAGGAAGACCGTCGCGCTCTCCGTTGGGCGTAAGAAGAGGACGGTATCGACCTCGGGGATGTCGACGCCCTCGTTGAAGAGGTTGACGGTGAAGACGCAGACGAGCTTGCCGGCCTTCAGCTCCGCGATCACCTCGTGCCGCTCGGCCGCCGAGCTCTCGCCGCTGAGGATGCGGCTCGGGAGCCCCGCGCTCGTGAAGAACGCCGCCATGAACTCCGCGTGCGCCACGGAGACGCAGAAGCCGAGCGCCTTCATCGCGTGCGGGTCGCGGATGTGCCGCCCGACGGCATCGACGATGAGCTGCGCGCGGACGTGGTCGCCCGTGTAGAGCTTGTCGAGCGACGACACGTCGTAGCGCCCGGCGCGGAAGTCCACGCGGCTCAGGTCCACCCCGTCGGCGACGCCGAAGTACTGGAAGGGCGCCAGCAGCCCCCGGTCGAGCGCGTCCCAGAGGCGGAGCTCGGCCGCGATGCGCTGGTCGAAGTCCGGCAGCAGGCTCTGGCCGTCCGTACGCTCCGGCGTGGCGGTGAGTCCCAGCAGCACCTGCGGCGTGAGGTGCTGAATCAAGCGCTGGTAGCTCGACGCGGGGGCGTGGTGGACCTCGTCGATGATGACCACGTCGTAGGCGTCGGGAGCAAGTCCCGCGAGGCGAGCCTCGTGAAGCGACTGCACCGTTGCGAAGACGTGCTTGCCGCTGACGGGCTTGTCTTGGCCGGTGAGCAGCTCGCCGAAGTTCCCGTCGCCGAGCGCGCCGCGGAAGACAGCCAGGCTCTGCTCCACGATCTCCCGGCGATGCGCGACGAAGAGGAGCCTCGGGTCGCCGAGTTTCTCGCGCAGGCGCTTGTAGTCGAGCGCCGCGACGACGGTCTTGCCCGTGCCGGTCGCGGCCACGACCAGGTTCCGGCGGAAGCCACGCTCGCGTTCGAGGGCAAGCGCCTCCAGCACGGCGCGCTGGTGCGGGTGCGGGCGAAAGCGGATGAGCGAGGCGAGCCGGTCCTTCGCGCGGTCGTAGCGCACGGTGGCCTCGCGCAGTCGGTCCTCGTCGTGGGGCTCGAAACCGGTGTCGTCGTCCCAGTACTGCGAGAAGGTCGCGCGGAACTTCTCGAGGATGGTGTGGTTGTCGACGGTGCTCAGGCGCACGTTCCACTCGACCCCATCGAGCATCGCCGAGTGCGACAGATTCGAGCTTCCGATCAGGGCGGTAGAGAAGCCCGAGTCCCGGTGGAAGAGCCACGCCTTCGCGTGCAGCCGGGTGCGCCGCACGTCGTAGGCGATGCGGACCTCTGCGCCCATGTCGACCAACGCCTTCACCGCCTCGGGCTCGGTGGCGCCCATGTAGGTCGTGGTCAGCACCCGGAGCTGCCCGGGTCGCCGCCGGCAGAAGTCGTGGAGCTCCGTCCGGACCAGCCGCAGGCCGCTCCACTTGAGAAAGGAGAGCAGCACATCGACCTGGTCTGCGGAGGCGAGCTCGCGGCGGATCTCAGGTGCGAGGCGGAGGTCGCGCGGGCCGTTGACGATGAGGTCCGAGTTCCGGAGCGGCAGGCTCGGCCGGTTCAGCCGACCTTCGCCCAGCCGCCGCTCCGCCTCCGGCAGCAGCGAGAGCAAAAGCCGCGGAGGCGGGTCGATGGCGTCCGTCGCGTCGACGGTGTGGTCGGCGGCGACCGCCGCGATGGCGTCGAGCGCCGCCTGCGTGACGGCGAGCTGGTCTTCGAGCTTCCCGCGCCGCCGTAGCGCACGCAGCACCGCGTCGTGCACGTGGCGCGCGAGCACGGCGCTCGCGGCGTCGGGGCCGAGCGCGTCGAAACGTGGAGCGAGCTCGGAGCGATCGATGCGCGCGGCGAGCGCCGCGGTGATGAGCGCCTCGTAGAGCCCTGGCGCCAGCCCTTCGACCGTCATCGGCGCAGACTCGCCCTGCGAGGAACGACGTGTCTACCGCCGTAGTCCTGCAGCACGACCGTGGTGTGTGCCTCGGGCAGTCCAGAACTCGAGCCATGGCGTCCCCGGCGAGTTCGCGCCGCGGCCGCTCACACTCGACGAGCGTTGGTACCCCCGCGCCTCTGCGGCTCACCGTCCTCGCCGGGAAAGGGCCGGCGGCGCCATCACGCTGGCCAGCCAGTCCAGCACCGCGCGCACCTTCGGCACGTCCTGTTGATGGCGGTGCACGATCATCCACCACGAACGTGAGGGGACGGGGCCCAGGTCGTGCGCGCCGACGTCCGACGGCCGCACCCGGCGAAGGCCAGGGAGCCGCGTGGCGAGTCGGCAGGGGAGAACGGCGACGCCGCCCCCTCGCTGCACGGCGAAGGCGAGGGCCTCGACGTCTTCGAGGAGCAGTCGCGGCGGCCGGTCGCCGAAGGCGCGTTCCGCGAAGCGCTGCTCGGCGATGTTGGCCAAGGACCCGCTGAGGCCCAGCCACGGGACCTCGGGATGAAGCGCGGCGTCCTCGGCGGCGAAGAAGTCGAACGCCTCCTCACCGACCTTGCGCGCGATCAGGTCGCCTCGCTCGGGGCGCGCCAGCCGCAACGCGATGTCGGCCTCCCCTGCCGCCAAGCTGCTCACGCTGTTGTCCGACAGCAGCCGCAGTCGCAGCTGGGGATGGCGTTCGTAGAAGCCGCCGAGGCTTCGCGACAGCACCCAACGCACCATCTCACCCACGGTGGTCACGGTGACCACGCCCCGCAGCTCGGGGGCCGCGTCGAGGGCGGAGCGGGCGGCCAGCGCGGCGTCGACCATCGGACGCACCGCATCGAGAAGCACCTGGCC
>CALCTH010000252.1 GCA_937893795.1 uncultured Myxococcales bacterium | reverse complement strand
CGACGCCGGCGACGGCGTGATAGGCGGCGTCGAGGGCCCGGGCCGCTCGGGGCACGAAGGGTGCGGCGTCGGCGTCCGCGCTCGCGCCGTCCGAGCGTCCACCGTCCGCGCGTCCACCGTCCGCGCCTCCCTCGACGGCCTGGACGGTCGCGCAGCTCGCGACGAAGAGCGCGAGGCAGGCGAGGCGCGTCATCATGGCCCGAGCCTCGCCGGCGATTCCGAAGCGAAGCCGAAGCACTCAGCTCGGCATGCCGCGGCTCGCGACCATGGCCAGCAGCTCGCCCACCGCATCGGTCACGAGGTGAAGGCGCTCGCCGATGTCGAGGGCCTCGAGGATCGCCTGGCGCTGGTCGGTGTCCGACACGAAGCGATCGGCGATGGCGTCCGCGATGAGCTCCGGAGTGTCCCCGGCCTCGACGCCGAGGGAGAACTCGGGGTGCTGCTGGCGCACGCCCGCCGCCACCCGGGTGGCGCAGGCCATGAGCGCCTGCACGTCGGCGGCGCGCGCCACCCCATGGCTCGCCAGCGGCGTGGCCTTGACCACTCGGTAGGGGGTCTCCGTCTGCAGCTCTTCGAGGCGGGCGCGCACGAGGCCGCGGAGGACGATGTTGTGTGTTCCGTTGGCGTTGCGCTCGTGCGCGATGATGCGCCCGACCCCGGAGACCGCCTTGTAGGTTGGCTGCCCGTCGGCCCCGGTACCCGCCGTCAGCATGCTCACGGCCATGATCTCCGGCCCCTGGCCCATGCAGTCCTCGATCATCGCGCGGTAGCGCGGCTCGAAGAGATGCAAGGGGAGGAGCGTGTTCGGGAAGAACACCACGCGCGGCAACGGGAAAACCGGCAGCCGCGCCAGCTCCTCTTCGCTCGGCGGGGCAGCGTCGGGTAGCTCGCTCATGCGGGTCCTCGGGGGCTCGGGAGTCGGGCGAGCATGGTTCGTCGGAGCTCGGGGTCGTCGCTGCCAGCCAGCGCGACGGAGACGGCCCGCGCGCGAGCTTGCCGCTCTCCACGGGCTTGGACGCAGGTGGGCGCGAGGTCCAGCATGCACACGCTCGCCCGGGCGCCGAGGTGCTCGATGAGCGCGTCCGCGACCTGCTGGGCGACGACCTCCTGCAGCGCGAGGCGTCGCCCGAAGCAGTCGACGAGTCGGGCCAGGGCGCCGAGCCCCACGAGCCGGTCGCCAGGCCAATAGGCGATGTGCGCGGAGCCGAGCGCCGGCAGGAGGTGGTGCGGGCACATCACGAGCGCCGCCACGTCGCTCACCACGACGAGACCCGGGCTCGTCGCTGCGGTGCTCTCCGAGAGCACCGCGGCGGCATCGATCGCGTAGCCGGCGAGGAGGTCCTCCTGCATGGCCTCGGCCACTCGCCGCCCCGTCTCGGCGAGCTCCGGGTCCGAGTCTGGGGGATGCCCGAGGGCGACGAGGAGAGCCTCCACGGCCTTCGCCGCGGCGTCGAGGTCCATGCTCATGTACCCCAAAGCACCCGCATGGCGCGCGGCAGCGTGTCGTCCCGCATCAGGTCGCAGCGCTCGCATGCGCGGGGGAAGTCCTCGGCGTCGCAGCTCCGGCACTCGTCGAGCACGGCCTGCGTCGCGGCGAGCTCTCCCCGAAGTCTCCGGAGCCGCGCCATGCGCGCGGCGATGGCCTCGAGCTGTGCGTCCACGCGCTCCTGGAGCGCCTCGGCGGCGCGCTGCGGGTCCCCGGCGGCGTCCTTGGCGCTGAGCGCGTCCTTGATCTCCTGGAGCGAGAGGCCCGCTTCGCGAAGGTCCAGGATGAAACGGAGGCGCGCCAGCTCCCGGCGCGAGAAGAGACGCCGTCCTCCTCCGCTGCGCCGTGTCGGCTGGAGCAGCCCCTCGGCTTCATAGAAGCGGACCGTGCGCAGCGTGCTCTCGCTGAGCCGGGCCATGTCCCCGGTGCCGAGAAGCGCGAGGCTCTCGCGCGCATCACTCACACCCATGGTCTGGGTCTTACCACGGAGCCCGGCCACGCAACCGGCGCTCCCTCGCGGCGAAGACCCCGAGGCGATGGCGCGGTGGACCGGCTTGGCCGGCTCCCGGCGCCTACTTCCATCCCCGTTCAAGGAGCCCCCTCATGACCCTCCCTCGTCTCTCGGACCCGCTTGCCACTTCCGTACGCCTCGAAACCAGCGAGCCGCGCGCCACCCCCCTGCCCCCGAGTCGCCGGTTTCGGGATGCCCTCGCGAGCTCGGCGCGCCTCGTGATCCGGGGCGTGGAGAGCGCTGCGGCGCTCGTCCCGGGCGGCCCCGTCGTCGCCGCGGCCATGCGGGGACCGGGCGCGCCCAGCGAACCTGGCGTTGCCTCCCCGGCCGGATCCGAGCTCCGCGACGCGCTCGGTGCCCACGCCCACCAAAGCCTGGAGCTCCTCGCACTTCAGCAAGAGGTCTCCGCCGAGCAACGCTCCTTCATGGCGACGTCGAACGTGATGAAGGTGCGCCACGACGGCGCGAAGAACGCCATCGGCAACCTTCGATGAGCGGCCGGGGGCGCGGCTTGCGACGCGCGCAGCGTGCTCGCTCCGCTCCGCCGCGGGCCTGCGCTCCCGCCTCATGACCTCCCCGATCACGCCTCCCGGCGGGCCGATGGCCCCGGACGCCGCGCCCGCGGGTGCGACGGAGAAGGTGCGCCGCGGCGGCGAGACCTTTGCCGACGCTCTGGAGGTCGCGCCCCCGGGTGCCGCGGGCCCGGAGGCCCCGGCCCCGCTCGGCGCCGACGCCGCGGCCGTCATCGATCGTCTCGTGGCGGAGCAGCTCGCGGGCCCGATGGCGGCCGGCCTGGATGCGGCCGGCCGGCAGGCCCTCGAGGCGCATCTACGCGCGACCCTCGAAGACGATCCAGGGTTCCGTGCGCTCGTGGAGGACGCCGCGGGGGACACATGAGGGCGCTCCGGCGCCCGGCGAGCCCGCGCTCGTCGTCGCGCCGCGCTGCGCTCGTGCTGGGCGCCGCGGTACTCCTGGGCGCCGCGTCCATCGCGAGACCGCTGGAGGCTCAGTCCCCCACGGAGACGGCGGCCGCCGCCGAGCGTCAGCGCCTGACCTTCGTGGCCCACGCCATCGAGCCCGAGCTCGAGCCCGTGGCAGCGCGGGCGGGGACGGCGGCGCGCGCCGCCCTTCGCGGGCTCGCGAGCGTGGCCTGGGAGCGTCCGGACCAGCGCCTGCTCGGCTATGACGCGATCGCGCTCGACAGCCTGCGCGACGCACGGCGCCTGCTGGCCGAGGGTCGCGCCGCCTATCTCGACCTGCGCCTCGACGACGCGGTGGAGGCCCTGGGGGCGAGCGTCGAGGCCTTCGATGGCGCCATCGCGGCGCTCGAGGACACGAGGGACCTCGGCGACGCGCTCCTTTTCCTGGGGGCCGCGCATCAGCTCGCCGGCCGCCGCCGGGTGGCCACGCGCATCTTCACGCGGCTGCAGGTGCAGATGCCCCAGCGCGTGCCCGACCCGGAGATCTTCCCGCCGCAGGTGATCGAGGGCTGGCAGCGCGCGCGACCGCGGCGCCGCGAGAGCGTCCTCCGCGTCACCAGCGACCCACCGGGCGGCATCGTCTTCGTCGACTTCGTTCCCCGCGGCGTCGCGCCGGTGACGGTCCGGGGTCTGGCCGAGGGAGCGCACTTCCTGCGGGTCACGCGGCCCGGCTCCGTTCCCTACATCGAGGTCGTGGACGCGCGGCGGCGACCCGTGGAGGTCGAGGCGGTGCTCTTCGGCTCCGAGGAGGACGTCGGTCTCGCCGACGCCGTCACCGCCACGCGCGGACAGTCGCTCGGGCGCGCCGAGGGCCCGGTGCAGGACTTGGGCCGCATGCTCGACCTCGACCGCATCGGCGTGCTCCGCGTCGGCTACGGCGACGATGCGGGAACCGTCGCGCTCGAGCTGGTCGTCTTCGACGTCGTGAGTGGGCGTCGCCTCGTCCGCATGGAGCGCGGCATGCCCAGAGCCTTGGGCGTCTTCGAGGACCTCGTGCGCGAGGCGGTCACGGAGAGCGTGCTCGCCGTGCTGCGTGAGCCCATCGGGGAGGACCCGGCGCTGGCGCAGCTACCGCCCACCGAGGTGGCGCCGGCCCCCCCGCCCGACGAGCCGCGGACGCCCCTCCGCAAGCGCTG
>CALCTH010000251.1 GCA_937893795.1 uncultured Myxococcales bacterium | reverse complement strand
GGGCGTGCCCGTAGGGGCTGCCCCGGCGGCCACCGCCCGTCCGGCCCCTCGCCCCGCCGCCCTCGCGGCGAGTGCGCACCCGGCGGCGCGCGACGCGCTCGAGTCCCTCGCCCGGGGTCCTGCGTCGCGCCTCGCGCGAGCCTTCGACGTGACGGCGGAGCCGGTGCTTCCCCGGGTGGAGGGCGTGCCTCGGCGGGCGCCCACGCCCGGGACGCGCGGCCTGCTTCGCCTCCTGAGCGGCTGGGCCGCGCTCGAGTGGCTCGGTCGCGGGGTCCTTCACCTCGTGGGGGTGCGCCGGCGCGCCGCCCTCACGCTCGGGCCCGAAGGCCTGCGCGAGGAGCCGCGTACGCACCTGGCGGGTCGCCTCGTGCGTGAGCGCGAGCGCAGCTGGACGCTCCTGGCGCTGGCGGGAGCTGGGCGCGCCGAGCGCTGGCCCGCCGCGCCGCTCCTCGTCGGTGCGCTCGCCTTCGCGTTCGGCGTGGGCCTCGGCGCGCTCTGGCTCTTCGAAGGCGTGCGCAGCGGCGAGACGGTGTTGCTCTTGGCCGGCGCGGCGGCCATCGCCATCGGCGGCGGTCTCGACCTGCTCCTCGCCCTGGCGTGGCCGGCGCGATCCGGCCGCGTGAGCCTCGAGCTGCACCTGCTTCCGCGCGGGAGGCTCTCGCTGGGCGACGTGGAGCGCCGGGATGCCGAGGCGTTTCTCCAGGCGCTCCGGGCCCGCCTCTCCCGCCAGCGACCCGGCTAGCTCAGGAGCCGCCGAGGAGATCGAGGGCCTCGAGGAGCCCTGCGAGCGCGGCGCCGTCGAGGTCGAAGGCCAGTACCGCGTCCTGGCCGCGCGCCTCGAGCTGCATCGTGTCGAGGGCGGCGCCGGCGGGGCTCATGGCGATGAGCGGCGCGCCGAGCAGCCGCTCCTTCGCGGCGTTGGCGGCGTCGCCTGCGGCGGTGGCCGCGGAGGCCGCGTCGATATGGAGCAGCACGCTCTGCGCGAGGCCGCGTCTCTCGCGGCCGCCGCCCGCGAAGGCCTCGAGCGAGGTCAGCGTCTCGCCGAGGTCCGCCGCCTCGAGCGCGGACTGCGCCAGCGCCGGCGGGCTCTCCCGCCAGCTCGGCGGGAAGGTCCCGGCGAGGGCGAGCTCCTGCGGCCCGCCTCCGGGCCGCTCGGCCACGCGCTCGAGAAGCGCAGCGAGCTCCGGCGCTTCGTCGCGGAGCGAGGGCGCATCGCCCTGAAGCGTCCGAAGCACCTCTTCCGCGACGGCCTCCGCTCCCAGGATCACGCCCTGGCGCCCGACGAAGACGGCGCGGGAGTCCCCGGCGGCGAGCGCCGGGAACCCGCCGACGGCCGTGAGGCGATGCTCCTGCCCCGTTGCGTCCAGCGCCTCTCCGAGGCAGCCCGCGAGGCGCTCGTGGTCGAAATGCCCCGCGAGGAGCAGGCCTACGAAGGTAAGCCGAGCTGCTGCGTCGGGCGCCGGCTCTTCCGCGGTCGCGACGGGGAAGGCGTAGAGCGCGTCGACCATTTCGAAGGGGTCGAAGCCGCACTTCTCCTCGAGCGCGGCCATCCGCTCGCCGAGGCCGGTCAGGCCCTCGACGTGGGAGAAGAGCGGGGAGTTGCGGAGCGCGGGCACGTTCACGCGCAGCACCGCCTGCGCGCTGGCCGGGACGGCTTCGAGCGGGTCCTCCGGGATGCGCGGCGGAGCCAAGGCATGGAAGGCGTAGGCGCCCCCCACACCGACGGCGACGAGCAGAGCGAGACCGAAGAGCTTCTTCATGGTGCGTTTTCCGGGCCCTCAGGCGCCTTCGTCGTAGCTGCCCTCGCTCCAGCCGGCGCTCGCCCGAGCGTCGACGGCGGCGACGGCCAGCGCGTCGGCCTTTTCGTTCAGAGGGATGCCTGCGTGGCCCTTCACATAGTGAAGTCGGACGTCGCGGAAGGCCGCCAGCACGTCCTTGGTCTGGGCGATGAGCTCCCGATTCGCCTTCGCCTTCCACCCCTTCGTGAGCATGTTGATGGAGTAGGTCGAGTCCGTGTAGATACGAAAGGGCCGGTCGAGGTCCGGCGCCCCTTCGCAGGCGCGGAGGATGGCCGTGAGCTCGGCGACGTTGTTGGTACCCTGGCCCAGGTACTCGGAGAGCACGCGCTCGACGCCCTCGTAGCGAAGCACCACGCCCAGCCCCGCGGGCCCCGGGTTGCCGCTGCAGGCGCCGTCGCAATAGGCGAGCGCCTCGCCGGTGTGGGGCCGCTCCGGCGGCGGCCCGGCGCTGCCGGCCTTGCCCGCCTTACGGGAGCCTCTCGCGCCGCCCTTTCCCTTGGCGGCCACGCGCTCGGCTTCACCGCAGTGCTCGTCGGGAAAGACCGTCGCGTCGCTCGCGGGCTGCAGATTGCGTGCGCCCGCGGCGTAGGCCCGCCCATCCTGCGGCTTGTAGCGAATCTCGACGCGACCTCCCTCGCCCAGGAGCTCCCCGCTCGCGTCGCAGCGCGCGAAAACCGTCGCGCCCCGGAGCTTCATCTTGCGCCACGGCATGGCGAGCGCACTAGCAGAGGTTCACGCGAAGGTCTCGGCGGCGTCGCGGAGCGTCACGAAGCGGTGCCCCGCGGCGCGCAATCGCGCGACGGCGCGGCGGAGCGCGGCCTCCTTTTCACGGGCGCTCTTCCGCAGATCCGGCTGATGCGGTCGGAGGGCCTCGAGACCGTCGGCCGCCGCGTCCGCTAGATCGATGCCGTGGAGCTCGAAGTTCACCAGCGGCCGGCCTGCCATCATGGCGGCGAGGGTCTCCGCGCCGCGCTCGCCGGCCAGGGCGACGCTCGTCCCGATGAAGGGCAAGCGGAGACCGCGGGTCACGGCGATGGGAAGCTCCACGAGACCCGCGCCCCGCGTCCAGTAGGGCCGGCCGATGCGGTAGGGGTCCACGGGGCTCCGGAGCACGCGCGGATCGTCGAGGATGCTCGCGCTCGGTCGTCCGCGTCCGGCCAGGGCGGCGGCGCGATAGAGCCCGAGCGCGAGCGCTTTCGCGCCGTAGTAGGGCGGGCAGGGGAAGACGCTCGAGTCGTAGCGCACGCCGAGCTCCTCGAGCGTCGCGAAGAGGCCGTCGTGAATGGTGTAGCCCGGGGCTCGAAAGCCCACCGGAGCTTCGCCGACCGCCTCCTCGATGAGCGCCGCGCCGCCGGCGACCTCGGCGCGCCACGTGGCGGGGCCCTTGCGGGTGAGGTCGTAGAGGTGGTGGTGGCTGTGGTTGGCGATTTCGTGGCCGGCGGCATGAAGCTCGCGGAGGACCCGGGCGTTCGCGGCCGCGGTGTCCTCCCCGACCACGGCCGGGTCCAGGTCCTCGCCGATCACGAAGAAGGTCGCCCGCACGCCGAGCGCGTCGAAGAGCCGCGCGAAACGCGGCACGGCCCGGTCGTAGATGGCGCGCGCGGCGTCGCCTTCGAGCGCCGCCTCCTGCCCGTGGATGGCCGCGTAGCAGCGCACCTCGTCGAGGTCGACGCTCAGCGAGGCGAGGCGTTCCATCGCCGGCCGCTCAGCCCTTCACGCGGATCGCGACGAAGAGCTTGGCCATGTTCTTGAGCACGTTCGGCACCCGCTTGGTCAGCTTGATGGACGGCGGCCGCTTCTCCTTGATCGTCACGGGGATTTCCGTGGACGGGACGCCGCCACGCTGTGCGCGGATCACGAACTCGCTCGCGAAGAGGTCCTTGTCGACCAGGCACTGGCGCGCGACCTCGACCAGCGGCGCGCGCCGAAAGGCCTTGAGGCCGTGCGTATCGGTTCCCTGGAAGCCGCGGCTCACGCGGAGCATCCCGTTGAGCACCTTCGTGGCCGTGCGTCGGAAGATGGGTCGCTCGTCGTTGGCACCGCGCATGACCTTGGAGCCGACGACAAGGTCGGCGTCACCGCGCTCGAGCACCTCGAGGGCGCGCCGATAGAAGTCCGTGTCGCAGATGTCGATCTCGTCGCAGAGCACGAACTCGCCGCGGGCCCTCAGGATGCCCTCCTTGAGCGCCTTGCCGTAGTTCGGCTCGCCGAGGCTGTGGATCTGGACCTGGGGGAAGCGGGCGGAGAGCTCCTCGCCGATGGCCACGGTCCGATCGCGCGACCCGTTCTCCGAGAGCAAGAGCTCGTAGGGCCATTCGAAGGCCTCGAGGCGGTCGACGAGGTCGACGACGGCGCTCTGGAGGATCCCCTCCTCGTTGTAGACGGGGATGATGATCGAGACGCGGGGCTCCGCGAGGCGCGCGCGGTCACTCATGAATCACTCGGAACGGTGGGGGCTGGGGCCGGGCCTCGGGCGCGGGGCCGGGACCCTGCATCGACCCCTACCTGGGGTCAAGGACGCGCTCCGGGAGCCCCCGCGGCGTCGCCGCTTTGTTGGGCCGTAGGGCCTCGCTGCGTAGCGTCCGGGGTCGGAGGTCACCCATGCGCTACGTCGGGCCCGAGCGCCGCATCCATCACGTCTTCGTCACCCGCAACACCGAGTACCACGTGAAGAAGGACCGCTGCGTGGGCGTGCGCGACCGGCGGAGCGGGCAATGGGTGCGCGGTCACCTCGCCCTCCGGAGCCGTGGCGAGGGCTGCATCGCGTTTC
>CALCTH010000250.1 GCA_937893795.1 uncultured Myxococcales bacterium | reverse complement strand
TCACGCCGGCCATCGACGTCTTCGTGCTCCCCGAGGTGGAGCGCTTCCCGACGCCCAACGCCGGCCCCATCGCGATTGCCTGGGAGCCGCTCCTCCGCGACTTCATCGACGCGGGCGGCATCATCATCGTCGCCTTCCGCAGCGGCGACACGAGCTGGCGCTTCATCAACCGCCCCACGCTCCTGGCCGGTACGATCTCGAACCTCGGCGTCTCGAGCCTCGCGAGCATGAGCCTCGCGGCCGGCGCGTCGACGACGGACCCGGTCCTCACCGGGGTGACGCTGCCCTACTCCTGGCTGAACGCGACGGGCTCCATGACCGGCGCGACCGGGCAGGAGAACCTGGTCGTCGACTCGCTGAACCCGACGCGCGCCATCGTGTTCCGCGTCGAACCCTGACGCGCCGGCGCGGGCGAGTCCGCGCCACCCATGCAGAGCCCGGGGACCGCGAGGGACTCGGGCTTCTGCGTGTGCCCACGGCAGCACGACGCGAGCGTGGTATATGGACCCGCTGGGGGCCGCTTGGCTGGGCCTGGCCCGGGGTACTTTCTCAACATGCGCGCTTCCTCTCTCCGCTTCTCGGGCGCTCTGCTCATCCTCCTTCTCGCGTCGTGCGGCGACGAGTCTCCGGTGCTCGTCGGGGACGGCGGACCCAGCTGCGACGACCCGCTCGCCCTCTGCGGGAGCGCCTGCGTGGACCCGCGCTTCGACCCGGCCAACTGCGGCAGCTGCGGCGCGGCCTGCGGCGTGGGGGAGTTCTGCGTGATGGGCGCCTGCGCCGGCGCCTGCCCCGCCGGCTTCGACGTCTGCGAGGGGGTGTGCACGGACGTCCGCATCGACGCCCGGAACTGCGGTGCCTGCGGCGGACGCTGCCAGCTCGGCCAGACCTGCGTCGGCGGAACGTGTGAGTGGACCTGCGGGCCCGGCGAGACCGACTGCGGCGAGCGCTGCGCCAACCTCTCTCGCGACCCCACCGACTGCGGCGCCTGCGGAAACGCCTGCCTCGCCGGCCAGGTCTGCATGGAGGGCGCCTGCGTCGGCAACTGCCCGACCACGCTCACGGCCTGTGGCGGCAGCTGCGTGGAACTGAGCCGCGACTTCGCCAACTGCGGCGCCTGCGGCGTGGCCTGCGCGGGCAACGAGATCTGCGAGGCCGGCGCCTGCATCGGCTTCTGCCCCACGGGCTTCGAGGACTGCGGAGCGCAGTGCGCCGACCTCCAGCGCGACCCGACGAACTGCGGCGCCTGCGGCGTGACCTGCGGTACCTCCGAGGAGTGCCGGGAGGGCGAGTGCTCCGTGGTGTGCCGCCCCGGGCTCTTCGAGTGCGACGGCTTCTGCCGTGACCTCCGCACGTCGCGCGAGTCCTGCGGCAACTGCCTCACCTCCTGCGGCCCGGGAGAGGTTTGCGAGGACGGCCGCTGCGAGGCGACGTGCACGCCGGGGCTCGCCGTCTGCGATGGCGGCTGCTTCGACCTCGCCACGGACTTCGCCAACTGCGGGGCCTGCGGTGACTCCTGCCTTGGCGACGAGTCCTGCGTCGCCGGCATCTGCACGCTCGACTGCCCCATCGGGGAGACGAACTGTGACGGCTTCTGCCGCGACACGCGCGAGGACGCGCGGAACTGCGGTCGCTGCGGCCTCGAGTGCCCCGAGCGCAACGTCTGCGACGCCGGCTTCTGCCGCCCGAGCACCGACTGCCCCATCGGCTTCACGCTCTGCGACGGAGTCTGCACCAACACGACCTTCGACCCCGCCAACTGCGGAGGTTGCGCCGTGAGCTGCGGCCGCGGGGCCGCGTGCGTTCGCTCCGTCTGTGAGCCGTTGGCCCTCATTCCGGGGCAGATCATCGGCATCGGCCATGACTACTTCGCGCGGAACGCGCAGGCCGACCGGCTGCTGGTCAACGCGGCCCTTCAGTCGCCGGAGACCGGCACCGTCGACGTGCTCATCTACACCGAGTTCAGCGACACCAGCGGCAGCGTGAGCGGCGGCGCCCGCATCGGAGAGGTCGGGAACATGGAGCTCGCCTTCGCGACTTCCTCGGCGCTGGGCCGCACGATTCGGACCCGTCGTTTGGCGTCGAGCGGGAGCCTGGCCACACAGCTCACGTCGGACATCGACGTCTTCGTGCTCCCGGAGGTCGAACGCTTCCCGACGCCGAACCCGGTGCCCATCGCCACGTCGTGGGAGACGACGCTGAGCGACTTCATCGACGGCGGCGGGATCATCATCGTGGCCTTCCGCTCGGGCGATACGAGCTGGCGCTTCATCAACCGCCCGACGCTGCTGGCCGGTGCGATCAGCAACCCGGGCGGCGGAGGCAGCATCAACCTGGCGGCGGGTGCCTCGGCGGCGGACCCGCTGCTTGATGGGGTCTTGCTCCCCTACACGTCGCTGAACGCCACGGGCTCCCTGAGCGGTGCGACGGGACAGGAGAACATCCTGACCGACACGAGCTCACGGACCATCGTGTTCCGCGTCGAGCCCTGACGAAACGGCGCGGAAACGAGCGCGCCATCGAAAGAGCCCGGGTCTCACGCAGACCCGGGCTTTTGCGTTTCCGCCTTGGGAGGTTGGCCGCCGAGCGCCTAGTGTAGGGTTCAGGAGGGGCTCGATGCCGGGTCTCACTTTGGGGGATCTTTCAACATGCGCGCTTCCTTTCTCCGGCTCGCCGGCCTTGCTCTCTTCCTCTTCGCGTCCTGCGGCGACAGCACGGTCACTCCGATTGGGGACGGCGGACCCAGCTGCGACGACCCGCTCGCCCTTTGCGGCAGCGCCTGCGTGGACCCGCGCTTCGACCCGGCCAACTGCGGCAGCTGTGGCGCCGCCTGCGGCGTGGGCGAGTTCTGCGTGATGGGCGCCTGCGCCGGCGCCTGCCCGGCCGGCTTCGACGTCTGCGAGGGCGTGTGCACGGACGTGCGCATCGATGCCCGGAACTGCGGCGCCTGCGACGTCCGCTGCCAGCTCGGCCAGACCTGTGACGGCGGCACGTGCGAGTGGACCTGCGGGCCCGGCGAGACCGACTGCGGCGAGCGCTGCGCCAATCTCTCCCGGGACCCCACCGATTGCGGCGCCTGCGGAAACGCTTGCCTCGCCGGCCAGGTCTGCATGGAGGGCGCCTGCGTCGGCAACTGCCCGACCACGCTCACGGCCTGTGGCGGCAGCTGCGTGGAACTGAGCCGCGACTTCGCCAACTGCGGCGCCTGCGGCGTGGCCTGCGCGGGCAACGAGATCTGCGAGGCCGGCGCCTGCATCGGCTTCTGCCCCACGGGCTTCGAGGACTGCGGAGCGCAGTGCGCCGACCTCCAGCGCGACCCGACGAACTGCGGCGCCTGCGGCGTGACCTGCGGTACCTCCGAGGAGTGCCGGGAGGGCGAGTGCTCCGTGGTGTGCCGCCCCGGGCTCTTCGAGTGCGACGGCTTCTGCCGTGACCTCCGCACGTCGCGCGAGTCCTGCGGCAACTGCCTCACCTCCTGCGGCCCGGGAGAGGTTTGCGAGGACGGCCGCTGCGAGGCGACGTGCACGCCGGGGCTCGCCGTCTGCGATGGCGGCTGCTTCGACCTCGCCACGGACTTCGCCAACTGCGGGGCCTGCGGTGACTCCTGCCTTGGCGACGAGTCCTGCGTCGCCGGCATCTGCACGCTCGACTGCCCCATCGGGGAGACGAACTGTGACGGCTTCTGCCGCGACACGCGCGAGGACGCGCGGAACTGCGGTCGCTGCGGCCTCGAGTGCCCCGAGCGCAACGTCTGCGACGCCGGCTTCTGCCGCCCGAGCACCGACTGCCCCATCGGCTTCACGCTCTGCGACGGGGAGTGCACCGACACTCGCTTCGATCCGGGCAACTGCGGCGCATGCGGCGACACCTGCGCCCGTGGCTCAGCCTGCGTGCGGAGCACCTGCGAGCCCCTCGCGCTCACGCCGGGGCAGCTCTACTACATCGGCCACGATTACTTCGCTCGCGAGCCTTCGGCCGACCGCGTGCTGGCGAACGCCGTGCTCGAGTCGCAGGAGTCGGGCACCGTCGACGTCGTCATCTACACGCAGTACTCGGACGTCGGACCCAGCGGTGAGGTGGCCAACGTCGAGGCCCTTCTCCGGGCCGAGTTTGCCCGGGCCAGCCGGAGCATCCGCATCACCCGGCTCTCGAGCGATACGGACGCGGCCCTCCGTGGGGCGCTGACCTCGGCCGTCGACGTCTTCATCGTCGCCGAGCAGGAGCGCCGACACCCGAGCGCCGCGGCGACGGCGGCGCGCTGGGAGCCGATTCTCCGCGACTTCGTCGACGACGGCGGTATCGTCATCGCCACCTGGTACGTCGACAACGCCTGGCAGCTGATCAACCGGCCGACGCTCATGGCGGGCACGCTGACGAGCCGCACGGCGTTTGCGCGACGGACGAGCATCGCGCCTGGCGCGAGCGGAGACCCCGTGGTCACCGGCGTAGCGGCGAGCTACACGGCGCCCAACGGGTCGGCCTCGATCTCGGGCGTCGTCGGCGCGACGAACCTCATCCTGGACAGCACCAACAGCTTCCCGATCGTCCTTCGCGTCGAGCCCTAGCGGCGCTTCAGGGCGCCCGGAACATCGACTTCCGGTAGTACCGAAGCTCCTCGATGCTCTCGCGGATGTCGTCGAGGGCCCGGTGGGCGCCCCGTTTCTTGGGGCGCCCGGCGTAAGGCTCGGGGTACCAGCGGCGGCCCAGCTCCTTGATCGTCGACACGTCGACGATGCGGTAGTGGAGGTAGCCGTCGAGGGTCGGCATGTACTTGGCCAGGAAGCGCTTGTCCTGGTGCACGCTGTTGCCCGCGAGGGGCGCGCTTCGCTCCGTGCAGTGCGCCTGCACGAAGGCGAGGACCTCGGCCTCGACCTCCGCCTCGGCGCTCCTCGACGCGCGCACCCGCTCGGTGAGCCCCGAGGCGCCATGATGCGTCGTGTTCCACTCGTCCATGCCCGCGAGCACGGCGTCGGACTGGTGCACGACCAGGTTCGGACCCTCGGCGACGATCTCCAGCTCGCCGTCGGTCACGATGGCGGCGATCTCCAGGATGCGGTCGGTCTCGGGGTCGAGGCCGGTCATCTCGAGGTCGAGCCAGAGGAGCCGGTCGTCACGGGGATCGCCCATGGCGAAGAACTACCACGAGGCGATGGTCCCACCGCGCGGCATCGCGTCGGCCGCCGGCGCTCTAGGAACCGAAGGGCGTGGCCGGAACGGCCGGGGCGTCGAAGATGGCGAGGGCCGGGTGCCGCCAGCGGACGTAGGCGCCGCGCTCTCGCACCCGCCCTGCAAGGCTTCGCGCCGTCGACCGGAGCGCAGACGCCTGCTCCGCGCCTTCGAGGGCCGCGTTCCACGCGGCGCAGGCGACGGTGAGCGCGTCCTCGGCGCGGGCGACGGACGCGGAGGCCGTCGCCGCGGACGCAGCGCC
>CALCTH010000249.1 GCA_937893795.1 uncultured Myxococcales bacterium | reverse complement strand
AACCCGAGGAGGGGGGGTGGCTCCCCGGTAGGGGGGGCCCGCGCCCCCCGGCGGCCCCCCGGTCATTTTCCCGCGGCGCGTGCGGGCCTCCCCCCTTTTCCCCTTCGCGCCCGGCGGCCAACGAGGCGCGCGGCCGCACGAGCGAGGAGGCGCTGACCATCGCGCGGGCCGTCGACGAGGTCGCCGACGCCCTCGGGGCGACGAGCGCCCAGGTGGCCGTGCGCTGGGTGATGCAGCAGGGCGGGTACAAGACGGTCCCCATCCTCGGCGCGCGGAAGGTGAGCCAGATCGAGGACACCATGAAGGCCGCGGAGCTCACCATCCCGGACGAGCTGATGGCGAAGCTCGACGCCGTGAGCGCGCCGGAGCTCGGGTTTCCCCAGCGATTCCTCTCGAACCCGCAGCTTCGGAACATCCTCGAGACGGAGCAGCATCCACGCATCGACCGGCGCCCCTGAGTCCCGGGGGCGGGTGGAGAAGCCCACACCCACGTTGGCGCCCGGAACGTGCGTGCACACGCCGGAACGTCAGAGGATGGCGTGCGCGCCGCGCTCGTCGGGCAGGTCGTCGGCCAACACCCGCGCGTAGTAGTCGCGGAGGGTCTCCGTGCCCGTCTCCGGCGTGGCGTCGGCGTCGTAGCGCTTACGCTCCGCGTCCCAGACCAGCATCGATTCGCTAGCGTAGTAGCGGCCGATGCGGGCGAGCTCGGCCTTGGCCGCGAGGCCCGGCGAAAGG
Source organism: uncultured Myxococcales bacterium (assembly GCA_937893795.1). Lineage (GTDB taxonomy): Bacteria > Myxococcota_A > Polyangia > Polyangiales > Houyiibacteriaceae > CALCTH01. Next base: position 2,926 of record CALCTH010000249.1, on the reverse strand, counting down.
CGCCCGAGGGGTACGAGGAGGGTGAGCGCGGCGCGGAAGATCCCCCGCGGCACGCGACGGAAACGCGGCTCTCGCCCCGTGAGCTCGAAGAGGATCATGCCCTGGTCGCGTGGCGTGAGCGCCGGGCCGGGCCCACCGATGGGCAGGATCTTCCCGTGACGTGCCGGGTCGCCCAGGCTGTCGACCACGTAGCGGGCGAGGTCCGCGTCGCTGATGGGCTTGCAGGCGATGTCCGTCCCGTCCCCGAAGAGGAAGAAGGGCTTGCCCTCACGCACGCGCGCGATCTGCCCGCTGATGGACTTGAAGAAGGCCGTGGGCCGGACGATCGCGTAGTCGATGCCATGTGCCTGGAGCTCGGCCTCGAAGGCGAGCTTCGCGTGCTGGAACGCGAGTTGCGGCTTCTGGACGCAGATGGCCGAGAGCAGGACGAAACACGTGGCACCGACCTCCTCGGCGCAGGCCAGGAGCCCTTGGTTCGCGCGATGGTCCACGGCCCAGGCGTCCTCGGGGACGCCGGTGCGTGACGCGACGCACGACACGATGGCGTCCGCGCGCTCCCCCCGAAGGGCCGCGCGAACGCTCGCCGCGTCCGTGAGCTCCGCGCGCCGGAGCGTGCAGCCCGGGAGACGTTCGGCGAGCGCCTCCGGCTCGCCACGCACGAGAGCGAGCACCTCGTCTCCGCGCGCCACCAGCTCCGCGGCCACGGCACGACCGATGGTGCCCGTGGCCCCTGCGAGCAGCACGCGTCGCGTCATCGCTTCCTACTCCGTGCAGTCCAGCCCCGTGAGGCGCCAGGTGGGGTTACGGCCGTCCTCACCGACGACGTTGTCCGGGTAGTTCGTGTCGGAGAGCCATATTCCGAGGCGCCCACCCGCGTGGGTGTAGACGAGCGGCGGGAGCGCGAGGTTGGCCGCGACGCAGTCGTCGAAGATCTCGAAGGCACCGTCGGCGGGGAAGATACCGACGGTTCCCGGGAGCAGCACGAACGGGTCCATGGGGCCCGGGTCGGCGCCGGCGAGGTGCCAGCTCGTGCTTCCGTTGTCGCGCGCGTGAATGGTCCAGCCCTGGTTGCTCGCGGACTTGAAGCAGCCGTCGACGGAGGCGAGCTCGTAGGTCCCAGCGGGCAGCGCAACGTCCTCGGCGAAGGGCACGCGCTCCCCGAAGAGGCTCTCCATGGTCGCCGTCGCGGCGCTGCTGGCCGTGCCGAAGTCGCAGCCGGCGCCAGCGTCCTCGGCGCCTGCAGCATCGCCCGCATCGCTGCCGGCGTCGCCCGCGTCGGTCGCGGCATCCGCGAGACCGCCGTCGCGCCCCATGTCGCCGCCCGCGTCGGCCGCCCCCATGTCGCCGCCGGCATCGACGCCGACGGCGCTCCCGCCTTCGTCCCCCGGGCTTCCGCAGGCCACCGCCCACAGGAGCACCCCCGTCCACACCGCCGCGCGCTTGGGCATCGTCATGGAGGGGATAGACGCAGGTGAGGCGACGTCGATCCTCGGGCGTCGTCGCGACCTCGGGGCGCCGCGGCGCGGGGGCGGGACCGGCGTCGTGCTGGACGCCGGTCCACCGTGGCTCACAGCAGGCCCTCCGTGGGCCCCGCTCCTTCCCGCTTCACCTCGGGCTCGGACCCGGTGAGGTCGACGATGGTACTGGGGTCGAGCCCGCCCCAGCCGGCGTCCAGGATGAGGTCCACGTCCTTCCGGTACGCCTGCGCGATGTCGGCGGGATCGTTGAGCTGCTCGTCCTCGCGGCTCGCCGAGGTGCTGACGATGGGATGGCCGAGCTCACGAACGAGGGCGAGCGCGACCTCGTGGTGCGGCACGCGGATGCCGACGGTCTTCCGCTTCATCATGAGCACCTTCGGCACCTCGCGCGTCGCGGGAAGGATGAAGGTGTAGGGCCCCGGGAGAAGGCGACGCATCAGCCGGTAGCTCCGGTCGTCGACGACGGCGTAGCGGGCGATGTCGCCGAGGTCGGGACAGACGAAGGCGACGGGTTTGTCGCGCGGCATGCGCTTGATGGCATAGACGCGGTCGATGGCCTTCTTCTGAAAGATGTCGCAGCCGAGACCGTAGACGGTGTCCGTGGGGTAGCAGATCACCCCACCCTTTTGGACGACCTCGACCGCCTGCGCGATCTTCCGCGGCGCGGGATGCGTGGCGTCGATCTCGAGGCGCATGGCGACGTCGCCTTCCTTCAGTCGCGGCCGTGGAGAAGCGTCTTCAGCGCCCCGTCCTCGAACACCACGCTGATGCGGTCGGGCATGGGCACCTCGAGCACCTTGCCGAAGCCGAACTTCTTGTGGTTCAGGAAGTCGCCGGCCACGTAGCCGTTCTTGGGCGAGTACACGGCGGCGCCGGCCTTGTAGGTCGCGACCTCGTCGGCCGTGACCTTGGGCTTGGCCGTCGACGTCTTCCGGCGGGTGCTGGTCTTCTTGGCGGCCTTCTTCTTCGCCGGCGCCTTCTCCGGCGGGCCCTGCACCTTGGCCTTGCCCTGCACGGCCTTCTTTGCGGCGCGGAACGCCGGGCCGTTGGCCTCGCAGACGAGGACTTCCTCGACCACCGGCGGCTGGCCCGCCTCGGTGCGCTTGGCGTGGTAGGCCTCCGCGGCTTCGACGATGATCGCGAGCCGGTCCGCGGACGCGAGCTCGTCCGTGCCCGTGCCCAACGGAGGGAACGCGATGCGCTCGACGCTTCGTTCCGCGGCGAACTCGAGGGCCGCGATGACCGCGTCCTTGATCGCATCCTCTCCCGGCGCCGCGGCGCGCTCGGTGCCGGGCTCCGGATCCCGCGTGGCGACCCACGCCAGGAAGTTGCAGTGAAGCCGTCCGGGGTGAACGCGGATCACGGCGCCCCTGTCGAGGGTGCTCGCGCCGGTCTGTTTCAGCTCGGCGTCCAGCGCGCGCTGGAGGTCGTCGCCGTAGTGCTCGAGG
>CALCTH010000248.1 GCA_937893795.1 uncultured Myxococcales bacterium | reverse complement strand
GGAGAGGCCATGCGGGTCCACACCGGCGCGGCGCTCCCAGCCGGCGCGGACGCCATCGTGGTTCAGGAGGAGGCGCGGGAGGACCGAGACACGGTGGAGCTCGCCTTCGCCGCCGGGCCAGACCACCACATCCGCCGCCGCGGCTCGGACCTCACGGCGGGCGAGCCTCTCCTTCGCGCTGGCTCGCGCCTGGGGCCGGGGGCGCTGGCGCTCCTCGCCTCCCAGGGTCACGCGCTGGTCCGCGTGCATCGCGCCCCACGCGTGGCCCTCCTGGTCACGGGCGACGAGCTTCGCGACGTGGGCGCCCCGCGCCCACCCGGTACGCTCTACGACAGCAACGGCCCGCTGCTCCACGCCTCGGTCCGCGAGGCGGGGGCGCTCCCCACGCGACTCCCCCGGGCCGGAGACGACGCCGACGCGGTAGCAAGCGCCCTCGAGGCGGCCCTCGAGCAGGCGGATCTCGTCATCACCACCGGAGGCGCATCCGTCGGCCGGCACGACCACGTACGGGGCGCGCTCGCCCGCCTCGGCGTGGAGCTGATGGTCCCGAAGGTGCGCCTCAAGCCGGGCAAGCCCTTCGCCTTCGGCCGGCGCGGAGACGTCGCCGTGGCCGTGCTCCCCGGCAACCCCGTGAGCGCCTTCGTCACCTTTCAGGTCTTCGTACGCCCATGGCTCCGGCGCTCGCTCGGCGACCCCCTTCCGGAGCGACCTCGGCTCCGGGCGCGCCTGGCCCACGATCATCGGCACTCACCGGGTCGCCCCGAGCTCGCCCGGGGCCGCCTGGAACCGGATGATGCCGGCCAGCTGACCGTCCATCTCGCTGCGCGGCAGGGCTCTGGAAGCCTGGGATCGCTGGCGGATGACGCCCTGGCGCTCCTGCCGGAGGGACGAGCCGAGCTGGCCGCCGGGACCGAGCTCGAGGTGCTTTGGCTTCACCCCGCCGTCCGCTCCTGAGGGACGCGGCGCGAGCCCGGCGCTCGGGGCCCGTGCAGTGGAGGGCGCTTGGCCCTACCCTTTCCCTCTGCGCGGAGTGTCGCGGGTCCGACCCAAGACATCTCTGGCAGCGCGGGTCGTGACGAGTGACCTTCTTGGGAACGCGTCGAGCTCGACGCGCGTACTTCCCCCCGCATGCGCTCCCTCCCGACCTCGCTCACGCGCGCCGAAGCCGCGGTCCGGCGCCGCCTCCGCGCTCAGCGCGCGGCGAACGCCGCGAGCACGGGCGCCATCGCCGGCCTCGGCATCGCCGCCGTGAGCCTGGCCGTCGCCAAGCTGAGCGGCGAAGTGATCTTGCCGGGAGGCCTCGGGCCCTGGCTCGCCGCCGGGCTGGCATTCCCGCTGCTCGGCGCGCTCGCGGCAGCGCTTCGCCCCGTCGCCACGCTCCTTCCGGCGCAGCTTCTGGACCGCGCGCACGACCTCGCGTCGCGCCTGGCCAACGCCCGGGAGTTCGCCGCGGCACCGGCCGACGACCAGTCACCCTTCATGCGAGCGGCGATCGCCGACGCCGCCACCCGCGCCGAGGGGCGCGACCCTCGAAAGGCCCTCCCGCTCCGACGTCCACGGGACCTCGGACCCGCCATGGCGCTCGCCGCCGGCGTGATGATCCTGGCGGGCCTCGACGTGCGCCGCGAGTCGCCCACGCCGCCGATCGCCACGGCGAGCCTCGAACCGCTGCTGGTGGACCCGGACGCGCTCGAGGGCTTCGCGGCGGCCGTGCGCCCCGTGCTCGACGACCGTGAGACGACCGAGGAGCTCCGCGCGGCGGCCCGGGAGCTGAACCAGGTGCTGGAGGCCCTGGCCGACCGCAACCTCGAGCGAAGCGACGCGCTCCGGCAGCTCCAGCGCCTCGAGGCGCGGCTCGCCGAGGGTCGACCCGCGAACGCAGAGGCCATGGATGCCGCGCTCCAGGAGATCGGTCGAGAGCTCGGCCGAGCGTCGCTGCTCGAGGCGGCGTCGCAAGCGCTTCAGAACCGCGACCAGGCCGCCGCCGCGGACGCCACGCGAGCGCTGGCGGAGCGCCTCGAGACGGAGACACCGAGCCGCGCCGAGCTACGGGCGCTGAGGCGCGCGCTATCGAGAGCCGCGGAGGATCGCGAAGCCCGTGACCTCGAGCGCCTCGACCGGGAGGTCGAACGAGCGCAGCGCCTCCTTCGGCGAGAGCAAGAGCGCCAGGCCGAGGAGGAGGGCGAGCGGCGCCTCCTTCAGCGGCGGCAGCGACAGCTCGACCGTCTCGAGCGTGAGCGCGCGGAGATGGCGGAGCGCCGGCGGAGCCTCGAACGGCTGCGTCGAGAGCTCCGGCAGAGCGCCGAGGACCTCAACCGCCGGGCGGGCGAAGGGCCGCGGGACGAGGCCCTGCGGCGCCTGGCCGAGGAGCTCAACCGCCACGCGCGAGAGCAGCTGACGGAGGAGCAGCGGCAGGCCCTCGAGCGGCAGGCCCGTCAGCTCCGCGAGATGATCCGTCGCATGCAGGAGCAGCAGCAGGGCGGTCAGGGGCAGCAACCGAACGGCGGCAGCGGACAGGGCCAGCGGCTACGGCGCTTCGTGCTCCAGGCCGGCGGCCAGAGCGGGCAGCGCGTGCGCCTCGTTATGCCTAATGGGCATGGGCTGGGCCAGGGGCAGGGGCAAGGCCAGGGGCAAGGCCAGGG
>CALCTH010000247.1 GCA_937893795.1 uncultured Myxococcales bacterium | reverse complement strand
GACCACGATCGCCGCGACAACTACCTCTCCTACCTCGATCGTCATCGCCACGAGGCGTCACGGCTCGGCCTCGACCTTTCGCGCCGGCAGCGCTTCCTGGTCACCGACGTTCGGGGGGCTCCGGTGCACGACGCCGAGGTCCTCGTGGAGACCGCCGCGGGCATCCGGCGCGGTCGGACCCACGCCGACGGTCGCTGGGACTTCTTCCCCGGACTCTTGCCGGAGCGGGCCGTCGCCGGCCCGGTTCGCGTCGTGGTGACGGCCGGGGCGGCGCGCGCGGCGCGCGGGCATCACGTCCCGGTGGCGGGCGATGGCGGCGAGGTGGCGCTCCGGCTCCCGCTGGGCTTCGCGGCGCCGCCGGCGCGCCTCGACCTCGCCATCCTCATCGACGTCACCGGCTCCATGGAGGACGAGCTTCGCTACGTGAACCGCGAGGTCGTGGGCATCGTCGAACGCGTTCGCGAGGCGCACCCCGAGGTCGCCGCCCGCGTCGGCGCCGTCTTCTACCGCGACCGCAGCGACGCCGTGCCGCTCCAGCGCATTCGCCTCACCTCCGACGCCCAGGCCTTCGCCGAGGCCATGCAGGGGGTGCACGCGCAGGGCGGCGGCGACTACCGAGAGGATCTCCACGCCGGGCTCGACGCCGCGTTGCGCGGGCTCCGCTGGCGTCCACGCGCCGCTCGCGTGCTGGTCATCATCGCCGACGCGCCGGCGCAGCCTTACCCCACGACGTTCGATCATCGCGCGGCGATGGTCGCGGCGGCGCGCCTCGGCGTTCGCCTTCTGCCGGTGGCGGCGTCCGGAGCCGACCGGGAGGTCGAGTTCCTCTTCCGGGCGATGGCCACGAGCACGAGCACTCCCTACGTCTACCTCACCGACGACTCCGGGGTCGGCCGCCCGCACCTCGAGGCGGACACGGATCGCGTCGCCGTCGAGTACTTCCACGACGCCCTCACGCGCCTCATCGAGGGCGAGCTTCTCGGGGAGGGCATGCACGAGCCTCCGGGCTTCGCCCCCGGGCCCTTTCTGCAGGCGCAGTGAGCCGGCCCTCCGGGCTCAGCCGAAGCGCTTCGCGAGCCACACCGCGTAGCGCGCCTGAGCTTCGGCCCACGCACGCTGCGGCGCCTCCGGCGCGACGTCGACGCCGCGGCGCGCCACACGCTCGAGCTCCGAGAGCGCGTGCTCGCGCAGCTCGGGCCGTCGGTCCACCAGCGCCGCCACGAGCCAGCTCGCCCGCGGTCGGCCGCGCTGGTTTCGAAGCCAACGGCGCCAGGGCTGGCGGAGCGTGCCGAGGTCGTGGGCGGTGATGCGACGGAGCGCGTGGTGCGCGGCCCGCGCCATCGCACGGTTGCCGTGCGCCAGGAGCTCCACGAGGGCGTCCGGGGCCGCCGGGTCGCCGAGGGCGCCCAGCGCTTCGATGGCGCGGAGCCGCCACACCGTGCGCCGCCCTTCGCTCACCGCGAGCACGCGGAGCGCGGCGAGGAGCTGCGTCGCTTCGGGGGCGCGCCCGTAGGACCGCACCGCGTGCTGCGCGGCCATGCGTACGTCCGCTTCGCCCTCGAGGAGCGAATGCGCGAGCGGGTCGAGGAGCTCCGGATGCGCGAGGCGCGCCGCGACCAGGCAGGCGTGGAAACGATCGTGCTCGCGCGGGTCCGCCTGCAGTGTGGCCACCCAGGGCCGCGAGCGCTCACCCAGCAGCACGAGCGCCCGCGGCACGGCGCCGACGACGTCGCCGCCGGGGAGGCCACGGTGCGGCCGGTTCCGGTCGAACCAGAGCGGCCCCGGGAAGATCTCGGCGAGCAGCGGCAGCATCGCGTCGGCCTGGCGGAAGAGCGGCGCTTCCCAGGCCTCGGTGCTCTCGGGACCGCTCGTGACGAGCTCGTAGAGCAGGCGCTCGCAGGGGTCCTGGGGCGTGACGTCCGGGGCCGCGCTGCCCACCGCGTCGAGGGGGGAGCGGACCGTCGTCGTCTCGCCGGTGGCGACGGCATGGGAGGGGCGCACGCGCCGACGTACCTCGGAGATGCGTCGGCCGGCTTCGTCGCTCTCCGGTGGCGCTTCCGGCGGGGGCGGCAGCGAGTCCGAAAAGGGGTCCGGGAGCGCCGGTGCGCCGGGACCGTCCGCGAGCTCCAGCGCGGGCTCCCCGGTGACGACGTCGCTCGGCCCCTGCCGAAAGGCGAGGGGAACACGACGACGACGACGGGCGCTCATCACCCAGGAAAATAACAGATATTACGACGCCCGATCTGTACAACGGCGTCGCAGGTCCGGTGGCTCTCCCGCCCGGCGGACGGTGAACGGGCTTCACTCACGACCGAGGAGGCGCTTGGCCACCTTCGCCACGCCGGCTCGCGCACGGTGCCGACCGGCCGTGACCGCCCCCATGGCTCTCTCGGCGGGCATCAGGACGTAGCGCTTCAGCGGCTCGTCCGGCCGAGCCCGGAAGATGGTCGTGTGGTCGTGCCCCGCGTACGAGGCCGGGGGCTCCTTCGTGTAGTAGTAGGCCGCGAAGGAGCGACGCGCGGCGCCTGGCGGACAGGTCACCTCCTCGACGCCGTGAAAGCTCCGCTCGCTCGTCTCGAAGAGCACGCAGCGGTTCAGCGTCGGCGGAAAGCGGTGGTAGCAGCGCTCGACCTTCTCGTCCCAGAGCTCGACGGCGCCGCCCCAGCTGCGCGGCCACTCCTCGTTCAGGTAGAGGAGGATGTTGAGGCGGCGGTAGAGCTTCAGCTCCTCGAGGAAGTTGAAGTCCACGTGCACGTCGAGGCGTCCCCGCGGCCCCGTGATGTGCATGCCGCCTCCCGCGAGGGTCGGGTCCGCCAAGAGGCCGTCGATGCCCGTGATGTGCTCGAGGTCCTTCAGGAACTCGGGCGACGCCAGGATCTCGTGCAGCTGCCGGACCGGATCCGGGAACTTGTCCGCCTCGCAGATCTGGACCTTCTTGAACTCGTTGACCGCCCGGAACTCGCGTCCTTCGCTCCGCGCATCCTCGAAGCTCGGATAGGCCGCCGCGACCTGCGCTACGGCCTCGTCCTCGAGGAAACCCTCGATCGCGATGTGTGGAAAGGGCTCGGCGTTGCGGAACTGCTCTCGGAGCGCGTCGCGGTCGTAGGGCTTCAGCATGGTGGACCTGGCCCCAAATGGTAACACGCGGCGCCTCCGCTTCCAGGCGCCGCCCCGGCTCAGCGGTTCCGTTCCCAAAGCAAGCGGAGCCCCTCCAGGGTGAGGAACTCGTCGATGTCCTCGATGGTCTCGCTTTCGGGCTCGATGAGCCGCGCCAGCCCGCCGGTTGCGAGGACGCTCACCGCGCCGCCGGCGTCCTCCGCCATCTCGCCCTTGAGCCGGCGAACCAGGCCGTCTACGAGGCCCACGTAGCCATAGACGATGCCCGACTGCATCGAGGCAACGGTGTTCCGCCCGATGGCGGCCCCCGGACGCTCGAGCTCCGCGCGAGGCAGCTTGGCCGCGCGCGAGAAGAGGGCATTGGCGGCGATCTCCATGCCCGGCGCGATGGCGCCCCCCAGGTACTCGCCGCGGGTCGAGATGCAGTCGAAGGTCGTCGCCGTGCCGAAGTCGACCACGATGACGGCGCTGCCCACGCGCTCATACGCCGCGACGGCGTTCACGATGCGGTCGGCGCCCACCTCGCGGGGGTTCTCGTAGAGCAGCCGTACGCCGGTCTTGATGCCGGGTTTGACGACGAGGATGTCGTGGTCGAAGGCGCGGTCCACCGCCTCCACCACCGTCTCGTTGAGGGGCGGCACCACGCTCGCGAGGATGCTCTCGGTCACGGCGCGCCGGGCGACGCCGGCCACCTCGACGAGGCTCGCGAGGAGCACGTGGAGCTCGTCGGTCGTGCGGCCCTTGGCCGTCTCAATGCGGAAGTCGTGCACCAAGTCCGGCCCGTCGAAGAGGCCGAGGACGGTGTTCGTGTTGCCGACGTCGATGGCGAGGAGCACGGGCTACCTGGGACGGAGCGCGAGGCTCGCGTCGAGCAGAGCGACGAAGGCCGTGGGGGGC
>CALCTH010000246.1 GCA_937893795.1 uncultured Myxococcales bacterium | reverse complement strand
ACCGGGCCACGGCGCAGCTCGGCGAGGCGCTCGGCGCGGCGCCCAGGGCGGCGCCTGCGCCGGAGGGGCTCGCGCCGCACGCCGGCGCCATCTACGACGGGGCGCGCCTCTTCCACGGGCCCGCGTTCCAGGTCATCGGCGATGCGCTTCGCGCGGGTGAGGGCGGTCTCGTCGTCCCCGTCCGGGGCCTCCGCGCGATGAAGTGGGATCCGGCGCCGCCGGGTCACGGTCCCTTCATCACCGATCCCGCGCTCGTCGACGGGGGGCTCCAGCTCGCGCTCCTCGCGACGGCCCTTCCGCATCCGGGGGCGTCCGCGCTCCCCACCGCTCTCGGGCGGGTCGTGCGGCACGCGGAGGGTCCGGCGCCGGGCGCCATCGAGGCGCGGATTCACATGCGCTCCCGAAGCGCGCTCAAGACGGTCTGCGACGTCGAGCTCGTGGATGCCGACGGACGGGTCTTCGCGTCACTCACGGGCGTCGAGACACATCTTCGGCCGAACGCGAACCCCGCGCTCGCCGCTCCGCGCGAGGGCTGAGCATCGATGCGCTTCGAGCCCATCGCCATCATCGGGCGTGCCTGCAGGGTGCCGGGCGCGGACACGCCCGCGGCGCTCTTCGATCTCGTGCGCGCTGGCCGCGTGACCTTGAGCGACGCGCCGCCGGATCGTTGGCGCGCACCGGACGCGGACGTGCTCGTTCGTCCCGACGCGCCGCCCGCCGATCGCCTCGACCGCGCCTGGACCAAGCGCGGCGGCTACGTGAGCCTGCCCGCACAGGTCGCCGCTCCCCTCGCCGCTCCGGCCGCGCTCGACCCGCTCGCGCGCCTCCTCGTCGTGACCGGCCAGGAGGCCCTGGGTGACGCGGGCGTGAGCGGCGACGCGCGTACCGGCGCCGTGGTCGGCAATCTCTCGCTCCCGAGCTCGGGACTGAGCGCCTACGCCGAGCACCTCTGGCTCGGCGGGCTCGCGGGGGAGGTCATGGAGGACCCCCGCGCCGTGCCCGTGGATGCGCGCAACGCCTTCATGAGCGGCCTCCCCGCGCACTTGATGGCCGAGAGCCTCGGCCTCGGCGCCGGGGCCTACGCCCTCGATGCCGCCTGCGCCTCCTCGCTCTACGCCATCGAGCTCGCCTGCCGAGCGCTCCAGGAGCGCCGCGCGGATCGCATGGTCGCCGGCGCCGTGAACCGGGCGGACGACCTCTTCATTCACGTGGGCTTCGCGGCGCTCGGCGCGCTTTCGAAGAGTGGCCGGAGTCGTCCCTTTCACGCCGGCGCCGACGGTCTGGTACCGGGCGAGGGCTGCGCCCTGGTCGTGCTCGAGCGCCTGGACGATGCGCTCCGGGCCGGCCGTACGGTGCATGGCGTCATCCGCGGGGTCGGGCTCTGCAACGACGGGCGAGGTCAGGGTCTTCTCGCGCCGAGCGAGAGCGGTCAGGCCCGGAGCATGCGTGAGGCCTTCGCCATGAGCGGGCTTCGCCCGGAGGACGTTCCCTACGTCGAGTGCCACGCGACGGGGACGCCCGTGGGCGACGGCGTCGAGCTCGCGAGCACCGGCTCGGTCTATGCCGCCGGCGCGCGCATCGGCTCTCTCAAGGCCAACCTCGGACATCTCATCACGGCCGCGGGCGCCGCCGGGCTCATCAAGGTGCTCGAGTGCCTGCGCGAAGGGGTCGTCGCGCCCACGCCGAGCCTCGACCGGCCGAGCGACGCGCTGGCCGCCTCGCGCTGCGAGGCGCTGCACGAAGCGGCGCCGTGGAGCGGACCTCGCCGCGCGGGGGTGAGCGCTTTCGGCTTCGGCGGCAACGACGCGCACCTCCTCGTCGAGTCCCTCGAGGAGACGCGGCGGGCCTTCGGGAGCGCGGCCGTGTCCGTGCCCGCGCGGCCCGAGCCCGACGAGGTCGTCGTCGTCGCCCTCGGCGCCCGCGTCGGCGCCGGGACGTGCCGCGCGGACCTCGAGGCGCTGCTCTTCGGAGGTGCCCCGCTCGACCCGCGCGCGGTGCGCGCCGCCATCCCGCTCGGCGAGCTTCGTTTCCCGCCACGGGACCTGGCCATGGCGAGTGGCCAGCAGACCCTGCTGCTCTCCGCGGCCCTCGAGGCCGTGCGCGGCCTCGATCTCGACGCGCTCCGCGCGCGCACGGGCGTCTTCGTCGGCTACGGCTGCGATCCGGAGATCGCGCGCTGGGGTGGGCGCTGGCGCTCCCCGGCCTTCGCGCGGCGGCTGCAGGGCACCTCCGGTGAGGCGGCATCACGCTGGGCCGCGGCCACGCAAGCCGCGCTGGTAGCGCCCCTCGAAGCGCCCCACGTGATCGGCTCGCTGCCCAACGTCCCTGCGAACCGTCTGAGCAGCCAGCTCGACCTCTCGGGGCCGAGCTTCACCACGAGCGCCGAGGAGCTGAGCGGCGTGCGTGCCCTCGAGGTGGCCGTGCGCGCGCTGCAGCGTGGAGACCTCGACGCCGCGCTCGTCGGCGCCGTGGACTTCGGCTCGGCAGCGGTGCAGCGGACGGCGCGTCACGAGCTCGGCCTTCCCGCCGAAGGAGCCGACGCGGCGCTCTGCCTCGTGCTCCGGCGCCGAAGCGAGGCCGAAGCCGAGGGCCTCCCCGTGCTCGCCGCCTTGAGCCTCGAGGAGGCGATGATCGGGGGCGAGCGCGCCTTCTCCAGCGGGCTTCCCCCGGCGCACGCGGCTACCGGTCTCCTCGAGATTGCGGCCGCGTGCCTCGCCGTCGGTACCGGGCGACGGCCCGGCGGCGCGTCGTGGACCGACGCGGAACGCGAGGCGGCGCTCACGCTGGGCGCGCGCGGCGGCGCCCGTGCGTCGCTGCGGGTGCGCGCCGCGGGTCCGCCACACGCGCCCGCCACGGCGCCGGAGGACGTGCCGGTCCTCGAGCTCGAGGTGCATCCGCCGCCCGTCGTGATTCCCGAACCGGAGAGAAGCTC
>CALCTH010000245.1 GCA_937893795.1 uncultured Myxococcales bacterium | reverse complement strand
GCGCGGCGGCCCTCCGCGGCTCGGTCCGTCGATGGCGATGACCGCTCGCGCCCGCCCCCGGCGCGTCGCCAGGGCACTCGCCACGACCTCGAGCCAGGGGCCGGGCTCGGGCGGCACGAAGACGAGGGCATTCGCGGGACCGCGCCGGTCCGCCTCGGCCAAAAAGGCGGCGAGGCCCGCGCCCGCCTCAGCCTTCGCTCCGCGTCGACCGGAGCGCACGATGGCCGTGAGTGCCGCCTCGGGCTCCGTGAGCACGCCCGGCGTACCCGCCGCGCCGAAGGCCCAATCCTCGCCGAGCGCGCCCCCGAGCACGGCGACGCGAGCGGCGGCCGCGCTGGCCTCGTCGCCGGGACCCGCGACGAGGTAGGCCACCTGGCGCCGCGCCGGGCTCAGCGCCCGCTCGGGCAAGCGCACGACGAGCTTCCGCGTGCGGCCGAAGTTCTTCCAATGAATGAAGCGGGCCGGGTCCCCGGGCGCATAGCGACGCAGCTCGAGGCGGTCGCCTTCGGGGTCACCGAGCGGATGAGAGACCGCGTCGCCTCCCGTGAAGGCGCGGAGCACGGGGAGCGCGCCGAGGGCGCCGACGTGCGGCGCGACGCGGACCCGCGCCGGCGACGGGAACCGGAGCGTGATGCGCGCGAGCCCGAAGGCATCCTCGACGAAGAAGCGGCGCGTGACGCCCTCGTGCTCCCCACGCCGCCGGAGGACGACTCGCTCCCGCTGGGTCCCGAGCCGTGTCACCCGGTCGACCTCGGCGTCGGGCGTCTCCCACTCCCAGCGGAGCTGGAGGAGCGGGAGCCAGCCCCAGCGCGGGAGCGAGAAGCCGGTCTCGGCAGCGAAGCCCGTTTCGAGGCGGAGATGCGCGCTCACCGTGTCCACCCGTCGCCGGAGCTGCGGCCTCAGCGCGAGGGCGAAGAGCGTGGTGCCCAGCACGGCCAGCGCGACCAGGCCGAGGAGCCCGTATCCGACGACGAGCACCACCAAATCGAGACGTCCAAAGGCGAGGACATCCAGGGCGAGATACGCCGTCCCGAGCCCGACGAGGCCGAGAGGCGTGGGCGGGAAGGCGTCGCGGGCGCGGCGGAGCAGGGCGAGCGGGCGAGGCATGGCGGGGCGCGGCCTCAGGGTGCATGGCGCGGCACCGAGGCCGCGTCGAGGGGCCGAGGGGACGAACCCAGCCCCGCTCGGGCGCATTCCCGGGGGCTCGGGGCGTCTGCGTCGCTGCCGTAGCGAACGGAGATCGCCGACCGTGCAACCCTTTCCCTGGAAGCGAACGTGCCCGAGGCTCGTTCTTGGGACAGAATACGGCAGAAACGTGTCACGAGTGCTACGAGCCCTCGTCGCTGAGGACGACCATGGAATGCGCTCCCTGCTCGCGCGGGCGCTGCGACGGGCGGGCTTCGTGGTCGAGGCCCATGCGACGGGCGACGGTGCGCTGCTGGCGCTGGCGCGCCGAGACACGGACGTGGTGCTGACCGACTACCAGCTCCCCGGGGTCAACGGAGGCGCCATTGGCGCGGAAGCCCGGCGACAGGGGGTCCCGGCCGTGCTGGTGAGCGCGACCCTCGACGCCATCGACGACGCCGAGCGCGCGTGCTTCCTGCGCGTGCTGGCCAAGCCCTTTCCGCTCTCCGAGCTCGAAGAGGCCCTCGAGGCGCTGAAAACGGCCGCGCTGCGCAAGCGCTCCGGGGTTCGGCCCGCCACCGTCGTGGTAGCCCCGCCAGGGGCAACCAAGAAGACCTCGGACGGCAAGGGCTGAGGCCCGCGGGCCTCAGTCGGGCTCGGGCAGCCTGGACGGCAAGAGCAGCGTGAAGGCGCCCCCTGGGTCCGAGCGGGTCTCCGCCAGGAGCACGAAGCGGTCGCGGCCCGGAAGGCGCACGAGCGCGCGTACCTGGGCGCCCGCGCACGGCGGCGCGAGCTCCGCGTCCGCCGCCGGCACGCAGGCCTCGCCCCCAGGATTCTGCACCTGACCGTCGACGCGGAGCGGCGCGGGGAGCTCGATGTCGAAGTTCTGCACGCGGTCCCCCGTCCTCTCGACGCGGAGGTCGGGAACGATCTGCCAGGGCCGCCCCGTTGCGGGATCGGGCTGGAAGAAGAGATCGTACACCCCCACATCGAGCCGCAGCTCATACGTCCCACTACTCCCGGTCGTCTGTACGTCACGTGCCGCACGCTCCAGCGGCGTGCTCCCCGCGCGGGGCACGGCCAGAATCGGTACCGGCTCGCCGAAACCGATGGAGGACGCATTGATCTGGCCGGTGAACCGGCTGCGGGTCTGGAGCTCGAATCCCTGTCCGAGGAGCTCGGTGACCCCGTCCTCGGGCGCGAGAACCAGCTCTTCGACGTGCACGGCGGCGCCAGCGTCGGCGCTCGAAGGGGTGATCACGACCCGATACTCGCCCGCGAGAATCCTGGCCTCGAAGCTCCCATCGCTCTGCACGGGAACGGGCGAGGACTCGAAGAAGGCCGGCGGTCCGAACGTGTCGTCCACCAAGGAGGTCGACGTCAGCTCGAGGAGCGCATCCTGGGCAAACATGGAGTTCGGGAGGAACACGGTGCCGCCATAGAGCAGCTCCCGAGGCCGTGGCGCCAACACCTCCAGGCTCTCTCCGGGCACGAGAAAGGCCGGGTCCACGGTCGTGGTCGGCACGAGCGTCCCGCTCTCCGTCGCGGCGATGCGGAGCAGATAGTCGGGCTCCGCGTCGGGCGAGATCACGATGGCAAAACGACCTTCGTCGTCCGTGACGGCCACCGACGAGACGAGGGCTCCGTCGACCCGAGAGGACGCACGCACGCTCAGCCCGGCGAGCGGCCCGCGACCGCCGTCGTCGGCCTCTTCGAGGACCACGCCCTCCAGGCGGCAGCGGGTCGCCCGCCCCGGCCCGCACGGCGCATCGAGCCCCTCGGGATAGACGAGCGGCAGGCGCAGGACCTCACCCCGGCCCGGTAAGCGCAGCCCCTCGAAGCGCCGCGGAGGAAGGCGCCGCGACCAAGGCGTTCCCGTCGCATCCAGGCTTGGCCTCGGGAGGACCTCCAGCGTGTAGGTCTCGTCGGCCAAGAGCGCGACGGCGAAGTCCACGGCCTCCCCATCGACGAGCCGAGTACTGGTTTCCGCCGCGACGGTACGCTGCTCGAAGGGCTCCACGTCCCCTTCGCGCGTGAAGCGCAGGTCCGCAGCCACCACCTCTTCGTCGACGCGGAGCGTCCCGAGGGCGAGGGCGACGCCGGGCAGAACGAGCGTCTGCTGCGAGGTCGCGTCGGAGAGCGTGCGTGGCTCGAGGCTCAGCCGAGGGGGGCTGAGACCCTCGGGCCCCGAGCTCCCGAGGATCTGGAACACCACCTCCACCGGATCCGTCACGACCGCGGCGACGCAGCTCCCCGTCGGGACGTCGCAGACCTGCGCGCCGTCGCAGTCGGCGTCCACGACGCAGGTCGGAGCCTGGCCCGGAAGCGGTCCCGTCAGGTCGATGCAGGCGGCGAGCAACATGCCGGCGGCCGCACCCGCCATGCGGTGCCTTGCCCGACTCACGGGCACTCCGTGAGGTCGACCTCTTGCTCGGGCGGGTCCACGACGCGGAGCCAATACACGGCGCGCGCGAGATCGCCCGGCTCGATGGGCTGACCGATGTCGATGCGCTCGAAACCGCTCGACGCGAAGACCGTGAGCCGCCGACACGAGGTGCTTCCCGGGGGCGGCCGGAGCAGCGACACATCGACGCGGATGGTCTCGCGTCGCGCGATGGCCCCCCCCTGCGGTTCCAGGTTCTCGTTCACGTAGGCGACGCTTCGGTTGTCGCCGGGAAGATCCAGCAGGGCGACGACGGCGAGCGTCTGCGTCACGTTGAGGTCCTGAACCTCGATCTCGAAGTCCAGGGAACCGGGCATGGTCGCGTCGACGGTCGTGATGTCCTCCGCGCTGATGGGCTCGGTGTTCGCGGGTTCCGTGACGTCGAAGATCACCGGCGGCGCGTTGGGCAGCACCGGCGGGTCGAGCCGGTCCGTCACCAGGCAGGCCCCCAAGGTGAGGGCGAGAAACGCGGGCGGGAGCGCTCTCATCCCGGGGCCTCGGGCGCCAGGGACTCCCGCTCGAGGTAGCGAAAGACCGTGCGCGGATCGACGCCGAGGTCGCGTGCGGTGCGGGTGCGATTGCCACCGTTCCGTTCGAGGATCTCGAGGATGTAGCGGCGCGTGTAGTCCTCCCGCGCCTGCGCCAGCGGGACCACGGGACGCACCTGGTCCGCGCTGAGGTCCAGGTCCTCCGGGCCGACGAGGGTCTTGTCGGCGAGCACGATGGCTTTCTTGATGCGGTTCTCGAGCTGGCGGACGTTGCCGGGCCACTCGTAGGCGCGCATGGCCGTGAGCGCCCCCGGCGTGAAGCCCTTCACGGCCGCCTCGTAGGCCTTCGCATGCTTCTGCAGGAGGTACTTGGCGATGACGATCACGTCTTCCCCGCGCTCGCGCAGCGGCGGGAGATGCAGGTTCACCACGTTGAGACGGTAGTAGAGGTCCTCGCGGAACGCGCCGAGCTCGATCTCCTTCTCGAGCTCCCGGTTGGTCGCCGCGAGCACGCGGATGTCGACGCGCTCGCTCTTGGCGTCGCCGACCTTCACCACGATGCGCTCCTGGAGCGCCCGGAGCAGCTTCACCTGGAGCGCCGTGGGCATCTCCCCGATCTCGTCGAGGAAGAGCGTGCCGCCGCTGGCCTGCTGGAACTTGCCCTCACGGCTGGCGACGGCCCCGGTGAAGGCGCCGCGCACGTGACCGAAGAGCTCGGACTCCATCAGGTTCTCGGGGATGGCCCCGCAGTTGACCACCACGAAGGGCCCGCCGTTGCGCCGGGAGCGCCGGTGAATCTCCCGTGCGATGAGCTCCTTGCCCGTCCCCGTCTCGCCGGTGATGAGCACGCTGACGTCCGTGGCCGCGACCTTCTCCACCCGTCCGAAGACCTCGAGGAGGCTCGGGCACGAGCCGATGATGTCGCCGAAGCGCTGGTCCTCGAGCTGCCCCGCCATGCGCTCTCGGTCGAGGTTGAGCTCGTCGAGGAGGATGGCGTTTTGGAGGATGAGCGACGCCTGGCCGGCGAAGATGGTGAGCACGTCGAGGGAAGACTCCTCGAAGAGGCTGACCACGTTGTCGTTGCCCACGTAGATGATGCCGAGGAGCTGGCCCTGGGCCATGAGCGGCGCCGCCATGACGCTGCAGAGGCGCAGGTTCATCACGCTCTCGGCGGTCTTGAACATCGTGTCGTTGAGCGCATCGCTCACGATCACCGGCTTCCGGCGCTCGATCACCTGCGCCACGATGGAGTCGGAGAGCTGCTCGACGCCGGCGGGGATGGACTCCCGCTTCACGTTGCGCGCCGCGGCCACCGTGGGCTCGCCCTCGCGGAGGAGGAGGACGAAGCCCTTTGCCGCGTTCGTGACCTCGATGACGGCGTCGAGGAGCGCGTCGATCTGCTCGCTGACGGTGCCGATCTCGAGGAGGCGCCGGTTGAACTCCGAGAGCTTCACCATGCCGGCCAGCTCG
This sequence comes from uncultured Myxococcales bacterium, assembly GCA_937893795.1. GTDB lineage: Bacteria > Myxococcota_A > Polyangia > Polyangiales > Houyiibacteriaceae > CALCTH01. Next base: position 452 of record CALCTH010000245.1, on the reverse strand, counting down.
GCCTGTCGGTCGTCCTCCGCGGGCACGCCCGGCGTGACCTCGTCGTAGACGCTGAAGACCAGCTCGACGCCCTCGGCCAGCTCGATGCGGTCGTTGTGGAAGACCTTGGCGCGGCGCTTCTTCTTGCCGTTGACGAGCATGCCGCCGGCGCGCTCCACCTCCGCGAGCGTGAAGTCGCGGCCGTCGAAGACGACCTGCGCGTGAAACTCGGCCAGGCTCGCGTCCGGGACGACGACGTCGTTGGCGGCGCCGCGGCCGATGGACGTCACCTTCTTGTAGATGGGGAAGACCCGCGGTCGCCCTTCCGCGGCGACCCACTTCATGCTCGGCATGCCACCTCGCGCGGCATCCACGCGGCCGCGCCGGAAGCGTAGCAGGACGCGTAGCAGGACGCGGTGCCGGCGGCGCGACCGGCCTCAGCCCGGTGGGGGCGGCGCCGGGAGCGCGTCGAG
>CALCTH010000244.1 GCA_937893795.1 uncultured Myxococcales bacterium | reverse complement strand
TGGTGCGCTGCCTGCTCGGGCGGCGCGCCGTCGTCCTGGGGCCGCGGCGCTGCTCCGTGGGCGCGACGGCGCGGGATCTGGCCGCGCATCGGGCGACGCTGACCTCCCTGGTGCCGACCATGCTGCACCGGCTGCTGGAGAAGGGCTGGCGCCCGCCTTCGAGCCTGCGGGCCGTGCTCCTCGGCGGCGCCGCGGCCACACGGACGCTGCTGGCCCGTGCCGAAGGTGCGGGCGTCCCTGCGCTGCCCACCTACGGCGCGACGGAGACCTGCGCGCAGGCCGCGACGCGCGCGCCGGGCACGCCGCCCCCCGCCGACGCCGGGGTCGGCGCACCGCTCCCGGGGGTCGCGCTTCGCGTGCGGGAGGGGCGCGTGGAGCTTCGCGGCCCGACGCTCTTCGACGGCTACCTCGGCGAGGACGGCAGCCTCGATCCCGCGCGCACGCCCGACGGCTGGTGGGCGAGCGGCGACCTCGGGACGCTCGATGCGTCCGGGCGTCTTCACCTGCGCGGACGGCGCGCCGACCTCATCGTGACCGGAGGCGAGAACGTATATCCGGCGGAGGTGGAAGCGCTCCTCGCGGAGGCCCTGCCCGGCGTCGAGGCCGCGGTCGTCGGCCTCGCGGACGAGGAGTGGGGCGAGCGCGTCGCGGTCGCCTTCGCGGGCGCGGACGAGCGCGCCGCCCACGAGGCCCTCCGGCGCACGTCGCTGGCCGCTCATCAGCGACCGCGGGCCATCGCCCTCCTGACCGAGCTACCCCGGACGCCCGCGGGCAAGGTCGATCGCCGCGCCCTCCGCGCGCTACCCTTCGAGCCACTCCCGGGCAGCACCTGAGCGCGACATCCCGGTCACGTTACCGGGCGGGACCGGCACGGGACGCAACGAGGGGACGCGATATACTCGCCGCGTGCCCCACCGGGTCCTCATGCTCGTCGTGCTGGCCGCCTGCGCGGTGCCCGAACGTGGCGGGCTCTTCGAGAGCGACGGCGGCGCCGATGCCGGCACGGACTGCCCCGAGGGCCGGCGGGACCTCGACGGTGACGGCGTGTGCGAGTGCGTCATCGAGGGGCCGGACGTCTGTGACCTCGTCGACAACGACTGCGACCCGAGCACCCCGAACGGGTCCGCGAGCGCTGGCTTCGGCGCGCCCTGCGACGGCATCGACGCCGACCTCTGCGAGGATGGCAGGGTCGGCTGCGTCGCCGGCAGCCTCGAGTGCGAGGACGCCAGCGACGACGCCCCCGACGTGTGCAACGGCATGGACGACGACTGCGACCCGTCGACCCCGGACGGCAGCGGCGACGCCCGCGTGGGGACCGGCTGCGACGGGGACGACCCGGACGATTGCGCGGGGGGGCTCTTCGTATGCGAGGGCGGCGCCCTTCGCTGCGACGACCCCGGCGGCGCGGGCCAGGAAATCTGCGACGGCGTCGACAACGACTGCGACCCGGCGACGCCGGACGGCGCGGCCGATCCCATGGACGGCGCCGCCTGCGACGGCGCGGACGCCGACCGCTGCGACGAGGGCACCCTCTCGTGCCGGGGCGGAAGCCTGGTGTGCAGCGACGAGAGCGGAGACAACCCCGAGCTCTGCAACGGGATGGACGACGACTGCCGCGGGGACACGCCCGACGGCGCCTGCGAGGCGAGGCTGGGCCAGCGCTGCGACGGGGACGACGGCGACCTTTGCCAGGAGGGCGTCATCGAGTGCCGCCGGAGCGCGCTCCGGTGCACGGACACCACCGGGGACGACCGGGACGTCTGCAACGGGATGGACGACGACTGCGACCCCGCGAGCGTCGACGGCGCGGAGGATCCGGCGGTGGGCGGCGCCTGCGACGGCGACGACGCCGACGCCTGTACGGAGGGCGTCGTCGAGTGCCGGGGCGGGGCGACGGTCTGCAGCGACATGACCGGCGACAACCTGGAGCTCTGCAACGACGCGGATGACGACTGTCGCCCTGGCACTGCCGACGGCGCGGACGACGCGCGCGTGGGTGTGGCCTGCGACGGGGACGACGCGGACGCCTGCGAGGAAGGCGTCGTGCAGTGCATCGGCGGGGGGATCATCGCCTGCGACGACCGAAGCGGGGACGACCTGGAGCTCTGCAACGGCCTCGACGACGACTGCCGATCGGACACGGCGGACGGCGTCGACGACCCGCGCGTGGCGATCCCCTGCGATGGCCCCGACGCCGACGAATGCGAGGAGGGGACCTCGAGCTGCGCGGGGGGCATGGTGAGCTGCGACGACGCCACGGGGGACGACGTCGAGGCGTGCAACGACGTCGACGACGACTGCGACGGCGACGTGGACGAGGCGCTCACGCGCGCCTGCGCCAACGCCTGCGGGACGCCCGGGACCGAGGTCTGCGAGGCCGGCGCGTTCGTCGACTGCGACGCGCCCGACGTGCCCGCGGAGGTCTGCAACGCCGTCGACGACGATTGCGACGGCGAGGTCGACGAGAGCGGATGCACCGGCTGCGCCACCTTCGACGGCGCCGGTCGCATCTACCTCGTGTGCTTCTCCGAGCCCTGGGCCGTCGCCCGGGCGTCCTGCACGAGTCGCGGCTACGCGCTCGTGACCGTCGACGACGCCGCCGAGCAGACGCTCCTCGAGGACACCGTGTCCCCGGACCGCGAGCACTGGATCGGCCTCAACGACCGCGACACGGAGGGCGACTACGAGTGGGTCGATGGTACGGCGCTCGGCAGCTTCGACAGCTGGGACGCCTCCGAGCCGCGCGCGAGCGGCTCGGACGACTGCGTGCGCATGGAGGACGGCCCGGGACGCAGCGGCGACTGGGAGGTCGCCAACTGCCTCGTCTTCGAGCGCTTCATCTGCGAAGCGGACGACCCTCGCGTGCCCTAGTGGGGAACCACCGCTCCTTTCGTTCGGCTATCGGTACGCCCAGAGCACCTGGTCCACGCTCACCGCGCCGCGATCGACGACGAGGTGCTGGTAGGCGCCCTGGAGCTCGACGTCCGCGGCGTGACGGCCGAACTGCGTGTAGAGAAAGTGCGTCAGCTCGCCGACGGTGAGCACCCGATCGGCCGGCGCCCGGTCCGCTTCTCCCGTGACCGCGGTGCGGAGGAAGTGGCTGAGATAGCCGCCGGCCTGGAACTGGCCCGCCACGGCGCTGAGCACGTCCTCCTCGGAGCTGAAGAGCCCGACGCGCCCGGGCTGCGTGATGAGGTCCTTCGCGAAGCCGCCGCTGTAGCAGGCGTCGAGCGCCGCCACGGCGACCTGCGCGCCGACGCCGTCGAAGAGCTGGCCGAGCTCATCGTCGAGGAGCGGGCCGTCGTGGAGCACCAGGTACTCGTCCGTCGCGTCGATCTCCCGCCCGTCCCGGCTCCCGGGGCGCTGCCCGCCGTGGCCCGAATAGAAGAAGAGAAAGACGTCGTCCGGGCCCACCTCGCCGGCGAAGCGTCGCATGGCGCTCCGAACGTTGGTCGTGGTCGCCTGCGCGTCCGTCAGGAGCACCTGCCGGCTCGCGTCGAGGAGCCCTTCGTTGCGAAGCGCTTCGGCGAGCTTGATGGCGTCGTTGGCGCACTCGGGAAGGTCCCCCACGCCCGGCGGGTAGTCGGTGATGCCCGCGAAGAGGCCGAAGACGCGGCCCGCACCGCCGGCGCCGTGGGCGTCCGCGCGGGGTATCGCCGTGCCGGCCTCGAAGGCCAGCGCATAGGCGCCGGTCTCGCCGGCCTGATAGCTCGTGACCGTGATCTGGTAGGCACCCGTCTCCGCGGAGGGGAGCTCCACGAGCGAGTCGCGCGTGGTGGCGTTCTCATCGTCATTGTCGATCTGCCGGCCGCTCGGCGTGCGCACGATCAGGTAGGGGTCGAAGGCGCTGGAGCGAAGCCGAATGCGCACCGGCGTGCCCGCCGTGAAGCTGCGCGTGTAGCGGTCCGCGAGCTCCCCCGTCGAGAGCGTCGCGTCGCCCCGGGCGAGGGCGCCGCTCTGCGTATCGCCCTCCGCCGCCACGGAGCGCGCGTCGGCATTCGCGCTCGGCGCGGGGGCGGCGCCGCCGCGGCGCACCACGAGCTCGTAGGGACCCGTTTCGCCCGGTCGGTAGCTCGTGACGAGCACGCGGTAGGTGCCCGCGCTCTGCGCCACGAGCTCGAGCCCCGCGTTGGTGCCACCACCGGGCGCGTCGTCATTCTCCTGCTGCTCGCCCGAGGGCGGCTTCACGATGACGTAGGTGTCGAAGGCCGCGCTCCGCACCTCGAGATGCACATGCTCCCCCGCCGCGAGCGTGAGCTCGTGCGTGTCCGCGAGCTCCCCGCTCCGTAACGTGGCGTCTCCCTGCGCGAGCTCGCCGTGGAGCGTGTCACCGCCACCGGTCGCAGCGGCCACCGAGGGCGGCGGCGTGGGCGTGTCGCCGCCGGCCTGTTCCGTGAGCGTGAGCTCGTAGGCGCCCGTCTCGCCGGGCGAGTAGCTCGTGACGAGCACCTCGTGGGCCCCGGCCTCGCTGGTCTCGAAGAGCAGCCCCGCGCTCCGGTCGGACTCGGAGACGTCGTCGTTGTCTCGCTGTTCGCCGCTCGGTGAGCGCACGATGAGGTAGGGGTCGAAGGCCGGGCTGGTCAGGCGAAGATCCCAGCGCTGCCCGGGCTCCCACGCGAAGGTGAAGCGGTCGGCGAGCTCACCGCTGGAGAGCGTGGCGTCGCCGGCCGCGAGCTGTCCGGTGCGTACGAGCGCGTCTCCACCCGGCCCCGCGGCGGCCGCCAGCGCCGCCGGCGCGATCGAGGGACGCGCGCCCTCGCTCAGCTTGAGCTCGTAGGCCCCGCGCATGCCGGCCCGGTAGGCCGTGGCGACGACGCGGTAGGTCCCGTCCTCGGGAAGCTCGAGCTCGAGGGCCGCATGCATCGTGCCGCCGCTGTCGTCGTTCTCGAAGTGCCGGCCGCTCGGCGCGATGACCAGGAGATAGGGGTCGAAGGCGTCGGAGCGCAGCTCGAGGCGCAGGGTCTGGCCCTCCCGGCCTTCGAGCGCGTAGAGGTCGGCGGGCTCGCCCGTGGGCAAGGTGCCTTCGCCGTCGCCGAGAGCCGCGCTTCGCGCCTCTCCCACCGCGAGCGTCACCGTGGCCGCCTCCGGGGGCAGCTGGTGGTGCGCTCGGCTCAGCACCGGCGTCGCGCCCGCCGTCGCGCGCTGCAGCGAGAGCCGGTAGCCGGCCTCGGCCTCCGGGCCCGGCGAGAGCAGCTGGAGGCGATGGAAGCCCGGCTCCACCAGCCGGTACACGCCGCTCCCCGCGGCGGAGAGCGCCCGGCCCTGCGTGTCCACGAGCAGCGCCAGCGGCACGGCGTCGCCGCGGGCTTCGATGCGGAGCTCGAGGGGTCCGGTGTCCCCGCCGGGCACGAGCCACACGTCCTGAAGGCGCCCTTCGGGCCCGCGACCGTCGCTGGCGTCGAGCTCGCCCTCGTAGCTCGTCCCGAGCGAGAGGAGCGGCGCAGCGGCGTCGGCCGGCGACTCGCGGCTCACGCGCACGTGGTAGCTCCCGCCCTCGCCGGGACGGTGGCTCGCCACGCGCACCTTCATCACGCCCGCCTCCGCCACGAGCAGGCTCAACCGCGAGCGCAAGCGATCGCCCTGGAAGTCGTCGTTGCGAAGCGTCCCGCCACTCGGCGGCGTCACCTCGAGGCGCGGGTCGAAGCCCTGGGCCCGAAGGTCGACCACGATGTGGTCGCCGGCGGCGACGGGGACGTCGAAGCTCGCGCGCCCCGGGGCGCCTTCGAGGCCGACCAGCGCACCGCTATGGTCGAGGAGCGCGGCGTCCCCGGTCGGCGTCGGCGGGAGCTGCCGGGCGCCCTTGCCTTCGCCGCACTCGCAGGCACCGAGGAGCCCGAGCCACAGCATCCACGCACGCCATCGTCCACTCGCCATGCGGTCCTCCGGGCCACGCCAGCCGCTGCTTTTGTACCCGATGCGGTCGCTCGCCGTTCCCCATGCCGCCATCATTACGTGAATCGAATATATGTCGATCGTTGTAATGAGACGCGATCGGTGTAATATATGTCCGCATGCCGCTGACGCGACCCCGGCAGCTCGTCCTCGACCTTCTGGCGGCGGCCTCGCCGGTCCCGGTCGCGGCCCGAGCCATCGTCGAAGCGGGGGTCATCCTGGGTATCAAGGAGAACGCGCTGCGCGTCGCGCTGAGCCGCCTTCGCGCCCGCGACGCCATCGCGAGCCCGTCGCGTGGGGCCTACGTGCTCGGTCCGGCGGCGCCGCCGCGCCCGCCCACGCCGTGGACGGCCACCGACGACGCGCTGCTCTCTCCATGGGACGGCACGAGCTGGCTGGCCGTGCACGAGCTGGGTGAGCTCCCCGAGGCGCTCCGCTGGCTGGGCTTTCGGCCGGTGCTCCGTGGGCTCTCCATGCGGCCGGCGAACCTGCGCGGCGGTGTGGACGCGCTGCGCGGAGAGCTCGGCGCCGGTCGCGCGGTCTTCCTCGCCAGCGCCCTCGAGCCCGCGCCCGACGCCGAGGCCCTGTGGAGCGTGCGCGCGCGACGGGCGAAGCAGACCGCGCTCGCCGAGGCCCTCGAGACCGGGCTGGCGGCGCTTCGGACGGCCACTCCAGCGGACGATGCGGCGCTCGCGACGGCCTTCCGGCTGGGCGGGGCCGCGCTGCGGAGCCTCCACCTCGACCCGCGCCTTCCCCCCGCGCTCGCGTCCGCGGAGCCTCGGCAGCGACTTCAGTCGGCCATGAGCCGCTACGACCGGCGCGCGCGCGCGCTCTGGGCCACGCGGCTCGGCCTCGCGGGCGCGACGCCCCTCGGTCGGCCCCTGCAGGCGCTGCGACCATGAGGGCGACGCAGCGATGACGACCGACGAAGAGCTCCTCGGCGTGCTCGGTCCGGAAGAGCGGGCGGCGCTCATGGCGCCGAGCGACCTGCGCGGTGCGCTCGCGGTGGCCGGCGATTGGGCGTTCGTGGGCGCCGCGCTCGCGCTCGTCGGGGCCTGGCCGAACGTCGTGACGGTGGCCGTGGCGCTCGTGGTCCTGGGCGGCCGCCAGCTCGGCTTCTCCATCCTGATGCACGAGGCCGCGCATCGGACGCTCTTCCGAACACGCCTGCTCAACGACGTTGTGGGGGAGTGGCTCTGCGCGGGGCCCGTGTGGGCGGATCTCCGTCGCTACCGAAAGCACCACCTGGCGCACCATGCCTTCACGGGCACCGCCAAGGATCCGGACCTCTGCCTCGTGACGCCTTTCCCCACCACGCGGGCGAGCCTGCTGCGCAAGGTGGCGCGTGATCTCACGGGCGTGGCCGGGCTCAAGCGCCTCGTGGCCATCTTCCTGATGGACACGGAGCGGCTGAGCTACACGGCGTCGGGCGGGGCGCGGCGCCTCGGTCCCGCCGACCGGCCCGCGGGCACGTGGCGCCGGGTCGCGCGACGCATGGCCCCCTTCGTCGTGTCGCAGTCCGTGCTCTTCGGCCTCTGCTGGGTCGCCGGTGCGCCCTGGCTCTACGCGGTGTGGCTGGCGGCGCTGCTCACGACCTACTCACTCTTCCTGCGCGTTCGGGCCATTGCCGAGCACAGCTGCACCGGGGAGGGGCCCGCGGCCTTTCCCTCGACGCGGACGACCGAGGCCGGGTGGCTCGCGCGGCTCACCGTGGCGCCGCACGGGGTGAACTACCACCTCGAGCACCATGCGCTGATGAGCGTGCCCTTCTTCCGGCTGCCGGCCTTCCATCGGCTTTTGCGCGAACGGGGGGCGCTCGCAGGCGCGCACGTCGCTCCGGGCTACGGCGCGGTGCTTCGCCGGGTCGTGACGCCCGACCCGGCGGTCGCCTGAGGCCGAAAGGGGAAGCGGTGCCCTTTCGTGGCCCTCGCGGGGACCTTTCGTGATCGAAGGCGCGGCGCCAGCGCCTGTCCCCCCTGCCCGCTGCGCCGGCAGGGGCAGGAGACGACACATGACGCAGCCCACGACGCTCTCGACGCCCCGCGATCTCCCGACGCTCTCGCGCCACCTGGGCCAGCTGGCGGGGCGCTGGAACGAGCGCCGCAAGGAGCTCCTCGAGGGACGCCGGCCGAAGGCGTATTGGCTGGGCCTGGCGCTCTTCCTCGGTGGCTGACCTGGTCGGCGAAGGGAGCCGCTGAGAGACTCGGCGCGCCATGCGAGAGCTCCGGCCATCGGCGCGATGCGTCGCGCTTCTCCTGATCGTCGGCCTCACGGGCTGCGCGGAGGGGACGCCGGCCGTGACGCCGCGGACCCTGCACGCGATCGGCGACTCCATCCTCGCGTGGCATGGCGAGGAGGGCGCGTCGATTCCCCATGTGGCCGCGCGGACGCTCGGCTGGAACGTGCGGAACGAGGCCGTCGGCGGCACGCGGGTGCTCGGCGGCGACGAGGCCATCCCAACGCAGCTTCCGGAGGAGGCGGCGCCGTGGGTGCTGGTCAATGGCGGGCTGAACGACGTGAACATCACCTGCGACTGCGGCGCCTGTCGGGAGGTGCTCGACGCGCTGGTGAGCGAGGACGGGCGCGCCGGCGGGATGCCCACGCTGGTGCGTGGCATCCGAGCTCGGGGGAGCCGGGTGCTGGTGCTGGGCTACTACGCCTTCCCGCCGGGCGCGGCCTTCGGCGTGGCGCGCTGCGGCGACGAGATGCACGGCCTGAACCTCCGCCTCGCGCGCATGGCGGCCGCGCACGAAGGGGTGACCTTCGTGCGGGCGAGCCCATGGGTGTCCCCGACCCACACGGAGCTCTACGACGGCGACGGCGTCCATCCTTCGCGGCGCGGCGCCGAGCGCTTGGGTGCGGCCCTCGCCGAGGCGGTGCGGGCCGAAGACCGGCGCTAACGGCCTTCGAAGGTAGCTTCGCGGCGTTCGAGGAAGCTCCGGACGCCCTCCTCGGCGTCGGCCGAGGCGAGCACGCCGGGGAGCCGGCGCATCATGTCGGCGTGGCCCGCGGCGTGGCCCCGCTCCACCGCGGCGCGCGCCGACGCGAGCGTGGCCTGGATGCCGAGGGGCGCCCGGCGCGCGATGGTCTCGGCGAGGCCGACGGCGCGCCCGAGCGCGGCGCCGGCGGGCACCACCTCCTGGACCAGCCCCAGCCGGTGCGCCTCCTCCGCGCCGAAGCGATCGCCCGTGAGCAGCCAGCGCATGGCATCGCCCCAGCCGGCGATCCGCGGAAGCCGGAGCGTGGCCCCGCCGAAGGGGAAGCTGCCGCGATTGACCTCGATCTGGCCGAAGCTCACGTCGTCCGAGGCCACCCGCACGTCCTGGGCCAGCGCGAGCTCGATGCCGATGGTGAGCGTGATGCCCTGGATGGCCATGACGGTCGGTTTCGTACGCACGCGCTCGCCGAGCCCCAGCGGATCGACGCTCCCGGGTGGGAAGAGCGTCTCGCCGCGGGCCACGGCGGGCCCGACCTCGGCGAGATCGAGGCCGCCGGTGAAGTGGTCGCCGTGGGCGAAGAGCACAGCGCAGCGGGCCGCGTCGTCCTCCTCGAAGCGCGTGTACGCCTCGGCGAGCTCCCGGAGCATGCGGAGGTCGAAGGCGTTCCGCTTCTCGGCCCGATCGAGGCCGATGAGGCGCAGGTGCCCGCGCGCTTCGTAGGTGATGCGGGGGCGCTGAGGGTCCGGCGTGCTCATCGCGGCGTTCTCCCGAGCCAGCTCCGCGCGCAGGGCGTCGCGGAGATCATGCGGGTTTTCGGCGTCATTGGTTTCATTAGTTCGGTCCGTCCCCTTGGAGGACGGCGTCGACGATGGGCGGGTAGCCCTCGCGGTAGCTCGGGATGCGGAAGGTGTAGCCGCTCGCGCGGAGAAGGGCGTTGCGGATGCGTTTGCTACCGCCGCGGCCCGGAGCCTCCTGGCCCTCGCCGGGCCCCGGCACCGGGACGCCCAAGCGCTCGGCCAGGAAGGCCTGCACCTCTGCGAGCGGAGCCGGCGCGTCGTCCGTGCCGCAGTAGAGCGGCGCCGGGTCCTCGAGCGTGAGAAGGTGATGGAGCGCACCGGCGCAGTCGTCACGGTGGATGCGGTTGGTCCACCGGGTCGTCGCCGGACGGCGCGCGCGCCCGTCCCGCACCGAGCGGACGAGCATCGTGCGCGTCGGTCCGTAGATGCCGCTCAGGCGCAGCACGATGGCGTCCGGTCGGCGCGCGTACAGCGCCTGCTCGCCCGCGAGGAGCGCCTCACCGGTCGCGCGCGTCGGCTCCGGCCGCGTGCCTTCGTCGACCCAGCGACCGTCGGCCGCCCCGTAGACGCCGGTGCTGGAGACGAGGATGAAGCGCTTTGGTGCAAGAGCGTCGAGCACGTTCGCCGGGCCCTGGGCGTAGGTTCGCTCGTACGCTTCCCGCGCCTTGCTCCGGTCGCGCACGCCGGGGCTCGCGGCGTACACGACCGCGTCCGTGTCCGCGTGAGGCGCGAGCGCCTTCGCGAGCGCCGCAGCGTCGAAGAGGTCTGCGGCGAGCGCATGCGCGCGCTCGGGCAGCCCCGTCGGGGTGCGCCTGAGGCCGACCACCTCATGCCCCGCCGCGACGAGCTCCGCGGCGAGCGCCTTTCCGACGTAGCCGCAACCCGCGATCAGGACCTTCACGACTCACCGAGCGCGGCGAGCCAGTCGTCCGCGTCCACGAGCTCACGCAGCGCGGCCAGGTCGAAGCGCCCCGGCCGATGCTCCCCGGTGCGCGCCGCCACCTCGACGATGCGGGCATCCGCCGCGGCCTGCGCCTCCGCGTCGAGGCCGAGAGCCGCGCCGAGCTCTTCGAGAACCTCGCGCTCCGCGAGCGACCGGTCTCCGTCGAGCGCGGAGACCCACACGGCCACGCTGAAGGTGAAGGCGCGATCGGCGGCGGAGAGGGCCCGGAAGTCCAGCTCCGCGAGCCGGGGCCTCTGCCGCGTGGCCGCGTCGAGCGCCGCCACCTCCTCCAGCGCGTAGCCCGCGTCGAGGGCCGCCGCGACGATGGCGTCGGCTTCCTCCGCGTCTAGGTCCCCGTCGGCCCAGCCGATCGCCGCCAGCGCGAGGAACACTTCCTGCGGCAGCTGAGGCGCGGTGGCCCCTTCGCCCTCCGCGGCCCTGACGTCCAGCTCGGTCTCGTCGCTCATGGCCCTGTCTCCGCCGCGCACTCTACACGCCACGCCGGGCCTCGGCGGGCGCGCGCGCGGCGGAAGCGAGGGGGGCGCGCTTGCGCCAGGGAGCCTTCGGCGCCAGGATTCATCCACTCATCCGTATGAGCGGATGAAAGCCCTCTCGCTCTCTCAAGCCTCCTGCATGCCCGGCGCCACTCCCCACGCCCAGCGCTCGACGCCCGAGCGCTCCACCGCGGACACCACGAGCCTTCATGACTCCGTGGGTCTGCTGCAGCTCTTCGCGGACCCGACGCGGGTGCGGCTGCTGACGCTGCTCGGGCGCCACGAGCTCAGCGTCGCGGAGCTGGTGGCCGTGACGGGTCTGGCGCAGTCGCGGGTCTCCACGCACCTCAAGCGCCTTCGGGAGGCGGGACTTCTCCACGATCGTCGCCTCGGCCCCTCGACCCGCTATCGCGCCCATGCGCGCATGCCGGCGCCCGCCGAGCGCCTCTGGGCCGTCGTCCGGGCTCAGCTCGAGGACGCGACCCTCCGGCAAGACGAGGTGCGCTGCGAGGCGCTGCTGCGCGCCCGCGCGGCGGACGCTCCCTGGCCGGAGGCCATCGCGGGCGAGATGGAGCGCCATTACTCGCCAGGGCGCACCTGGGAGGCGTACGCGCATGGCCTCAGCGCGCTGCTGCGCCTCGGCGACGTGCTCGACGTGGGCTGCGGTGACGGCTGGTCGGCGCGCATGCTCGCGCCGCGCTGCCGTTCCTACGTGGGCCTCGACCGAAGCGAGAAGGTGCTCGGCGCCGCGCGCGCTCGCCTCGCCGGCACGGACCACGTGCGCTTCGTGCAGGGCGAGATGGAGGCCCTCCCCTTCGATGGCGCCGCCTTCGACGCGGTGCTCCTCTTTCACGTGCTCAGCTACGCGCGTGCGCCGGAGCGCGCGCTCGGGGAGGCGGCGCGGGTGCTCCGGCGCGGCGGGCGGCTCGTGGTCACCACCCTCGCCGCTCACGGACACGGAGTGGTCACGGATGCCTACGGGCACCAGAACGCGGGCTTCGCGCCCGAGGCCCTCGCGCGGGTGCTCGAGGGCGCCGGCCTGAACGTGGCGAGCGTGGGCATCACCTCCCGGGAGCGGAAGAACCCGGGTTTCGAAGTCATCACCGCCGTCGCCGAGCGGCCGGAATCGGACGACGCAGGAGTGAGCGATGAACACGCGTGAACGGCTCGAGGCCATCCTCCGGGAGCGCATCCTCGTCATCGATGGCGCCATGGGAACCATGGTCCAACGCGTCGGCCTCGTGGAGGCGGACTACCGCGGCGAGCGCTTCCGGGAGCACGGCCACGACCTCAAGGGCAACAGCGACATCCTCTCGCTCACGCGGCCGGACGTCATCGGCGACGTGCACCGCCAGTACCTCGCGGCGGGCGCGGACCTCATCGAAACGAACACCTTCAGCGCCACGTCGATCAGCCAGGCGGACTACCACCTCGAGGGCGCCGTCCGGGACATCAACCTCGCCGCCGCGCGCGTCGCCCGGGCGGCCGCGGACGAGTTCTCCACCCCCGACCGCCCGCGCTTCGTGCTGGGCGCCATCGGTCCGCTGAACCGTACGCTCAGCCTCTCGCCGGACGTGAACGACCCGGGCTTCCGCGCCGTGACCTTCGACCAGGTCTGCGAGGCCTACCGCGAGCAGATCCGCGCGCTCATCGAGGGCGGTGTCGACGTGCTGCTCCTCGAGACCATCTTCGACACGCTGAACGCCAAGGCCGCGCTCGTCGCGACGGGCGACGTGCAGCGCGAGCTCGGGACCGAGCTGCCGACGATGATCAGCGCCACCATCACCGACAAGAGCGGGCGCACGCTCAGCGGTCAGACCGTCGAGGCCTTCTGGACGAGCGTGGAGCACGCCGAGCCGCTGCTCGTCGGCATCAACTGCGCCCTCGGCGCCGAGGAGATGCGGCCCTTCCTCGAGCGCCTCTCCACGACGGCGAGCTGCCCGGTACACGCCTACCCGAACGCCGGTCTCCCGAACGCCTTCGGCGAGTACGACCAGAACGCGCCCACCATGGCGGGCCTCGTGGGCGAGTTCGCGGAGGCCGGCTTCGTGAACGTGCTCGGCGGCTGCTGCGGCACCACGCCGGACCACATCGCCGCCATCGCGAAGTCCGTCGAGGGCATGGAGCCCCGTATCCCCGCGAAGAAGTCGACCGTGAGCCGCTACGCCGGGCTCGAGCCGCTCCGCGTGACCGAAGACGCCGGCTTCTTGATGGTCGGCGAGCGCACGAACGTGACGGGCTCACGCAAGTTCGCCCGGCTCATCAAAGAGGGCGACTACCCCACCGCCGTCGAGGTCGCCCTTCACCAGGTGCGCGGCGGCGCCAACATCCTCGACGTCAACATGGACGAGGGGATGCTCGACTCCGAGAAGGCGATGGTCACCTACCTGAACCTGCTCGCCGCCGAGCCCGAGATCGCGCGTATCCCCTTCATGATCGACAGCTCCAAGTGGAGCGTGATCGAGGCTGGCCTGAAGTGCGTGCAGGGCAAGGCCATCGTGAACTCGATCAGCCTCAAGGAGGGCGAGGCCGACTTCCGCGCCAAGGCGCGCCAGATTCGGAGCTACGGCGCCGCCGCCGTGGTGATGGCCTTCGACGAGGCGGGCCAGGCCGATACGGAGGACCGCAAGGTCGAAATCTGCCAGCGCGCGTACCGCATCCTCACCGAAGAAGAGGGCTGGGAAGGGTCGGACATCATCTTCGACCCGAACATCTTCGCCGTGGCGACGGGCATTCCCGAGCACGACCGCTACGCGATGGACTTCATCGAGGCCACGCGGCGCATCAAGGCCAGCTGCCCGGGCGTGAAGATCAGCGGCGGCGTGTCGAACCTGAGCTTCTCCTTCCGCGGCAACAACCCGGTCCGCGAGGCCATGCACTCGGCCTTCCTCTTCCACGCCATCCAGGCCGGCATGGACATGGGCATCGTCAACGCGGGCCAGCTCGAGGTCTACGAGGACATCCCGAAGGACCTGCTCGAGCGCGTCGAGGACGTGCTCTTCATGCGCCGCGAGGACGCGACCGAACGATTGATCGAGTTCGCGACGACGGTGAGGGGCACGGGCAAGAAGCGGAAGGAAGACCTCTCCTGGCGCGAGGAGCCCGTGGAGGCCCGCATCGAGCACGCGCTCAAGAAGGGCATCGTCGACTTCATCGTCCTCGACGCGGAAGAGGCCCGGCAGAAGTACGGCAAGCCGCTGAGCGTCATCGAAGGCCCGCTCATGGACGGCATGGGCGTCGTCGGCGACCTCTTCGGGGCCGGGAAGATGTTCCTCCCGCAGGTGGTGAAGTCGGCCCGCGTCATGAAGCAGGCCGTGGCTTACCTCGAGCCCTTCATGGAGGATGAGAAGGACGGCGGCGCGAGCAGCGCGGGGAAGATCCTCCTCGCCACCGTGAAGGGCGACGTCCACGACATCGGCAAGAACATCGTGGGCGTGGTGCTGGGCTGCAACGGCTACGAGGTCATCGACCTCGGCGTGATGGTTCCGGCGGACCGCATCCTCGACGCGGCGGAGGAGCTCGGCGTGGACGCCGTCGGGCTGAGCGGGCGCATCACGCCGTCGCGCGACGAGATGGTTCACGTGGCCAAGGAGATGACGCGCCGGGCCATGGATCTGCCGCTCCTCATCGGCGGAGCGACGACCTCGCGGCAGCACACGGCGGTGAAGATCGCGCCGCAATACGACGAGTCCGTGGTCCACGTGATGGACGCCTCGCGCGTCGTCGGCGTGGTCAGCGATCTCTTCGACGAGGGGCGCAAGCCGGCCTTCGACGCCCGGAATCGCGACCAGCAGGACAAGATCCGGCGGCTCTTCGAGGTGAAGCAGAGCCGGCCCTCGCTGCCCCTCGAGACGGCGGTGGAGAACGGCCTCGGCATCGACTGGGCCACCACGGACATCGCGAAGCCCTCCTTCACGGGCCGCAGGGTGCTCGAGGACGTCGACCTCGGCGAGATCCGCCAGTGGATCGACTGGACGATGTTCTTCAGCGCCTGGGACCTGAAGGGCCGCTTCCCGAAGATCCTCGAGCACGAAACGGTCGGGGAGGCCGCGCGCGAGCTCTACGCCGCGGGCACGACGCTGCTCGACGAGATCATCGATAAGAAGCTGCTCCAAGCGAAGGGCGTCTACGGCTTCTGGCCCGCAAACCGCGAGGGCGAGGACGTCGTGCTCTACACGGACGAGACGCGAAGCGCGGAGCTCACGCGCTTCCCCATGCTGCGCCAGCAGGCGGTGAAGGCCGACGACAACCCCTACTGGTCGCTGGCGGACTTCGTCGCGCCGAAGGGCGTGCGCGACGACTGGGTCGGTGGCTTCGCCGTCACGGCCGGCCTCGGCGCGGAGGCCATGGCCAAGAAGCTCGAGGACGCGCTCGACGACTACTCGGCCATCATGGTGAAGGCGCTCGCGGACCGCTGCGCCGAAGCCTTCGCCGAGATGCTGCATGCGCGGGCTCGCGCCGACTTCGGCTACGGCGAGGACGAGGGCCTGACCAAGGAGGACATCGTCCGCGAGCGCTACCGCGGCATCCGGCCGGCCTTCGGCTACCCGGCGTGCCCGGACCACACGGAGAAGCGGAAGCTCTTCGAGCTGCTGGGGGCGGGCGACGTCGGCATGGCGCTCACGGAGCACTGCGCGATGACGCCGGCGGCGAGCGTGAGCGGCCTCTATTTCGCGCATCCGGACGCGCGCTACTTCGCCGTCGGGAAGATCGACCGCGACCAGGTCATGGACTACGCGCGGCGGAAGAGCATGAGCGTGGCCGAGGCCGAGCGCTGGCTCGCGCCGAACCTCGCCTACGACCCAGACGCCAGGCCGGCTGCGGAGGCACCGGCTCCGACGCGCGCGGCGGCACCGGCCCCGGCGGAGTAGGCGCGGCGCGGGCAGCGGCGTACCCTCGTCGAATGGCGAGGAAGAAGCCGCCCCCCGACGTGCCGCCCGAGGCGCTGGCCCGCTACGACGCGCTCATCGCGACGTACAATGCGCTCGCGGGCGGGGGCCACCCGGAGGTCACGCGCAAGGGCGCGAAGTCGGCCTACACCTCGCACAACACGCACATGTTCAGCTTCATGGCGGCCGACGGGACGCTGGCCCTACGCCTCGGCAGACCCGATCGCGAGGCCTTCGTGGCCGAGCATGAGACCGAGCCCGTGATCTCCTACGGCGCCGTCATGAAGGAGTACGTGGCCGTGCCTCCGGCGCTCCTCGCGGACCCGCAGGCGCTCGCCCCTCTCTTCGG
This sequence comes from uncultured Myxococcales bacterium, assembly GCA_937893795.1. Lineage (GTDB taxonomy): Bacteria > Myxococcota_A > Polyangia > Polyangiales > Houyiibacteriaceae > CALCTH01. The sequence goes on along the minus strand of CALCTH010000244.1, from coordinate 24,537 downwards.
CAAGAGCTTCGCCTACGTGGACGCGAAACCGGCGACGCCGAAGAAGAAGGCCGCGAAGACGAAGGCCGCCGCGAAGCCCGAGAAGACCACCGCGAAGAAGACCGCGAAGCGCTAGCCCTCAGCGTGGGCCGAGGAGCGCGCGGAGCGCTTGGCGGACCTTGGCGTCGCGGCCCCGCCGTGCGTGATGGGCGACGGCGAAGCGGCCGAGCGGGGTGAGCGCCTTCCACTCGTGCGCGTCCACACCCGCAGGCCGCGCCGGCGGCGCTGCTCGGTCGATGGGGGCCGCCCCTGCCTCCGCGAGGAGCGCGTGGACGGTGTCCACGTCCACGGTCACTTCAGCTCCGAGGGTGACGAGCCGTTCACGCATCCGAAGGGACAGCGCGGTCCATGCCGCGAGGCCCAGCTTCAAGCCGGCGCGGTCCAGCGCGCGCCGGGCAGCCAGCGGGAGGTGCTCGAGGCGGTGCGCCTCGGCGCTCTCGAAAGTGAAGATCACGTCACGCTCGAGGCCAGGGTCGCGCAATTTCGATGGATCTGCCTCGTTCGAACCACCGGCGGCGAAAAGGCCCGTGATTACAAACACATCGAACAATTGCCGCGTGACGGATCGCATAACGCGTCGCGTCGGAAGACCCTACGCCTCCGCGGTGTCCGCTTCGATCTTTCACCACGTCATCGATTCCGACGAAGCGCAAGACGCTCTGTCCGAGGGTGAGCGCCAGGCGACGCTCCCCGCCGGCAGCTTTCAACTCGCCAAGATGACCATCACGCAGGACGCCTCGAAGTACCGCGAGGTGGACCATCGCGTCTGGCGTTCCGTCTTCGACCGTCGCATGGAGGAGCTTCGCGAGGACGGCTCGAGCGTCTTTCTCCGAGGCATGGAGACCATCCGCCTGGGGAACGCGAAGGTGCCGGTGCTCGACGAGATCAACGGCTACCTCGAGCCCATGACCGGCTGGCGCAGCGTGGCCGTGCCCGGCTACCTGCCGCCGCGCTCCTTCTTCGCCTTCCTGGCCGAGCGCCGCTTTCCGACCACCATCAGCGTGCGACCGCCCGAGCAAATCGAGTACCTGCCGGAGCCGGACATCATTCACGACGTCTTCGGTCACGTACCGCGCCACGCGGACCCGGCCTTCGCGGACTTTCTCCAGACCTTCGGCCGGACTGCGCTCGCGGTGGACGACCATGTGGCCTCCGAGGGCCTCGCCCGCCTCTTCTGGTTTACCGTGGAGTTCGGCCTCGTGCGTGAGGCCGGCGACGTGAAGCTCTACGGCGCCGGGCTGCTCTCGAGCCCGGGCGAGGGGCGCCACGCGCTTCGCTCCGCGGCGGTCGATCGGCGCCCCTTCGACCTCGACGCCATCCTCGCGACGGACTTCGAGATCGACCACTTCCAGCCGATCCTCTACGTGCTCGAGGACTTCGGACAGCTCCGCGACGCCATGTTCGGCCACGCGCGCGACCTGCACGCGCGCGGGCTCCTCCAGACCGCCGACCTGCCCTTCGCCGCCGAGTAGGCCCGTACATCCCCCGATGGGGGACTCTCCGTTCCCGCAGTTCCGTCCCATGTTCACGAGGGCATGGAAGCGACCTTCGAGAAGGCGGCGCGCACCGACGCAACCCGCGATGAGGCGCCGCGGACGGGCGCGACGCACGAGCCCGGCGCGCACGTCGACGCGTCGCGGCTGCTCCCCACCGCGAGCGCGCGCTGTCCGGCCTGCGGCGACGACCGACCTCGAGAGACCTGGCAGCTCCCGGGGCAGCTTCTGCCGCACGCCCAGAGCTTCGAGGCGGCGCGCTGCCACTGCGGCCAGGCGTATCTGCGCGAGCAGGTCCGGCCGGAGGCCCAGGACCGACTCTACGACGCCGACTACCCGCTGCACCGAGGCTCAGCGCTCTGGGGCCCCTTCGCGCCGGTGGTCGCGTTCTCGGAGTCGCGGGTGGACGCGCGCCGCGTACGGATCGTGCGGCGGGCGCGCGACCTCGGCCCCGGTGACCGGGTGCTCGACCTCGGCTGCGGCCGGGGCTCCTTTCTCGACCGACTCCACGGGGCGACGGGCGCCGCGGGCCTGGGCCTCGATCACCTCGCTCCCGCGAACCCCGCGGGCACGCCCTGGAGCGCCGGGCCCGGCGCCGCCGTTCGTTGCGCCGAAGCGGCGCTGCCAAAGCTCCCGCCCTTGGCGGAGGAGCAGGCGCCCTACGCCGCGATCACGCTCTGGCACGCGCTGGAGCACGACCCGGCGCCGCGCGAGACGCTCGCGTGGGCGCGGGAGCACCTGGCGAAGGACGGTGTCCTGGTGGTCGAGGTGCCCGACGAATCGTCGGGCTTGGCCAAGCGCTTCGGCGGCAGCTGGGCCGGCCACCACACGCCGCGCCACGCCTCGCTCTTCGAGCCCGAGTCCCTCCGCCAGATGCTCGAGTCCTCGGGCTTCGAGATCACGCACCATCGCCGCGCGGGCACGCTGCTCCCCTGGACGCTGGTAGCGCTCTCGCTGATCGACCGCGTCGGGTTCCGCTTCGGACGCCACCCGGCGTGGGCCCTCTTCCCCTTCTGGGCCGCCGGCCTCGTCCTGACCTCCCCTTGGCTGGCCCGCGCGAACGCCCCAGGCCGCGGCCTCCAGCTCGCCATCGCCCGCCCTGCCTGAGGGGACGGACGGAACCAAAGAAACCAACGTCCCACGAAACCCACGTGATCCCGGTCGGGCGGCCACGACGCCCCGCACGGCCCGGGTACCGCAGAGCCCCCTCGTGCCTACCCTCCAAGAGCTTCTCGCTCGCGTCCCGCACGTGGGCGCCCTCGAGCTCATCCTTCTCCGCCCCGCGCGCGACGCGCCCATGGCCCGCGTGACCTCCACGAACGCCGAGCCGGGGCAGGGCCTCGTGGGCGACCGCTACCGCGGACGGCAGGGTGGCGCCGGCAAGCGCCAGGTCTCGCTGATCCAGGCTGAGCACCTCCCCCTCCTCGCGGCCTGGGCTGGCGTCGAGGTCGCGCCGGAGCAGCTCCGCCGGAACCTCGTCGTGCGCGGCATCAACCTCCTCGCGCTGAAGACCCATCGATTTCGCGTGGGCGACGTCGTCCTCGAGGGCGCCGGCGCCTGCGCACCCTGCGGGAAGATGGAGACCGCGCTCGGCGAGGGAGGCTTCGCGGCGATGCGCGGCCACGGCGGCATCGTCGCCCGTGTGGCTCTGGGCGGGACGCTACGCGTGGGCGACCCGGTGCAGAGCCTCGGACCGGCGAAGGCCGCAACCTCGCGACGGGGCGTCTGACCCCTCGCCTCCACGCCCCGCCGCCCTACGCTCTGGTCCGTGGACCTCGCTCCCGCCGTACCGCTCCCTACGCGCGAGCTCGACGACCTCGCTGCGATGCTGCGCACCAAGCGCGTCGCCGTGCTCACGGGCGCCGGCTGCAGCACCGAGTCCGGCATCCCGGACTATCGCGGCCCCGAGACGCGGCGCCGCGCCCGGAATCCCATCCAATACCGCCGCTTCATCGACGACCCGGCGGCGCGGCGACGCTACTGGGCGCGCGCGGTGGTCGGCTGGCGCAAGTTCGACGGCAAGCAGCCCAACGACGCACACCGAGCCCTCGCGGCCCTCGAACGCGGCGGCGTCATCGAGGGCGTGGTTACGCAGAACGTCGACCGGCTCCACCAGGCGGGCGGCAGCCGCCACGTGGTCGAGCTCCACGGCGCGCTCGCCGACGTCGTCTGCCTGAGCTGCGGCGCCCGGACCGACCGCGTCGCGCTGCAGCACGAGCTCGAGCGGCGAAACCCAGGCTGGGTCGAGAGCTTCCGCGGCAAGGCCGAAGCTGCCCCCGACGGTGACGCCGAAGTCGACGACGTCGCACGCTTCGAGCTCGTGCACTGCAAGCGCTGCGGCGGACCTCTAAAGCCCGACGTCGTCTTCTTCGGCGAAGGTGTCCCCAAGCCACGCGTCGACGCCGCATGGGCCCTCGTCGATGCCGCCGACGTGCTCCTCGTCGTGGGCTCGAGCCTCGCGGTGTTCAGCGGCTATCGCTTCGTGCGCGGGGCCGCCAAGCGGGGCCAGCCCGTCGCCATCGTGAACCTCTCGGAGAGCCGCGGGGACCCCCACGCAGAGCTCCTCGTGCGCGCCCGCGCTGGCGACCTGCTCCCGGCGCTCGCCGAACGCCTCCTGGGCACCTCGCTCCACGAGAGCGCGTAGGCGCCTCGGGACCGCCCTCCGGGCACGTCTCTCCGCCCGCGCGTAGACGCGATGCGCGGCGATTCGTTACCTGCCTCGCGACAGAACTTTCATTAATAATTTCAAATTCATGGACCCCGTTGACCGACGCCGTAGCCGATTTAGCTTGACCTCATGTCCGAATCCCCTCCCCACGAAGCGGGCACCACACATCCGCTTCTGCCGCTTCGCCGCGGCGTGATCCTCCCAGGCCGGGGCACCACCCTCCCCATCGGCCGGGCGCGCAGCCGCGAGCTGGCGCGTACCCTCTCCGCGGGCGACGAGCTGGTTCTCGCCACGCAGCACGACCCCAAGGTCGAAGACCCCGCGCTCGCCGACATGCACACCGTCGGCGTGCTCGCCGTCGTGCGCGACAAGGTCGATCGCGGCCAGCGCGGCTTCATGCTCGTCGTGGAAGGCCGCGAGCGAGTCCACCTCGAGGCCCTCGCCAGCCAGAGCCCCTTCTGGAACGTCCGGGTGACGCCACTGAGCGATCTCGACGCGGACGATCCCGAGACCGAGGCCCTCGCCGAGAGCCTCCGCGCGCACCTCAAGGACCTCGCGCCCAAGGACGCCGGCCTTCACGGCGCCCTGGCGAAGGCCACGCCGAGCGCCGTCGCCGACCTCGCCGCGGCGTGGATCGATACGCCGACCGAGCGAAAGCTCGAGGTGCTCCACGAACGCTCCGTCACGGCGCGGCTGCGGCTCGTCGCGGACCTCGTGAAGGAAGCGCGCGCCCGCGCCGAGCTTCGTCAGAAGGTCGATTCCGAAGTGCGAAGCGAGCTCTCGAAGAACCAGAAGGAAGCGATGCTCCGGCACCAGCTCCGCGCCATCCAAAAGGAGCTCGGCGAGCTCAACGGCGAGGAGGGCGACGAGCTCGAGCAGCTTCGCGAGAGGCTCGAGGCCCTGGAGCTCGGGGACGAAGCCCGCAAGACCGTCGACCGTGAGCTCAAGCGCCTGACCTCCCTCGGCAACCAGTCGCCGGAGGCCAACGTGATCCGCACCTTCCTCGAGACCGTGGCCGAGCTGCCGTGGTCCGAGCGCTCGGAAGCACGCCTCGACCTCGACGAGGTCGCCGAAGCCCTCGACGCCGATCACCACGGCCTCGGGGACGTGAAGCGGCGCATCCTCGAGCACATGGCCGTGTTGCGCCTCGCCCCCGCGGCCCGCGGTACGACGCTCTGCCTCGTGGGCCCGCCCGGCGTCGGCAAGACGAGCCTCGCCCAGTCCGTCGCCGACGCGACGGGGCGACCGCTGGTGCGCGTCAGCCTCGGCGGCATTCGCGACGAAGCCGAGATCCGCGGGCACCGACGCACCTACGTGGGCGCGATGCCGGGCCGGCTCATCGCCGCGCTCCGGAAGGCCGGCGTGAAGAACCCGGTCGTCGTGCTCGACGAGATCGACAAGGTTGCCCGCGGCGGCTGGGCCGGAGATCCGGAGGCCGCGCTCCTCGAGGTCCTCGACCCCGAACAGAACGCCCACTTCACGGACCACTACCTCGGCCTGCCCTTCGATCTCTCGGAGGTGCTCTTCATCGCGACGGCCAACGATCTCTCGACGCTCTCGCTCCCGCTCCGGGACCGGCTCGAGATCATCGAGCTCAGCGGCTACACGGCCGACGAGAAGGCGGCCATCGCGGGCAAGCACCTCTGGCCGCAGGAGCTCGATCGGCATGGGCTGACCACGGACCAGGTGGAGCTCGGCGAGGGCGTGATGGCGAAGGTCATCGGCGAGTACACCCGCGAGGCCGGCGTGCGCCGGCTGAAGCAACAGCTCGCCAAGCTGCTCCGGGCCGTGGCCCTCGACGTCGTGCGGAAGAGCGACGACGGCGCCGTGCTCATCGACGAGGGGCGGCTCCGCGACGTGCTCGGTCGGCCGCGATTCCTGAGGGACGAGGCCGAGCGGGAGCGACCGCCGGGCGTGGCCGCGGGCCTCGCCTGGACGCCCGTCGGCGGCGACGTCCTCTACATCGAGACCACGCGCATGCCGGGAAAGGGCAAGGTCGAGATCACCGGCAAGCTCGGGGAGGTCATGAACGAGTCGGCGCGGGCGGCCCTGGCCTACGTGCGCACCCACGCGGAGACGCTGGGCATCGACCCGGACTTCCTCGAGTCCTCGGATCTGCACGTGCATGTCCCCGCGGGCGCCGTACCCAAGGACGGGCCCTCGGCCGGCGTGACCATGTTCACCGCGCTCGCGTCGCTCCTCACCGGGCGCCGGGTCCGGCCGGACCTCGCCATGACCGGCGAGGCGACGCTTCGAGGCCGCGTGCTCCCCGTGGGCGGCATCAAGGAGAAGGTGCTCGCCGCGCATCGCGCGGGCTTCGAGCGCATCGTGCTCCCGCGGAAGAACGCCCCCGACGCCGAGGAGATCCCCGAGAGCATCCGCGAGGAGCTCGAGATCACCTTCGTGAGCGACATGCGCGAGGTTTTCGAGGCCGCGCTCCTGCCGCACGCGCCGGAGCCCGCGGGCCCGACGCTCGGTGGCGAAGGGTTCGGCACCCACGCCCCGACCCATTGAGCGGTTTCGGCGCATGAGGGGCTAACGCATCGGCTCCTCGCGCATCTACCTCTGTGAACCCTCCCATCGCCCGACCGCCGGCTCCTCTCCCCCTCCCTCCCTCTCGCCGGCGGTCGGGCGACCTTTTTCCGTCGCCGTGACGAGCAAAGGCGCGCGCCCGGCTCTACACAGGGCGCCTATGGACGACGCGACGCGCACCGAGATCGAAGCTGCGGCCTTCCGTCGCCTCGTGGAGCACCTCCGCGAGCGGACGAACGTGCAGAACATCGATCTGATGAATCTGGCTGGCTTCTGCCGAAACTGCCTTTCGCGCTGGTACGGCGAAGCCGCCGAGGCGAAGGGGCACGAGCTCGACAAGGCCGCGGCCCGGGAGATCGTCTACGGGATGCCCTACGAGGAGTGGCGGTCGAAGTACCAGACCGAAGCCACGGACGCGCAGAAGGCGGCCTTCAGCGACGGCGCGAAGAAGCACGAGAGCTGAAGGAGCGGCGCTCGCGAGACCGGGCGCTCCCTCCCCACGCGGTGGCTCCCGCCTCGCGCCGTGCGCGTTGCCCCTTTTCTTCGGCGCCGAGGGCCACCATATCCCGCGCGGCGCCGGCCTCGCTGGGACCGTCCCCGAACGGCGCTAGCCGACGAAATACGGGCCTGCCGGCCCCCCACGCCGCCGGGCGTGCTACACGCGCCCATCCGCCGTAGGTCCCGCGCGAACGACGCGCCCCACGCCTTCGCCCCCTATACCGCGCCCCGCCAGCGTACATGAGAGTTCAAGTCCCACACGAGCGCGCCCCCCGTGAGCGGCGCGTAGCCGCCACGCCCGAGACCGTCGGGAAGCTCCTCAAGAAGCAGCACGAGGTCGTCGTCGAGAAGGACGCGGGCCTCGCCGCGGGCTTCCCCGACGCGGCCTACACGGAAGCTGGCGCCACGGTCGTGGAGGAGCTTGCCGCGCACTGGGGTCAGGCCGACGCCGTCATCGGCGTGCGCGCCCCCGAGCCGAGCCAGGCCGCCGAGCTCAAGGAGGGCGCGCTCCTCGTCGGCTTCCTCGAGCCCGACCGGAACCTGGAGATGGTGAAGGCGCTCCGGGACGCGAAGGTCACGAGCATCGCCATGGAGCTCATCCCGCGCATCACGCGAGCCCAGTCCATGGACGCGCTCTCGTCGCAAGCCAGCCTCGCGGGCTACAAGGCGGCGCTCCTCGCCGCGGCGCACCTCGACAAGTACTTCCCGCTCCTCATGACCGCCGCCGGGACGATTCAGCCCGCGCGCGCCGTCATCATGGGCGCGGGCGTGGCCGGCCTGCAGGCCATCGCGACCTGCCGTCGCCTCGGCGCGACCGTCGAGGTGAGCGACATCCGCGAGGCCGTCCGAGAGGAGGTCGAGTCCCTCGGCGGCCGCTTCATCGATCTGCCGATGGAGGAGAAGGGCGAGGCCGAGGGCGGCTACGCGAAGCAGATGAGCGAGGACTTCCTTCGGAAGCAGCGGGAGATCGTCGCCGAGCGCCTGACGCACGCCGACCTCGCCATCACCACGGCGCTCATCCCCGGGCGCCCGGCGCCGAAGCTCATCAGCGAAGAGATGGTGAAGGGCATGCGCCCGGGCGCGGTGATCGTGGACATGGCCATCGCCCGCGGTGGCAACTGCGCGCTCGCCAAGCCCGACGAGATCGTCACGGCCCATGGCGTCACCATCCTCGCGCCCTCGAACGTGCCGGCCACGGTGCCCGCGGACGCGAGCCGCCTCTACGCCCGCAACGTCGAGACCCTGCTCCGGCACTTGACGGACGAAGGCAACTCGAAGCTCGCCGCGCTCCTCGACGAAGAGGACGAGATCGCGGTGGGCTCCCTCCTCACGCACGGCGGCGAGGTCCGCCACGGCCGCACGCGCGACGCCCTCGCCGAGGCCTGAACGGCACCCCGACCCCGCAGCGCAAAGCACTTCGCCATGACCGGACCGCTTCTCCTGGGCCTATACGCCTTCCTCCTCGCCTGCTTCGTGGGCTTCGAGCTCATCTCGAAGGTGCCGCCGACGCTTCACACGCCGCTCATGAGCGGCGCCAACGCGATCAGCGGCATCACCATCGTCGGTGCGCTGGTGGCTGCGAAGACCACGGAGCCCACGGTGAGCGCCATCCTCGCCGTGGCCGCCATCGCCTTCGCCACCATCAACGTCATCGGCGGCTTCCTCGTGACCGACCGGATGCTCCGCATGTTCGGGGGGAAGAAGTGACCGCGGCCACCCTGGCGAACGTCGCCTACCTGCTCTCGAGCGCCCTCTTCATCCTGGGCCTCAAGCGCCTCTCCAAGGTCAAGACGGCCCGCGCGGGCAATCAGATGGCCGCCGGCGCCATGGCCCTCGCGGTCGTCGGCACCCTCGTCGAGATGGAGACCATCCCCTGGCAGTGGGTGGTCGCCGGCGTCGTCATCGGCGGCCTCGTGGGCGGCATCGCGGCCGTCAAGGTCGAGATGACCTCCATGCCGGAGATGGTCGCCCTCTTCAACGGCTTCGGCGGCGCCGCGAGCGCCGTGGTCGCGCTCAGCATCTTCTGGGGCACGGGCATCGAGGGCCTCGATGGCGCGGAGCATCAGATCGTGGACCTGCGCACGGCGGCCTCCGCCCTCGGCGGCGCCGAGGCGTTCACGTCGGCGCTCTCCATCGTCATCGGCGCGCTGACCTTCACGGGCAGCATCATCGCCTTCATGAAGCTCAACGGGAGCCTCCGAAACGGAAAGCCGATCCTGCTCCCCGCGCGGCACCTCATCAACGGCCTGCTCGTGCTCGCCGGTCTCGGTTGCATCGCCTGGTTCACGGGCGTCGCCGCGGGGCCGGACCAGCTGCTCACGGCGGTAGGAGCGCTCACGGGCATCTCCCTGCTCCTCGGCATTCTGCTCGTCATCCCCATCGGCGGCGCGGACATGCCCGTCGTGGTGAGCCTGCTGCACTCCTACTCGGGCGTCGCAGCTTCGGCCGCGGGCTTCGTGGTGGGCAACCCGGCGCTCATCATCGCCGGCGCCATGGTCGGCGCGGCGGGCCTCATCCTCACGCAAATCATGTGCGTGGCCATGAACCGCTCCCTCGTGAACGTGCTCGTCGGCGGCTTCGGCGAGGCCGCGACGGCCGAGGACGCGCGCGACTACGAGAACGTCACCAGCACGGGGCCGGAAGAGACGGCCATGCTCCTCGAGTCCGCCAGCAGCGTCATCATCGTGCCCGGCTACGGTCTGGCCGTCGCTCAGGCGCAGCACGCCATTCACGAGCTCGACCAGGAGCTCGAGAAGATGGGCACCACGGTGCGCTACGCCATCCACCCCGTCGCCGGCCGCATGCCCGGCCACATGAACGTGCTCCTCGCCGAGGCGAACGTGCCCTACGAGAAGCTCGTCGAGATGGAGGCCATCAACGGCGAGTTCGCGACGACGGACGCAGTGATCGTGCTCGGCGCCAACGACGTCGTGAACCCCTCGGCCATCGAGGACCCGCAGAGCCCCATCGCGGGTATGCCCATTCTGAACGTGCACGAGGCGCGCTCGGTCTTCGTGATCAAGCGCTCGCTGAGCCCCGGCTACGCCGGCATCAAGAACCCGCTTTTCGAGCGGGACAACTCCATGATGCTCTTCGGCGACGCGAAGAAGATGGTGCAGGAGACGCTGAAGGAGCTCCGGGAGCTCTGAGCCCCGCTCAGGGCTCCTCGAAGACCAGCTCCGGGACGCCGAGCCGGAGCTGCTGCGTCTGCGGCCGTCGCTCGATGCCCCGCGCCGCGCCGCGTACCCCGAGGTCCGCGATCTGCTTGCGCGCCCGGAAGATGTCGACGTTGAGCTTGGCGCGGCTGATGGAGAGCTCCTCCGCCACCCGGTCGGCGTAGAGCCAGCCCTGCTCCTGAGGCGAGACCCCGGACTCGGCGTCCTGGCGCCGCGCCCGGGCGAGCCGAAGCAGAAGCTGGTGGTACGCGCGCGGTGCCAGCCGCGTGCGCTCTGGCCCGAGCTCCGCGAGCACATCGACGTGCTGGCTCCCCGGCGAAGCCCGAAAGCGCAGCCGAAGCGCTTCGATGTTCCGGAGGTCCGCGTCGCGCTCCACCGTCTTTTCGTTGGTGACGACCTCGGTGGGAGGCGGAAGCTCGAGGCGCCAGCTCCCGCTCGCGAGCTCGATGACGTCCTGATCGGCGACGGGGATGAGGGCGCCGTCCTCGCCACGCTCGCCCACCCACCGGGAACCCTCCGTGGAGATCACGAGCTCCGGAGCCTCCTCGTCGGGGAGGGCGAGCATCTCCGAGGAGCCGACGCGGGGCTCGACGCCGTCGAGGGAGACGCCCCGCGGCTGAGGCGGCGAGTCGTCGAGGAGAATCCAGCGCGGGGCCTGCTCGCTGCCGCCAAAGGCGAGCACCTGCCCGACGCGCAGGGCGACGGTCTCTCCGACGGCGAGGGCCCTGCCGTCCACGAAGGTGCCGTTGGTGGAGGCGAGATCGCGCAAACGCCACTCTCCGTCCTGCCAGTAGACGGAGGCGTGTTCGGCGGACACGTAGTGGTCCGTGATTCGGATTCCGCAGCCCTCCGCCCGCCCGATCAGCATGCGAACGCCGAGGGAAGCGCGTCGTGCGGTTCCTGCTTCGCCAAGAACAGCCACAGTCTTAGGTTGGGGGCTCTAGGCCCGCCTTCCATTTCGGCACATTACACGCTTGGAGACGGACTGTTCCAGTAGCCCGTGCCCGGGCCCTGAACGTCGGCTGATCTGGACCGGAGGGACCTCACTCAGCGCGGCGCGACCTCGAGGTCCTCGACCCCGAGGCGGAGCTGCTGCGTCTGCGGTCGCCGCTGAATGATCCGTGCGGCGTCGTCCACGCCGAGGCCCTCGAGCTGCTTGCGCGCGCGGAAGATGTAGACGTTGAGCCTGGGCCGCGTAATCCCGAGGTCCCGAGCGAGGTCCTCGGCGTAGACCCAGCCATGCTCGTCGGGGGTGAGATCCTCGCGGAGCGCGTCGCTCAGCCGCGCCCGTGCCAACACGAGCACCATGTAGTGAAAGGCACGGCCGTCGAGGACGTGCTTGCGCATGCCGAGGCGCGCAGAGATCCGCACGTACTCCTCGTCGCGGCTGTGCTGGATGCGAAAGGAGACGCCCGCCACGCCCTTGAAGCGACCGGTCCCGTCGACGGTCGTGCCCGGGTCGGGCTGCTGGGCTTCCAGGCTCGGCAGCTCGAGGCGCCAGCGCTTCCCGCCGACCTCGACGCTCATCTGGTCGATGGCGTGGAAGACGTCGTCGCCTTCGAAGTGCTCGGCGATCCAGTGCCGACCGTCGGCGTGCACGGTCAGGCCCGGCTCGTCGCCGTCGGGAATCATGAGCAGCGACGAGGAGCCCGCCATGACGATTTGACCCTCGCAGACCGCGCGGGGCCCCGGGGGGCTCTCGTCCGCGAGCACCCAGGGGCGCGCGCCGCGGGCGCCGAAGGTCAGCCGGTCCCCGGCGGCGAGCGCCTGGGGCTTCCCGGGCCGCAGGTAGCGCTCGTTGAGCATGGTCCCGTTGCGGCTCGCCAGATCGCGCACGTACCACGTCCTCTGCCGGTGAAAGATCGCGGCGTGCTCTCCGGAGACGCGGGGGTCCTCGAGGCGCAACGCGCAGGCCTCCGAGCGGCCCACGATGGTCCGGTTTCCGAGCGTCAACCGCCGGCCCGACTCTTCGCGGATCGTCCCCACCAGGGCCGACGGTACCGTATGTGAACGGCGCTCGTCCGTGGAAAATGGACCTGGTCATGGCGGCAGCGCGAGAAGCGCGAGGTCGAGCGGACACATGACGCTGACGTCACCTTCGCCGCCCACCAGGAGGCCGAGGGCGCGGCGGCTCGCTGCCGCGACGACGAGCGCGCCGCTATCCCCTGGCACGCTGAAGGGCGCGCCGTCGGCCCCGGCCACGGCCACGAGGCCCTCGAAGCGCAAGCCCCCGCGCGGCACGTCCACCCACATGCCGCACTCCGGCTCCACCACGTGGCCGTGGCGAAGCACGCCCCCGCGTCCGAGGCAGGTCACGGCGGTTCCCTTGGGGGGGCGCTCGAAGATGCCGAGCTCGGGCACGCCGAGGCCGGGGATGGCCGGGTCCACCGCGACCTCGGGCGAAACGCGAAAGACCGCGAGGTCGTGGCGGTGCACGTGCTCCGGGTCGAGCAGCAGAGGCGTGTGCGCGTGCAGGGTGCCGAGGGGCCGCCGTTCGGCGTCGTAGAGCGTGGCGCCCGCGTCGACGGGCTCGGGGCCTGCGAGCACGTGGGCGTTCGAGAGGCCGAAGGCGGCGGCGCCGCGCAGCACGACGGCGCCGAGGCATCCGCCGGCGCCGGAGGCCCGATGGATGGTGCTGCCCGGGCGCAGCACCCCGCGCGGCGCCGAGGCCATGCGGGAGAGAAGCGCGGCCGGGCCGAAATCACAAGCGGGCGGCTCAGGGACGCAGGCGGGTCGTCGCCACGGCCCGCGCCCGCGCCGTGGCCGGGCGGAGGGGCAGCGGGAGGTCGCGAAGCCCGAGGAAGTCCGCGGCCTGGTCGACGGCGTGCGCGCTGCCGAGCCAGCCATCCTGCACTCCGAGGATGATAACCCGGCTGGCGTCGAGATCGCCGAGGTCGGCGAGGAAGCGGGCCTGGGCACCGAAGCTGGTCGCGTGCACGCCCTCGACGGGGCCGTGAGCGCTCTTCCAGAGCGTCTCGACGGCCCCCGGCACCGGCGCGTCCACGAAGCGGTAGCTTCGGCCCACGAAGGGCAGCGCACCGAAGGGATGCTGGATGCGTAAGCGGTGGAGCTCGCCCCAGGACGTCCCGGCCTCACTCCTCTCCTCGGCCTCGTCGAGGGCCGGGGCGAGCCAGCCTCGGAGCGCCTCCGCGTCCCCGGCGGCCGTCGCCTCGCGGAGCGCCGCGGCGACCCGGCGGCGCGTCCCGAAGGCCGACGCGAGCGCGTTGGGCGGCTCTCCCTCGAGACGCGACCGCCAATACGCCTCGGCGAGCGGCGCGTAGGTGAGCTCGAAGGCCGCGGCGCCCTCGGACTCGACGCGGTAGTGCCCATCCCAGCCATGGAGGCGCTCCAGCAGCGGCGACGGTGCCTCCGGTAGGAGCGCGGCGGCGGCGAGGAGGGCGTCCCGGACCTCGACGGAGCTGGCGCTGTAGCTGTCCCCTTGAACGGCCCGGGCCGCCTCGAAGTCCCAGCCCTCCGCCTCGGCGGCGAGCAGCGCCTCCAGCCGCGCGATGCGCTGGTCGGGCGCGAAGTCGAAGCCGATTGGGACCGGCGCCTCCCGGGTGGGCAGGTTGTTGGCGGAGGCCAAGAACCCCGCCGCCGGGTTGAGCGCGAAGGGCAGCTCCGGCGCGGTGCGGATCGCGCCCCAGGGCGCGGCGGCGATGGGCACGCGATAGCCCCTCGCGCTCACGTCGCCCCGGGTGGGAAGGCCGACGGCCATGATCTGCCCGATGTTCCCGGCGGCGTCGGCGTAGAGGTAGTTCTGGCCGCTGACCTGCCAGCTCCGGAAGGCCTCGCGGAAGCCGCCGAAGTCGCGGGCGCGGTTCATGCGGAAGAGCGCGGTCAGCTCCCCCGTCGCCTCGTGACCCACCCAGTGAAGCGCGAGGCCGACGTCTTCCCGCTCCCAGCCGAGCAGTTCCGCGTCGCTCAGCAGCGGACCGAAGGGCGTGCTCCGGAGCGTGAGCTCCCGGTCGGCCCAGCCCCGCACCCGAAGCCGCTCCTGCCGCTCCGTGAGGGGCACCGACCCGTCGAGGGGGACCTCGACGAGGTCACTGCTCGCGGAGCGCATGTTGGTCCCGCCGAAGGCGAAGGCCTCGTTCCGGCCCACGGCCACGGCGGGCACGCCGGGCACCATCAGGCCGGTCACGGCGAGCGTGGGCGTGCGGACGCCGACGGCGAGCCAGAAGTTGGGCCACGCGAAGCCGAGGTGCGGATCGTTGGCGAAGAGCGGCGCGCCCGACGCCGTGCGGTCTCCGGCGATGGCGAAGGCGTTGCTTCCCGTGCGACCGCTGCCGCCGAGGTGGCCGAGAAGCTGCGCCATCCCGTCGCCGGGACGCTCCGGCGAGAAGGAGGGCCGGCTCGTGACGCCATCCTCGGCCCGCAAGGCCGCGAGCGTCTCGCGGTGGGGATCGCCCTCGAGCTGAAGCAGGGAGGCCCAGCCGAGCCAGTTGACGTCGACGCTGACGAGGCGCCCGACGAGGAGTACGTCCGCGGGGGTCCAGGGCTCGGGGTCGATGCCGAGGCGCTGGTGCTCCCAGGGGAGCGGATCGAGGCGCGACTGCACGTGGTTGAGGCCGCGGCAGAAGGCCTCGAGCCAGCCGCGCACGTCGGGAGGCAGCGCCGCCAGGCTCGCGGGCACGCCCCGGCCGAGGTCGAGCAGGCGGAGAGCGTGGTCCACGTCGGCGGCCAGAAACCCGACGGACTCGCTCAGGCGTCCCTGCGCAGCGCGGCGGACCACCTCGATCTGCCCCAGCCGCAAGTGGGCGTGGACCATGCCGAGAGCCACCGCCGCGTCATGGTCGCTCTCGGCTTCGATGAAGGGGATGCCATGCGCGTCCCAGGAGATGCGCACCGGGCCGCGGACCGGGGCGCCTTCCTCCGGGAAGGGCGCCAGGCGCAGCGCACCCTCGGCCGCGGTGGCGGCGAGCGGGGCCGGCGCGCGGCGGAGGATGCCGCAGGCCGTGAGCGTAGCGAGGAGCGCGAGCGGCACGAGGCCGCGGAGAGGAAGGCGAGAGCGACGCACACCTGAGTGGTCGCGCGAGACGGCGCCGCGTAAGCGTCCGCGCGGAGCGATCCGGTGCGCCGGAGCGCGAGGCCCGAGGGAGCGCGCGGCTCGGGCCGCCCGGGCGTCAGTCGTGACAGTCGACCTCGAGCGCGCCGAGGGACGGCGCGCGCCATCGCGCCTCGGCGTGGCAGCAGCCGCGGCCCCAGCGCTCGGCCTCGGGGCGTTCCCGGACACCTACGTGCTCGGCGACGGCCGGCAGCCGCCGGGCAGGATGAGCCACCGGGCGGAGCCCGAGCTCCCCCACCCAGGTCTCGTACTCCGCGCGGGTCATGGTCGCCTCGAGGCGATAGGCGCCGTTCCAGGTGCGGAGCTCGTGCAGGATCTCCGCCCCTTCCGGAAGCGCATGGCGGGCCGGATGACGGCTCAGGGCGACCATCTGCCCCGCGAAGCCCATCAGAAACGCCGCGGCCGCGACGAAGAGCGGCGTATGTCGGGCGCGCGCCGACGCCGGCGGGCGCGGCACCCCTTCGGCCAGCGACCAGGCGGTTCCGCGGCCGGGGGCGGTAGGCGTCGGAGCGTCGGGCGCGAGGGGCGTCATGTCCTCAGCCTAACGGAAGGCAGGCGGGATCGCCGACGCGAGGGCGCCGGGTTGCCGCAGCCGCGCGCGAGCAACAACGAGGAGGCATGACCTTCAGCGACGCACGCCAGCTCTTCACCACCGTGACCGACGACCATCGCCTCGTGCTCTCCCTCGAGCCGCTGGACGTACCCGAGCCGGGCCCGGGGGAGGTCGTCGTGGAGATGAAGGCCGCCCCCATCAACCCGAGTGACCTAGGGCTCCTCCTCGGGCCCGCGGACATGAAGACGCTTCGAAGCGAGACCGTGGGCGGTCATCCGGCGCTCGTCGCCGACGTCCGACCGGCGCTCCGGCGCATGGCGGCGGCGCGCGCGGGCAAGAAGCTGCCGGCGGGCAACGAGGGCGCGGGCGTCGTGGTGGCGGCGGGTGCGGGCGCCGAGGCCTCACTCGGGGCGACGGTCACCCTCGTCGGTGGTCAGATGTACCGCACGCACCGGGTGATGAAGGCCCGCGAGGCCATGCCGCTGCCCGAGGGTGCGGCGCCGGCGGAGGGCGCCTCGCTCTTCGTGAACCCGATGACGGTGCAGGCGTTCCTCACGACCATGCGCGAGGAAGGCCACCAGGCCATCGTGCACACGGCGGCGGCGTCGAACCTCGGACAAATGCTCGCGAAGCTCTGCGCCAAGGAAGGCGTGCCGCTCGTCGCCATCGTGCGGAAGGAGGCGCAGCGGGCGCTGCTCGGGGGGCTGGGCGTCGAGCACGTCGTCGACTCTTCGAGGGAGAGCTTCATGGGTGACCTCATCGCCGCGTGCGCCGCGACCGGCGCGACGCTCGGCTTCGACGCCATCGGCGGCGGCACCATGGCGAGCACCATGCTGACGGCCATGGAGCAGGCGCTCCTGCGCAGCGGCCACGAGGCGAGCATCTACGGCACGCCGGTGCACAAGCAGGTCTACATCTACGGCCGCCTCGACCTCCGCCCGACGGAGCTGACGCCGAGCCACGGGATGTACTGGGGCGTGGGCGGCTGGCTCTTGACGCCGCGGCTGCAGGCCGCCGGCCTCGAGCGCATGGTCGCCATGCGGCGCTACGCCATCGAGGAGCGAAACGGCATCTTCGCCAGCCACTACACGCGGACCATCGGTCTGAGCGAGATGATCGACCCGGAGACGGCCCGCGCCTACGAGCGAAAGGCGACGGGCGAGAAGTTCCTCGTCGACCCGAGCCTCGGCTGACGGCGCGTGGTGGCCGGCGCGAACGCGCGCCGGAGAAGGGCCCACCCGCAGCAGCGCGAGCCCGCCGCGCGTCGCGACCCAGAGGAGCCCGTCGCCACCGGAAACGACGGCGGTGACGTCGTCGTCCGGGAGCCCCTCGCGCGTGCCGACACGGGTCCATGCGCCGCCGCGGAAGAGCCATAGGCCGTCGTCGAGCGTGCCCACGGCGAGATCCTCCGCACCGAGCGGGACGAGGGCGCCGGCATTCACCCACAGGTCCTCGCGCAGCACCTCCACCCGGCCGCTGGAGCTCATGCGCTGAAGGCCACGGGCGTACGTCCCCGCGACGAGCGTGTCGCCGACGAACGCGACGGCGGTGACCCAGTCGTCGGTGAGCCCGGTCTCCAGGGTCCTGAGCGTCCAGGCGCCCGCGGGATCGCGGGCGGCGAGCCCTTCGGCCGTGGCGACGACCAGGCGACCCTCTGCCGCGACGAAGTCCTGCGGCCGATCGCCCGGGTGGGCGACGCGCACGAAGTCCCCACCATCCCAGCGGTAGCTGTCCCGCCCCACGCCGGCATGAATGGCCCCCTCGGCGAAGGCGAGGGCAAAGACGTGACGGTCGAGGAGGCCGCGCAGGGCGAAGCCATCGCCCTCGCGCTCGACCACGCCACGCTCCGTGGCCACCCAGAGGTCCCCCTCCGCGTCGACGGCGAGGCGGTTGATGCGATCGTCGAGGAGGCCGCCCGCCTCGTCGAAGCACACGAGGACTCCATCGGGTCTCAGGAGAACGAGGCCCGAATCGAAGGTCCCGATGAAGAGCCCCTCCTCGGTGCGCGCGAGCGCGCTCAGGTCGTTCGAGGGCAGGGCGGCGCCCAGGGCCGAGAGGTTCACGGGCGCATCCCCGGCGAGGCCTGCCGGTGTGCCGACGAACCAGCCCGCCGCTCCGCGGTGGAGCGCCTGCACCCGCGCGTCGCCCGGCCCCACGCGAACGAAGGCCTCGCCGTTCCAACGGTGACTGCCGCCTCCCCAGGACCCGATGGCGAGGTCCGCCCCCACCACGGAGACCACGCGAAGGTCCCGTACCGCGAGGTCTCGGGAGGCACGGGTCCGGGCATCCCACCGACGCCTCCCATCGCGGTAGGCCTCGAGCCCTCGGCTCGTGGCGGCGTAGAGGGTGGTGCCGTGCACGGCGAGGTCCCACATGAGGCGGTCGCCAGGAAGGCGCTCGGCCTCCCCCGCTCCGAGGCGCACGAGCCCGGTCCCGGGGGACGCGACGTGGAGCGTCCCCTCGAAGCTCACGACGCTCGCCGCGCGGCCGACGCGCGGGTCCTGGACGAGCGCGCCGTCGGCCTGCTGGACGAGGAGACCATGTGTGGTCCCGACGAGGAGCGCGCCTTCGTGGAGAGCGAGCGCCTCGACGCGGTGGCCGCGTGCCAGAGGAGCATCACAGGCGAAGGCCGGCACCGAGTGGCAGCGGACGACGCCTCGGTCCGTGCCCACCCAGAGCGCGTCGCCCTGGACCAGCAGGGCACGCACCGTCCCGTCCGGGAGTCCCTCGCGCGGCGTGAAGACCCGCGCACCCTCCCCGTCGACGCGCACGAGCCCCCCGGTGGTTCCCGCCCAGACGACGTCCCCATCGGAGGCGAGCGCCCGTACGTCGGCCGTGCTCGCCAGGAGCGCGAGCACCCCCAAGGCGGCGATCATCGTCCCCTCGCGGCGGACGGGGTGGACATGAGCTCTCGCGAGATCACCGGGCTCCCGGCGGGCGGCGCGAGCACGGGGAAGCGATGCACGCGCGTGCCACCGTTGCCGGCCACGTCGTAGGCCGTGACGCGTAGCCGGAGCTCCGTCGCCGCGTCGGGAACGGTGAGCTCGCCGGCCCACACGCCTGGCTCCACGAGGCGGAGCGATACCGACACCGACGTGCCCCCCTCTCCTGCCGTCACCCGCAGCCGCGACACGTCGCTCCGGATGCTCACGCGACGTCGGCGGCCGTGGAGCGCGCGATCCGCCTCCGTGAAGCGCTGGTGCGCCAGCACGCGCACCGTCGCGCCAGGGCGCGCGGGGCCGTCGAGCTCGAGCGCGACCTCGGGAGCCGACGCGTCGACGGTGTAGCGCTCGACCAGCCGCTCGAGGCTCCCGTCCGCGAGCGTCACGAGGATCTCGATGCGGTAGTTCCCCTCCGGGGTGCCGCGGGGCACGAGGAAGCGGGCCGTCCACCGTCCGAGGCGCGGCTCGAAGCGAAGCTCCTTCGACTCCGCGAAGGGGAAGAGAGCGACCACGGAGCGCGCGTCTGCGGGTGCATCCACGCGAAGCTCCGGGTCCCCGGGCTGGAAGCGCGCCAGCGAGAGATCCGCGCCGAAGACGCCTTCGGCGCTCACGCCGCGCGGCAGCTCGGCGGGCACGGCCACCAGACGTGGCTCGCCGCCCGAAGGGTCGACCACCACGCGGTGCTCGACGGCGACGAAGCTCGTGAGCCGCGTCAGCAGATCGTGCTCGAGGGCGACGGCGACGAGCGCATTCTCTTCGGCGTCGCGCCGGGAGCCCTGGCCCTCGCCGTGCAGGCCGCGCTCGATCTCGGCGACGCGCGCACGTCCCCAGAGCGGGGCGAGCGCCGCGTGCGCGCCCTCCTGCGCGGGCAGCGTCACGGGGAGGACGTGCTCATAAGGCGCCCCGGCCAGCCGGCCGGTGATGCGCACGCGGCCGGTCCCCGGCGCGCCGTAGCGCGCGAGGAGCTGGAGCGGTTGCCCGGCGAAGAGGTCGGGCAGCGGCGCCGGCTGCACGTCGGTCACGTCGAGGCCCTCCCAGGCCACCTGTAGCTCCGTGAGGTAGGGGCTTTGGAGGCGACGGTAGAAGCGCTCGACCTGCTCCTCGGGGTTCTCCTCCAGCGTGACGATGGCCGTCGTGCCGCGGCCGATGCGGCCCATCTCCTCCAGGAGGTAGCGATTGACGCTCGACCCAACCCCGAAGCCGAAGAGGCGGGCGTCGCCGATGCGATGCTGGATCTCCGCGAGGATGGACCGCTCGTTGCCCACATACCCGTCACTGAGGAAGACGACGACGCGGAGACGCTCCGGGTCGCTCGGGTAGGCGAAGGCCGCGCGCACGCCCGCGAGCGCGTCGGTTCCCCCGGAGCCGGCGAGCGCGGCGACGTAGCGGAGCGCCTGCTGGCGATTCGCGGCCGTGTTCGGGAGCGGCGCCGGGGAGAGCGCGCTGGTGGCCTCGTCGTAGCGAAGCACGCCGAAGGTGTCCGCCGGATGCAGGTCCTCGAGGAGCTTCCGCATGAGGGCCTTGCTGAGCTCCATGGGACGCCCGCTCATGGAACCGGAGGTATCGAGCACGAAGACGATCTCCTTCGGCGTGATCTCCTCGGCCGGGGGCGCCGGATCGGGCTGGAGGACGAGCGAGAGGTAGCCCGGCCGGCTCGGGTCGCGTCGGTGGGCGAGCACGCCCGAGGCGACGCGCGCGGGTGCGACGGGCCAGCGGAGCACGAAGTCCGCGTCGGGAGCTCGCTGCGGCGGCTCGAGCACGACACGGACACAGTTGGCGTCACGGCGAGCGATGGCGATGCCGTGGGTGGTCGCGGTCGGCATCCCCATCGGGACGCCGGCGTCGATCTCCACCTCCAGCGTGACGTGATATCCGCTCGCGCCGGCGGGGGCGACGGGCGGCGTGATCCGCGAAGCATCGGGCACCGCGTCCGTATCGGCGGCCCAGCCCGTCCCTGCATGTCCCGTCGGGTCGCCGCCGACGAAGCGCGGCCCGACGGTCATCGGAAAGACGAGGCCATAGTGACCGTCTTCGTAGGGCACCTCGTGGACATAGGTGAGCGTCACGCTGATCGGGTGACCGGGACGTACGTTGGCGACGGAGGTGGTGAAGACGTTGGGGCGCTCCTGCTCCAGCAGGCTGGCCGTCCGTCCGGCGCGCCGCGCGCCCTCATAGCTCTCCCGGGCCGCCGCGCGCCGCATGAGCTGGGCGCGGACCACGCGGTCGTCGACGCGCATCTCCATCGCGTGCACCGCCGCGTCCTCCGGGAGGGGAAAGGCATAGACCGCCTCGATCGGCCCATCGAAGGGGTTGCGGAAGCGCTGGCGCACGACGGAGCGCGCGATGCCCCCGGCGACCTCGATACGGACGTCGGTGCGCTCGAGAGGACACGCCCCGAGCAGCGTCCGGTCCGGGCTCAACGCGCGGAGGGAGCCCGCCGCGCTGGCGGCCGCGGGGCGCGCGCTCGCCAAGCCAGCGAGCAGGGTGAGAGCGGCGAGGGCGCTTCGAAGCGAGCGGGCGAGGTCCATGTTCGCTCCGGGTTGCGTCCCCCGTGCCAGAGCACTTTTGCGCCTAGTTTCGGTGCATCGCGCAGCCGGAAGCTCCCCGTCCGTGGCCTCCGGGACGCGCTCGCGCGTCGCCGCTGCCGCGCCGGAGAGAGCGAACGGGCAGCCGTGATGCCCGGACCCACGAGTGGGAATGCCCTTGGGGCGCCCTGCCCGGGCAGTGGACGGCGAGGGCCCGAGGGCACCCGCGACGGCTCGACGGGCCACGTGGCCGACGCCGCGGCGCGCTACCCCCGCCGCGCGCCGTCCAGCTTGCTCGCCTTGCGCGTGCCGAAGAGCAGCTGCCGCTCGAGCGCCGCGCGCTGGTGCTGGTAGAAGCTGCGGAGGAAGCGCGGCGGGTCCTGGGCCGGCTGGTCCCCGGCGTAGCCGATCTTCCGGGCGATGGTCGTCGAGACAACGTAGAGGTCCGAAAGCTCGGCCCGCCGCTCTTCGAAGCGGCGAAGCAGGTCCGCCAGCGTCTCGAGCTCCTTCTCGCCGTAGTGGGCGAGCTGCGCCTCGGTGAAGGCCGCCGGCGCGGTCGAGCTTCGGTCGGCCGCGTCCGCCACGAGGTCCGCCGCCGGGACCCGCACCACCCGCGTACCGCCCACGAGGTCGCCGACGCGGGTGCCCTCGCGGGTCAGCACCGGCATGAAGGCCATGACCAGCACCCAGAGGCCCATCAGTAGGCGAAGCCACCCCGGCGCTGGGCCCATCACCTGCTCCGGCGCCGAGAGCACGACCAGCGGCACGAAGAGCTCCACGTCGCGCACGAGGTTTCGGGCGAAGACCGCCTCCGGGCGCAGCCCGAGGCCGTCCCGGCTGATCACCCGAATCCGGAGCAAGCGCTTCCCCGGCGTCGCGCCGCGCCAGAGCAGCTCGAAGAGCGCGAAGTAGAAGTGCCGGAGCACGAAGAATCCGATCAGGACGAGCGGGAAACCCACCCCGAAGCCCGCCGCGCCGATGAGCAGCAGGACGAGCGCGCCGATGCCGCAGCCGATCACGAAGAGATCGAAGAAGAAGGCCGAGGCCCGCTCCGGCAGGCTCGCCGCGGGAAAGCGGAGGGGCACGCCCTCGGGGCCCACGATCTCGAGCGACTCGTTCACGTGGCCCCCCGCCGTCGCCCGCCGAGGAGCAGCCAGCCGAAGAACCAGAGGCCGTTGAAGAGGGCCAGCGCGTAGCGGAGCCCATCGTCGGTCACGACCTGCCGGAAGACGCCCTCGACGACGCCGGCGATGGCGAAGAGCACGACGCAGCCGACGACGACCATCGACGCGCGGCGCCCGGCGCGCAGCAGCGCGTCCGCGTGCGTATGCCGACCGGGATCGATGAGCGCCCGGCCCACGTGAAGCCCCGCCGCGCCGCAGAGCACGACGGCGCCGATCTCGGGGATCCCGTGCGGGAGGAGCCAGCCGACGAGCTCGAAGAGCAGCCCACGCGAGGCGTAGAGCTGCAGGAACGCCCCAAGCATGAGCCCGTTCGTGAAGAGCAGCAGCGCCGTCGGGATGCCCGCCGCGAAGCCGAGGGCGAAGCACATGATGCCGATGCCCGCGTTGTGCACGAAGAGGAAGCTCGCGAAGGTCGCGAGCGCGCCCTCACCGCCTCCGTAGAGGGGTTCGCGCAGCGCCTCGGTGGTCGCGTGCGGGTCCCGCCCGCTCGCGAGGCCCGGGTCGACGAAGGCGTCGTACCAGCCGGGCTCCACGTCCATGAGCATCCAGGCGATGACGGCCCCGGCGGTGGTGATGGCCACGCTCAGCGCCACCTCGACGCGGAGCGCGCGCACCATGCGCGGGAAGGTCACCAGCAAGGCCTCGCGCACGGCCCCGCGGACGGAACGCTGGCTTCCGTAGATGGCGAGGTAGGCCCGGGCGCAGAGCGCTTCGAGATAGCGTACGAGGGCCTGGTCGAGCGCCGTGCGCCGCGCGACGGAGAGGCTCGCGAGCGTCGACCGGTAGAGCACCGGGAGCCGGTGAAGCGCTTCGGCGTCGAGGGAGCCGAGGCCTCGCCGGAGCGCCTTGTCGACGAGCGCGTCGAGCTCGAACCAGAGCGCTTCGCGTTCCCGGCGGAAGGCCACCGAGCGCGGCGCCGCGCCACGTGCGCCCGCGTCGCTCATCCGATGAGCCCCCGGCGCTTGATGCGCACGTAGCGCTCGAGGAGCGCCAGCGCCGCGGGCCCCGGCGGGCCGCTCACCACGTCGACGCCGGAGCGCCGGAGGCGCCTCAGCACGCGCTCCCGGTCGGCGCGGATGCCCGAGGCCACGACCGCCGCCGCCACGTCGGCGCCCGCGGCGGGCATCGTGTCGAGCGGGGCCTCGATGGCCGGGTCGTCGAGGGCCACGAAGACCACGAGGTGCCGCCGCGTCAGGTGCGCCACGCGCTCCACCATGAGCTCGGCGGTCGTGGGGTCGCTGAACTCGGTGAAGACGACCACGAGACCGCGGCGCCGAAGGCGCCCCACGAGCGCGTGCAGCCCGAGCACGTGGTTCGTCTCCTCGGGCGCGCTCTTCAATCTCGCGAGGGCGCGACGCAGGCGCGTCATGTGCCGCAGCCCACCGCGCGGCGCCTCCCAGGTCACGGGGTGCGCGCCATAGGCGTGCAGTCCGACGAGGTCGCCGCCGCGGAGCGCCACCTGCCCGAGAAGCAGCGCCGCGTGGATGGCGTGGTCCAGGCGCTCGACGCCGTGTATCGGGTCCGCCATGAGCCGGCCGGTGTCGATGGCCAGGAGCAGACGCTGGTTCTGCTCCATGCGATGCCGACGCACCCGGAGCGCCTGGTGCCGGGCGGAGCTCTTCCAGTCGACCTGGCGGAGATCCATGCCCGGCTGATAGGCCTCGAGGCTGTCGATCTCCCCTGCCTCACCGATGCGTCGCGTCACGTGCACGCCGCCGATCTGCTGGGCACCGAAGTGCGCCAGGAGGAGCTCGCGCACCCGCTCGGCGTTCGGCACGACGGCGATCGGCGCCCCGAGGGGATGGCGCTCGATGCGTTGGAGCAGCCCGAGGGGCCCATCGACGCGGCTCCAGACGGCC
>CALCTH010000243.1 GCA_937893795.1 uncultured Myxococcales bacterium | reverse complement strand
ATCGGCGGTGAGGGTGAGGCTGGGCAGGGGCCGGCTCTCGGCGCCGAGCGATGCGGGCCGCCGCGCGAGCTGGGCCGCCGCCCTCGCCGTGCTGGGCCTGGCGGTGCTCGGCTTCAGCGCGCTCGTCGGGGCCCCGGCCTCGATCCGCGACGCGGCCCAGCGGGCGCCGCTCACGGGGCCGCTGGTGACCGTCGTGCATGGCTGAGCGTGGCCGGGTACACCGCCCGGGACGCGCCGCGGGGACTAGCATCCCCGCGCGCCGGCAGGGTCCGGCCGGAAGGGCGGGTCATGGTCGACGAGGCAGAGCTGGAGTGGGTCGAAGCAGAGCTCGACGAGACCCTCGAGATGGAGCTCCCCGAGCCGGCGCTCTCTCGCGAGCTCCGTGAGCTCTACCGTCGGGCCCACCCGAACTCCCTCGACCCCCGGGTCTACCTGCGGAACCTGCTCCGGCTCCAGGCGGAGCTGATCAAGATGCAGACCTGGGTACAGCACACGGGCAGCAAGCTCCTGGTCATTTTCGAGGGGCGGGATGCGGCGGGGAAGGGCGGGGTCATCAAGCGCATCACGCAGCGCCTCGACCCACGGAGCTGTCGCGTCGTCGCGATGCCGAAGCCGAGCGACCGGGAACAGACCCAGTGGTACTTCCAGCGCTACGTGCCGCACCTGCCGGCAGGCGGTGAGATCGTCCTCTTCGATCGCTCCTGGTACAACCGCGCCGGCGTCGAGCGCGTGATGGGCTTCGCGAGCGAGGACGAGGTCGAGGAGTTCTTTCGCTCCGTGCCCGAGTTCGAGCGCATGCTCGTCCGCTCGGGGATCACCATCATCAAATACTGGTTCTCCATCACGGACGAGGAGCAGCAGCTTCGCTTCCTGATGCGCATCCACGATCCGATGAAGCAGTGGAAGCTGAGCCCGATGGACCTGCAATCGCGCATCCGCTGGGAGGACTACACGAAGGCCAAGGAGGCGATGTTCGAGCGAACGAACATCGCCGAGGCGCCGTGGTTCATCGTCGAGGGCAACGACAAGAAGCGCGAGCGCCTCAACTGCATGGAGCACCTCCTCTCGCAGCTTCCCTACGAGGAGGTCCCGCAGGACGGGGTCGACCTGCCGGAGCGTGTCTACGATCCCGAGTACGAGCGCAAGGTCCTCCCGGACGAGCTCTACGTGCCGAAGATCTACTGAACGCGGCTCAGGGCTCGCGGCGGAAGGCCGTCGCGTCGGCCTCGATGCGCGGACGCTGGGCCACGACGCGCTTGGCGGCCAGCTCGACGAAGGCGCGCACCCGGGCCGTTCCGCGGAGCCCCGCGTGATGGAGCAGCCACACCTGCCGCTCGAAAAAGGCCCCGTCGATTCGCTCGAGCTCAGGCGCCTCGTCGCCGAGGTAGCATTCGATGCGCGCTGCACCGAGACCGGCTCGGGCCGCGAGGAATACGCCCCAGCTCGACGAGCTTCGGTGCGTCACCGGCCAGTGGGCGTGGGGACCCGCGCGCCAGGCGGCTTCTCCCCGACGCTCCGTCCATCCGACCCAGGCGTCGGGGGCCTCGGGACGCCGGTAGGTCGCGTACGCGAGGCGTACGAGCCGGCGGCCCACGAGACCCGCCGCCGGGTGGTTGGTCACCCGGAAGGCGACGTCGGCGACGCGACGGTCGAGGCGCTCCACGGCCGCGGGCTCTCGAAGCTCCAGCTGAACATTCGGGTAGGCCAGGCTGAACTCCGCCACGATGGGAAAGACCAGCGTGTGCATGAGCGTCGGCGGGCACGTGACCACGATGGGCCCTTCCAGGCGCCCGTCGGCGCCTTGGGTGGCCATCGCGAAGGCGTCCATCTCGCGCGCCATGTTCTCGGCCATGGGCAACACGCGCTCGCCGAGGGCCGTGAGCGCGTGGCCGGTCGAGCTGCGGTCGAAGAGCCGGCCCCCGACGTTCGCTTCGAGGGCCCCGAGTCGCCGGGACACCGTCGCAT
The DNA here is from genome assembly GCA_937893795.1 of uncultured Myxococcales bacterium. Lineage (GTDB taxonomy): Bacteria > Myxococcota_A > Polyangia > Polyangiales > Houyiibacteriaceae > CALCTH01. Next base: position 2,122 of record CALCTH010000243.1, on the reverse strand, counting down.
CGCTCACGCCCATGGCCTCGGCGGCACGCGGGAGGGAGCCGTGCGTGGCCACGGCCAAGAACACGCGGACGTCATCCCATCCAAGCCTCCGGGCCATGGCCCCGACCGTCGCGCGAATCTCGAGCGGCCGCCAGCGTCTGGGCACGGCTCAGCGCGTGGTCAGCCCACCGTCGACGACGACGTTCTGCCCGGTCACGAAGGATGCGCGGGGCCCGCAGAGCCAAAGCACGACGCGCGCCACCTCTTCCGGCTCCGCGATACGGCGGAGCGCGTGCTGCTCCGCGAAGGCGGCGATGGCGGCCTCGTCGTGGCCGAAGAAGCGGTCGAAGGCGTCCGAGCAGGTCCCCGCCGGCGAGGCTTCCTTCGCCACGTCGCCGACCGCGAAGAGCGCGTCGCCACCTTCGGAGGCGAGCTCCGCGACCAGCGCGTCGCTGAGGGCCTCACGCCGGCCGCTGAAGACGACCGCGTCGCCGCGCCCCGCGAAGGCCTTCGCCGCGGCGCGGCCGATGCCCGAGGTGGCTCCGGTGACGAGGGCGACCTTGCGCGGCGAGCTCATCGCGGCTCCCCGTGGGCGAGCATCATGGTGAGCCGGCCCATGTCGTGAATGCGATCGCGTCGCGCGATATGCGCCTGATAGTCGGGATCGGCGAGCGTGGCTTGCAAGGCCCCGGGCGAGTCCACCTCCCAGAGATTCAGCTCGACGGCGCCTTCGCCGCGTCCGGCGAGGTGACGGAGGATGCGGTAGGTCTGCACCGGCCGGGCGCCGTGGCGGCGCGCGATGGGCGTGATGTCGCTGACGTACGACGCGCGCTCCCGAAGGTCCGCTCCCTCGTTCAAGAACACGAGGTCCACGAGCACGTGCTCCGAGCGAAGCTGGCCGACCTCGGTGACCGGCTCGGCGAGGTAGAGCGTCAGCTTCGACATGTCGTGAATGCGGTCACGGAGCCGCGTCAGGGCCTGGTATCGCGGGTCTTCGCCCAGCGCCTGAAGCGCCTCGGGACCTGGAACGCGCCAGATGTTCACGTCCAGCACCCCGTCCACCTCGCCGGCCATCACCTGGTCGACGCGGTAGGACTGGGCGAGCGTGACGCCGTGGGCGCGGGCGATGGCTTGGACCTCTGCCGTGTACGCGGCGCGGTCCGCGGGCCCATAGCCTTCGTTCATCACGACGAAGTCGAGGAGCCGGAGCGGCGTGTCCCCGCGATCCTCCGCGGCACGTGGCGCGCTGCTCGAGGCGCCTGACCGCGCTTGCTCCCCGCGGATTGGGGCGGTGGCGGCCGGCGAGGGGGCACCCCCGCACGCGGCCAGGAGAATCCAGAGAGAGAACGTACGCATGGGACCTTCCTTCGCCGCCGAGGGCGCACCTGGGCGGGTGCAAAGCAGCGGCGACAGGGAGGTAAAGCGAAGCCTCGCGTTCCGGAACGGGCAGCGGCGAGGGCCTCCCTTGCAGTCCTGTCGGGGTCGACCGAGTCGGCCATCGTTGCCGAGGTCCCGACGCGTGGGTTCCGATTGCTGCGCACGAATAAATATGTATGATGCATATATATATGCACTCCGAAGACGCTCGACTCGTCAATCTCCTCGGCGCCGTCGCGACGGTGGTCCGCGACGCGCTGCTGGACGCGGACGTCTCGGGCTCGGGCTCGGCGGCGATCATCAGCGCCGGCTCGCACGACGGTCAGTCCGTGGACGAGCTCAGCCGCGTGCTCGGCCTTTCGCATTCGGCCACGGTGCGTCTCGTCGACCGCCTCGAAGGCAGGGGAGCCGTTCGCCGTGTTCGCGATCGGCAGGACCGACGGACGACGCGGCTCCACCTCACCGCGAAGGGGCGACGCACCCGGCGGGCGCTGCTGGCCGCGCGGTCGGCGACCTTGCACGCGCTCGTCGCCGAGCTGCCCGCGGCGTCGAAGGACGCGATGGAGGCGTCGCTCTCGGAGCTCTTGCAGGGACGTCCGACGACGCGTGAAGAGGCGCTCCGAACCTGCCGTTTCTGCGACGAGGACGTGTGCCGGCCGCGCGGCTGTCCCGTCGAGCTCGCGTCGCAGGGTGCGTGACCGTGAGCACCACCAAAGCCGACCGGCACTCTCAGAGAACGAAGGAGCTCAGGAAGCATTTTCGAGGC
>CALCTH010000242.1 GCA_937893795.1 uncultured Myxococcales bacterium | reverse complement strand
CTCGGGGCCGCGACCGTCGGGAGCGGCCGGGTGGCGTCGCAGCGCGCGGGCGCGACGCTCGTCGCCACGTGGCCGCCCGACGGTGTCGCGGGCGTACCCAGCGCGCTCGTCGACGCCGCCTTCCACTTCGACGACGCGCTCGAGGGCCAGGCCGGCCTCGGCCTCTCGGGTCCCGGGGGGGCCGTTCCCGGCGAGACGAGCAGCGCTGACTGCGAAGCGCTCGGCTGGGCCGAGGGAACCTGCGTCACGCTGCGCTGGGACGGCCCGCTCACGCCGGGCCCCCACCGGCTCCTGGTCCCCGCGACGCTGCGCGATTGGACCGGCGGGGCCGTGGGTCCACGGGAGACCGGCTTCACGGTGACGGAGAGCGCACCCCCGCTCGCGCTCCTGCCGCTCACGTGCACACGGGAGGAGCGGGCGGCGGAAGGCACCTGCGTCCGAGCGGACGATGCGAGCGTCGTGCTTCGCGTCGTCGCCAGCGCCCCGGTGCGGGTATGGCTCCGCGCCGAGGGCCGCACGCTGCGCCAAGCCGCGCCCCGTGGCGAGGCCCTCCTCGTGCTCACGGAGCTGCCGCCAGCGACGGAGCTTCCGGCCTCGCTCCGCCTCGTCGGCCTCGACGGCACGACGCTCGAGCGCACCCTCACGCTCGCCACGACGCCGCCGCTGCCCGCGCTGGCCCTCGCGGAGGTCTGCAGCGATCCCGTGGGGCGAGAGCCCCGTCAGGAGTGGGTCGAGGTGCTAAACTACGGTGACGTGCCCGTCGCGCTCGACGCCCTGACGCTCGCCGACGCCCCCGACGCTCCCGGCGACGCACTGCCGCCGCTCGTTCTGGCCCCGGGCGGCCGTGCCCTCGTCGTCGCCGACGCCTTCGTGCCCGCCGAGAGCCCCGAGCCGATCCCCGCGGGCGTCCCGCTCCTGCGCATCGGAACGTCCCTCGCCAGCGGGGGGCTCACGAACGCGGGCGAGCCCGTGTTGCTACGCGACGCGCTGAACCGTCGCCTCGCGGCGGCGCCCGCGCAGGCCACGGGCAGTGGGCGTTGCCTCCGCAACGCGGCGCCGGAGCGACGCGCAGGCCAGTGGAGCGTCGGTCCCTGTACGCCGGGCGCTCCCTGATGCCGAACGCGACGCCGAAGCCCGCGGCCGCGCCTCGCCAGAACACCTTCGCTCACGCCGAGCGCCGCGTGGACTCGGTGACGGGCGTCGTCGACGAGCTCGCCTACGCGGCGGCCGATGGCGCTTTCGCGGTCGTGCGCCTGCATCGCGAGGGCGACGGCGAGGCCTTCACGGCCGTCGGCGAGCTCGGACGCCCCGCGACCGGCGAGACGCTCCGGCTCCATGGGCGCTACACCGAGCACGCGATCCACGGCCGGCAGTTCCGCGTCGAGAGCTTCACGCCGGTGGTCCCGGCGACGGCGGAGGGCATCCAGCGTTTCCTCGCGTCGGGCCTCGTCTCGGGCATCGGCAAGGGCCTCGCGGCGCGCCTCGTCGCCCGCTTCGGCGACCAGACCCTGGACGTGATCGCGCGCTCCTCCGAGCGCCTGCGCGAAGTCGAGGGCATCGGCCCACGCCGCGCGACGACCATCGCCGACGCCGTGCGGAGCCGCCTCCAGGAGGCCGAGGCGCTGGCCTACCTCCACGCCCTCGGCCTCGGACCGGCCACCGCGCGACGCATCCACAGCGCCTACGGCCCCGACGCCGCGCGCGTGCTCCGCGAGGACCCCTACCTCGTCGCGGAGGAGGTGAAGGGCATCGGCTTCAAGCCCGCCGACGCCATCGGCCGCTCCGTCGGCATCGGCCCCGGCGACCCGCGGCGCGCCGCGGCGGCCACGCTCCACCTCCTCGCCAAGGCGAGCGACGAAGGGCACGTCTTTCTTCCGGCGGAGGAGCTCACGACGCGCGCGCTCGCCCTGGACGTGCCGGCGGACGCCCTCGCCGCTTCCCTCGAGAGCCTCGAAGGGCGCGGCCTCGCCATGCGGGACGAGGGCGACGTGTACCTGCCGCCGCTCCACCGCGCCGAGCGGATCGTGGCCGAGCGGCTGGCGCGGCTGGCGCGGCCGCGCACCACGCCCGAACGGGCCGCGTGGGCCGTCGCGCAAGCCACCGACGCGGAGACGCTGAGCGAGCGCCAGCGCGAAGCCGTGGAGGTCAGTCTGAGCGCGGGCCTGATGGTGCTCACCGGCGGACCGGGCACCGGCAAGACGACGACGGTGCGCGCGCTCGTCGCCGCGCAGCAAGCGCTCGGTCGCCGCGTCGCTCTCGGGGCGCCCACGGGACGCGCCGCCAAGCGGCTCTCCGAGGCCACCGGCGCGGAGGCGAAGACACTCCACCGACTGCTGGAGTGGAGCCCGGCCACCGGGGGCTTCCAGCGCGACGAGCAGCGGCCCCTCGACGTCGAGCTGGTGCTGGTCGACGAGGCCTCGATGCTCGACGTACGCCTCGCGGAGCGCCTCGTGCGCGCCGTCGCGCCCTCGTCGCGGCTGGTGCTCGTCGGCGACGTCGACCAGCTCCCGCCCGTGGGCCCCGGCGCCGTGCTCCGGGACCTGATCGCGAGCGAGGTCGGCACGCTCGTTCGCCTCGACCGCGTCTTCCGTCAGGCCGAAGAGAGCGCCATCGTCCGCGGGGCCCACGCCATCCTCGCGGGCACGCTTCCCGAGGCGACGCCGGCGCACACGCGGGGCACCGGGGACCTCTTCTACGTACGAGCCCGCGCCCCCGACGCCATCGGACGCCAGCTCCTCGAGGTCCTCAAGCGCGTGGCCAAGGCCTACGGCGTGGGCGGCCGCGAGGTCATGGTGCTCTCCCCCATGCGCCGCGGACCGGCGGGAACGGAGCAGCTGAACCGTCTGCTGCAGCAGGCCACCAACGCGACCCTCGCCCAAGAACGCGTCGGCCGCGTGAGCGCCGGCGACAAGGTGATGCAGCTCCGGAACGACTACGAGCGCGACGTCTTCAACGGCGACCTCGGCGAGGTCGCCCGGCAGGAGGGCGGCATCACCTACGTGCGCTTCGACGGGCGCGAGGTGAAGTACGGCGACGCAGACCTCGATGCGCTCTCGCTCGCCTACGCCTCCACGGTGCACAAGGTGCAGGGCAGCGAGTTCGACGTGGTGGTGCTCGTGCTCCATGGCTCGCATCGCGTGCTGCTGCACCGCGCGCTCGTCTACACCGCGCTCACCCGGGCCAAGCGCCTGGCGGTCGTCCTCGGCGACCCGGGGGCGCTGCGCCGGGCCATCCGAAACGAGACGGCCTTCGAGACCCACGGGCGCCTCGCCGGCCGGCTCCGCGCCACTGCGGCCCTCGCGCCGCTCAGCTGAAGGCCGCGACGATGCCGTCGTGGAAGGCCGGCCGAAAGCCCCGGATCTTCTCGTTGGCGCGGCTCGGGTGGATGCGGTTCGTCAGCAGGGCGACGGCCAGATCCCGGTCCGGGTCACAGAAGAGCGACGTGCCGGTGAAGCCGAGGTGGCCGAAGGTCCGCGGACCCATGCGCTTGCCGGCGGCCCCACCCGGGCTGCCTTCGCTCGGCGGGCGACGCATGAACCCGAGGCCGTAGGCGCCGCCGGGCGTATCGGCGATGGCGTCCTCGAGGGTCTCCGGCCGCAGGAACGTGCTTCGCCCGGCGAGGGCATCGAGGAGCCCCCGCCCGTAGAGCGCGACGCCGCGGGCCAGCCCGAAGAGCCCCGCGTGCCCGGAGACGCCGCCGAGGGCGGCGCAGTTCTCGTCGTGGACCTCGCCGCGAACGATGCGGCTTCGCCACTCGCAGCGCTCGGTCGGCGCCGCGGTGCGCGTCAGCGCGGCCCGCCGGTCCCCCGGGAGCGCCCCCGCGTAGTAGAGGTCGTCCTCGACGCCGAGGGGCTCGAAGACGAGGCGCGTGACGACGCGGTCGAGCGGCGCCGCCGCCACCCGCGCGATGACCTCGCCGGCCAGCATATAGCCGAGGTCGGAGTAGATCTCGCGACCCTCGCCGACGTCCTCGGGCCGCCGCGCGGCCTCGTTGAGCAGCCAGCGGCGCGCGGCCGGCGAGCCGATCTCGTGAGGCACGTCGAGGTAGAGCCCTCCCCACGCCGCGAGGCCGCTCGTGTGGGTGAGGAGCTGCCGGAGCGTCGCCCCGTCGGCCACGCCTCCTCGCACGTCGGTGAGCACGGTCTCGGCGACCACGTCGAGGTCGAGGGTGCCGGCCTCGACGAGGCGGAGCGCCGCCGTGGCGACGACGGGCTTGGTGAGCGACGCGAGGTCGTAGGGCGTTCGACTGCTGGTGGCGCCGAGGCCCTGGCCGAGGAGCCCCGACGCCGCCTCGACGAGCCCCTCACCGTCGCCGTCTCGCCAGGCGATGCAGGCCGCGCCGCCGGGGAAGGCCTGCCCCGCGACGCCCGCCTCGAGGAGCCGCTGCGCCTCCCGAAGGACCCGGTCGGCACGGGTCGCCTTGCGCTTCTGGCCCACCTCGACGTCAAACTACCCTGCGCTAGGACACCCGGTCCACGCCGAAATGCCGGCGGGCGTGGCGCGCGAGACGCGAACGGCGCGGGCGAGGACGCGAGCGATCATGAGCGACGACGACGCGCGGCACGCGCGCGCCCTACGGCCGCCGACCCTCCTCGGCGCGGCGCCGCTCCCCGGGGTGACGAAGGACCGGCCCGAGGACTTCCGGGTCGAGGAGCTCCCGGCCTACGCGCCCGCGGGGGAAGGCGACCATTGCTTCGTACACCTCGAGAAGCGTGACCTCAGCACCCGCGAGGCCATCCGCCGGCTCGCGCGGGCGCTCGGGGTCGCGGCCCGCGACGTCGGGGCGGCCGGTCAGAAGGACCGCCACGCCATCACCACGCAGTGGGTCAGCCTTCCGGGCGTCGACCCGGCGGAGGTGGGTCCACGGGTCGTGGACGCGGGCCTCGGCGAAGGCGACGCCTGGCTCCGAGTCCTCGCCGCCGAGCATCCCGGTGTACGCGCCGAGCACCGAGCCCGCGGTGGTCGCGAAGCCGCCCACCATCAGCGTCATCAGCTGCGCACGGGTCATGCGCTCGATCAGCGGCTTGACGGTCAGCGGCGCCTCCGT
>CALCTH010000241.1 GCA_937893795.1 uncultured Myxococcales bacterium | reverse complement strand
AGGCGATGAAGGCGCCGAAGAGAGGCCGCGTCCTCCACGACGAGCTCACGCCAGGCGCCGTCGCCGTCGTCCGGCGGCGCATCCAGCACGCCGAGCTCGACGCCTCCCCAGCGTACGCGCACGCGCGCGCCTTCGCCGGGCCCAGCGTCGCGGCCCGGCACTTCGGAGCTCAGCCGGGCACGGAGCACCACCCGCGTGGGCGGCGCCGGAAGCTCGGGCCAGCGCAGCACGAAGTCGACGCGACCCTGGCCAGCGGCGTAGAGGTGCGGCCGCCCGCCCTCCGGCGTGGCGACCCCGGCGTCCTCGGCCCGCGCCACGCGGAAGCCATCATGGGCCAAGCAGGCCTGCAACGCGGCCGGTCCGTCGCGACGCCAGCGGACGCCCGCCGGCGCGCCCTCCACGGTCGTCTGCGGAACGAAGAGGGGCTCCGGTCCCGCCGCGGCACCGAGGCGCGGGTTGCGTGGCGTCGGGGGAGACGTCGCGTTCCGCCGTGCCCAGCGCCGGAGTACGGCGCGCGTGGCGCCGGCGTGGGCGCGCTCCGTCGCGATGATGTGCGAGCCCGGCTCCGTGGGCGCACCGTGCGCGTAGATCCACACGAGCGCTCCGGTGCTCCCGTCCCGGCACACCTGGCGAAGGAAGGCCTCCATCCAGCCGGCGCGCGAACGACCCCGGAGTGAGGGCGCGCGGTCGGCGAAGCCCACCTCGCCCCAGACCAGGGGCTTGCCCAGGCCGTGCTGGGCGACCTGAGCCCGGTCGTCGATCCAGCTCCGCATGGCGCCGAGACCTCGAATGCGCGGATCGTCCGCCGGGTAGGCGTGCGAGTCCGCGTAGTCGATGCCAGCGCTGGCGGCGACACGGCGCCACTGGTCCCGCTCGCGGAGCGTCCGGTAGCCGATGTGCCCGGCGCTCACGAGCGTGTCCGGGGCGAGCGCCTTCACGAGCGCCGCCTGCCGCTCCACCCACGCGAGCATCGCCTCCGCCCCGGCGGCGCTGGCCGCACTGACCTCGTTGACCTGCTCTAAGGCCATGACCGCCGGGTCGTCGGCGTAGGCGACCCCGCTCGCGGGGTGCACGCGGCCGACGACGCGGCGGACATGAGCCTGGTAGAGCGCCTCACAGGCCTCGCAGGCGTAGAAGGCGTCGAGCTCGCCAGGCGTGAGGTGCGTGTCGGCCGGGGGCTGCCCCGCCCAGCGTGCGAGCTGGGAGAAGCCGCCATAGTCGCCCCATCGGTTCGCGAGCACGAGGATGACGCGCAGGTCCCGCGCGCGCGCCTCCGCGAGCACGCGGTCGAGTAGCTCGAAGCTCTCCTCCACCCAGACGTCGGGCCAGAGGCGAAAGGCATAATCCCGGCGCCAGGCCGCTCCGTCGTTCTCCCGCGCCTCCCCGAAGGCCCAGACGCGGACGACGCCCAGTCCGTCGGCGACGACGGCATCGAGGGTCTCCGCCAGGGCCTCGCGGCGCTCGGCGCCGTGCATGACGGCCACGTTGGCGCCCACGAAGTGAAAGGGCCGCTCACCGACGAAGAGTCGCGCACCTTCGCGGCGCACGCGCTCCCCGTCGGCGATGGGAACGTGCGGTGTGGCGCGCTCGCCGGCCGCCGCGAGCAACGCGAGCATCGCGAGGGCGACCGCCAGACGCCTCAACGCCGGCTCCCGAAGGCGACCTTCCGCCAGTCCCCCGCCGTGCCGCCGCGCGCCTCGATCGCCGCGAGGAAGTCCGGCGGGGGCGGCGCCTCGAAGCGCACCGGCACGTCGTCCTCCGGATGCGCGAAGCCGAGCTCGCAGGCGTGGAGCATGGGCCGGGGCGCCGCGATCTCCGGGCGCTCCGCCCGCCGGTGGTCGCGAACGTACACCTTCTCCCCGAGGAGCGGATGACCGGCCTCCGCGAGGTGGATGCGGATTTGCTGCTGCCGGCCCGTCTCCAGCCGGCACGCGACGAGGCTGGCGCCCTCGAGGGGA